>NZ_JAKTIJ010000039.1:0-238229 GCF_027855275.1 Acinetobacter sp. AOR12_HL | reverse complement strand
AGAGGTGGATCAGGAAATTTGAACAACACTTATAAGTGATATTTTGCTCCCCAAATGATGTTATAAACATCAATATATGGAGTATTTTATGGCACGTAGACCAAGAAGAAATCATTCAAATGATTTTAAAGCTAAGGTAGCACTTGCTGCGATTAAAGCAGAAAAAACACTTGCTGAATTGAGTGCTGAATTTGATGTTCATCAAAACCAAATTATCGACTGGAAAAATCAACTGATTTCAGCTTCCTCGCAAGCTTTCGATCAATCAAAAGCTCCAACAGAACCACCCATCGATCTAAAAAAACTACATGCAAAAATCGGTGAGCAGGCATTAGAAATTGATTTTTTAGAAGGTGTGTTGAAGAAACTGGGCCGCTTCAACCACAAAAGTTAATCGATGACTCACTTCAGATTTCAGTATCTAAGCAAGCTCAGCTGCTGAAAGTCTCCCGTGGTTGTTATTACTATCGCCCAAAACCTGTGAGTGCATCAGATCTGAAGCTGATGCGGTGTATGGATGAGTTACATATGCAATACCCTTTTGCAGGTAGCCGTATGATGCGTGATTTGTTGAATCGTCAAGGACATCATATAGGACGACGTCATACACGTACTTTAATGAAGAAAATGGGCATTAATGCGTTATATTGCAAACCAAATTTAAGCCAGGCTAATCAAGCTCACCGCAAATATCCATATCTGCTCAAAGGATTGGCTATTCAGCGCAGTAATCAAGTGTGGTCTACGGATATAACGTATATCCCTATGGCAAAAGGCTTTGTTTATTTATGTGCTGTGATTGATTGGCATAGCCGCAAGGTACTTGCGCATAGAGTATCGATTAGTATGGAGGTTACATTTTGCATAGAAACATTAAATGAAGCTATTGAAAAATATGGTCGACCTGAAATATTTAATACAGACCAAGGCAGTCAGTTTACCAGTGATGCATTTATTGATGTATTGAAATCAAATGACATCCAAATCAGCATGGATGGTAAAGGTCGATGGGTTGATAATGTGATGGTTGAACGATTATGGCGGAGCGTTAAATATGAAGAGGTGTATCTCAAAGCCTACAGCAATGTTTTGGATGCGAAGAAGCAATTAAACGCATATTTTGAATTTTATAATTTGAAACGACCTCATTCGAGTCTGGACAAAATGACTCCAGATGAGTTTTACTATGACCAGCTACCACAACAAAATAAGGTAGCTTAACTAGAGCAGAGTATCACTTATAAATAAGCTTTTAGTTGTTCAAACATGTGGGACCACCTCTAATTATCCAAAAATCCTTTGAAACGAAACCATCTGGATATTTCTGGTCTTTTGAACGTTCTATATTTGCCTTTGGCTCTATTTCCAGATGATTTAATTGGACCCGCTGTGCAAGTGAACAGTATTCAAGACCATTAATTTTCGCATTTCTGTCTAGGTAAACCTTTATATAGACAGAAATTTCACATGGCCACCCTTCAACCAGATCTTTACCCTCACCCTCTAAAGTGATAGACCTATCGTTGAATAACTCAATATCAATTCCTCTCGCAATTTTAATAGAATTGACGTGAAAGTTTCCAAATTGAATAGGTTGAGGAAAAGTGGCTCTTCTAAATGAATCAAGCTGATTAGGTTGATATAGCTCAAGTTGAGTACCTTTAGGCATAGGTATTCCTAAAACTTTTTCGTCTTTTACAAGAACTTTATTTAAAGCCTCGCCGTTCTTTTTAATTTTATTATCAATAATAATTGAAAGAATACCTAAACCGATATTTAGCAATAAACATAAAAAGCTCAATAAAAAAATGAGCCGAATTAATATATTTCTATTCCTAATCACAGAGCGTAATTTAGCACTAAAAATCATGCCCACTGCAAATAGAAAAAAAACAAGACTCCCTAAGGAAGCAATTAAGAAAATCCAGAGATAGTTAAAAGAAAAAGGAATCATATTTTTTGGCTATTTTTCTTACCTTTCTTTATTCTTCTCTATCATTTTTTCAAAGTGTTTAAGGTTTGGATTCAGCATGTCCCAAGCATAGGTCTGGCTCACAAAAACCTCCGCTTTAGGATGATAGAGACTTGGGTCATCCAAAGTGCCTGCGCGTATTGAAATCATTTCAGGAACAAGTTCAGGTAAGCCAAAAAGTTGAGAACCACAAGTCGGGCAAAAGGCTCTTTTAATGGGACGACCAGAAGAACCTAATGTCTCAAAATATTTTAGTTCGCCACTTATTTTCAATTCAGATTGATGAAAAAAAGCGATTGGTGCATAGGCCGAACCTGTTGCCTTTTGGCAATCTCGACAATGGCAATTAAAACTATAACGTGGCTCTGCATCGCTTTGATAGCTCACAGCTCCACATAAACATGATCCTTGATATTTAACTGACATGGCTCACCCTATTTTTTTATTGCTGTTATTTGAATATAACGTACATACCCATTTTGATAGAGTTGTTGGCATAACTTTGCAGTCATTTGGATTTTAAAATTTGCCAACCCTCGGTTATGGCTTTGTGCTTGTTGATTTTGAATATACTGTGAAAAACCTAATAATACCTGTTCTGATAAATCTTCGATTTTAATATCTGTAAAACCTTGTTGTTCCAAGGTAGTTCTCAGTATCTCTTCCGTGAGTAAGGCATCCCAAGTGACATCGGCTGCTTTAAGTAAATAACGGTACTTTTGTTCTTGAAAGGCTGTCATGTTTTGGCATGAGTCGGCACGCATTAAGTAGTGAAACCCTAATCGTCCTTTTGAATTTAAAACTGGCGTAACCGAATCTAGAAATGAATTTAAATGACTGTGATAAGCCGCATCGATACACAAAATGACATCGAAGCGTTGTTTAAATTCAAATTGTTTTAAATTTAAAAATGAACCGCAGAAAATCTGGCTTATTTCAGGAATAAGTTTTTGAATTTTATTAACACATGAAGCTTGTAGTTCAACCGCACTAAGGCTTTTAGGATGATAGTGCTGTAACCAGTGCAATAAACTTGCGCCCTGCCCACAGCCTAAATCTAAGAGATGATCTTTTGAATTTAAATTGACAGCTTGTGCCAAATGATCAGCCAATTGGCGACAAGCTTCACGGTAGGTTTGGGTATTTTTCCAAAAACCCAAGTTTGTCCAAGCAAGCTCTTCACTATCCCCCAAACTTGATGCATCAATTGCATATTTATGAGGGATAAATCGAGAAAGAGCTGCTCGAACTTTTGCTTTCACAATTTTAGTAACCGAGTTCAGGGGCAACTTCGACCTTAGGCTTTAATCCCACGAATGGTAAAGGTGCACCTAAGATTTCAGCAATATGCATCGCAGAAGTCACTGCTGACTCTAAAATTGGCAAACCATCACATGACCATGAACCACAGTAGAATACTTTACGGTTTGGTTGTAAGTGACGTTGTTGTAGCTCTTTGTTTAAAGCAATGGTTTGCGAGTCTACAACTGCACGCGTTAAGGTCACTTTTGAAATGACTTTTTTAGGGTCAATATCAACTACTGGACGCCAAGTTTGGAATACAGGATTTTTACCTACCAGTGATGGCTCAACGGCATTCATCCAAACCGTAAACTGCTGACGAGTAAACTTACGATCCATCATATAGCTCAGCACTGACCAGTCTTTACGGCGTGGTGGCATTACTGTTGCATCAGTATGAATAACCAAGTCGCCTTGTTCAAAGCGGAACTGTTTAAGCAGATTCATATCTTCTGCAAACTGTTCAGGGTTTAAGAACTCTTCAAGTTTAGATGTTGGTGTCGCCACAATAACACGGTCAAATGTACCTTGGTCACCTTTTTCATTTTCGACCAGTACTTTTTCACCTTGTAGCTCAACTTTTTTAATTGCCGAACCGCTATGGATATCAATGCCTTTAATTAGGCTGTCTACAAATGCAGGTGTACCGCCTTTCATACGCAACAACATGTCACCATCAGTTAAATGACGCAAAAACTCAAGAAGGTTTTTCGCAGGCCAATCACCAATTGTTTTTGGGTTACATGTACAAATCGTATAAAGCACCGGCATAACTACACCATGCCAGAATACTTCTTCAATATCGTTCTGATTAATAAATTCAGCGAGAGTAATATCTTGATTTTTAGATTTAAAGAACTGGTGAATCGCAGTTTTTAATTGCAGCATCCCTTTTACCAGACGCCAGCCATATTGCTGGATACCTTTACGGTTATTGATAATTGGGAAATTACCAATACGGCTACGAGATGTGGTTAACCATGTTTCAGTACGATCTTCAAATAACCAGCTACAAGACATATAGGTACGGACCGGAAAGGTTTTAATGCCTAAATGTGCAGCAAGGCTGAGTGTATTTTTCCATAGATGCGGGTTCATAACACGCAATGGTGCATCAATAATCCCACCATCGAACTCAATGCTATGACTGTCCATTCCCCGGCCAGGAAGTGCTTCAAATATCGTGATTGTATGTCCTGCATCTTTCAGAATTCTTGCTGCTGCAAGTCCTGCCATTCCACTGCCAATAATTGCGATATCCAAAATGATGTCCCATTTTTCGAGAATTTTTTTGATTATCACTCATACCCTAAAAAAACACCGTATTAAAAACTACCAGATTTTTATTTTTTGCATCAATTTATATAGAAAAATTTTAAAAGATAAGCCCAAAAGTTTTTCATAAAATTTTACAAAAGAGGATGACTGTATAAAAATCTATATTTTTTAAAAATTTAAAAAAATTCTTTTAAATAAAATAAGATAATTTAACTGTATTTATATCATTCGTTTTACAAGTATCTTTTTTTGCGGTATCATGGTGGCATAATAATGAGAACTAAATCACACAAAACAATGCCGACACAATAATGATATCCATCATAAAAACAGAAACTTTACAGCGAAAAAGCCCGCTATTCACACTTGATAGCGGGCTTTTTATTACTTTGCTTTTAAAGATCATTAAGCACAGCTTAGCAATTTATCCTTCTTGCATGATTGAACCGAATTTTCCACGATTAAAATCGTTAATCGCTTCCATAATCTCGGCTTTGGTATTCATGACAAATGGACCATAACCTTCGATTGGCTCATTCAGTGGTTGGCCAGTCAACACCAAGAATTTAGTGTCTTCTTCAGCATTTAAGCTAAACTCAACGCCCTCACGAGATAAAATCGCAACAGTTTTGCCTTCAAGACGGTTTGTATCATTAACCACAACCGCACCCTCTAACACAACAACAAGGGTAGTATGCCCTTCAGGTACATACAGGGTATGTTTTTGGCCTTTTACCAATTTACCGTCCCATACATTTAATGGACTAAATGTAGTTGCTGCACCTTTTGCATCTGCATATTCACCTGCGATCACACGCAAATGACTACCGTGCTCGTCTAGTGCAATGTCCGGAATATCTTTAGCTTCAATGGCTTGATATTTTCCAGGGGTCATTTTTGAATGCGAAGGTAAATTTACCCACAATTGCACCATTTCAAAAAGACCGCCATGCTCTGCAAATTCAGGAGAATGGAACTCTTCATGTAACACCCCTGCACCCGCAGTCATCCATTGCACGTCACCGGTTTTAATGGTTCCGCCACCACCACTTGAGTCTTTATGAGTCACTTCACCTTGATAGGCAATAGTAACTGTTTCGAAGCCACGGTGAGGATGTGAACCTACACCTTGTTGTTCGGTGGTTGGTGAGAAGTTATAAGGCGCTGCATAATCCAGTAACAAAAATGGGCTTAGGGTTTGGCCTAAACGGTCATAAGAGAACAGGTTATATACAGGGAAACCATCACCAACCCAATGCATGTGGTTATTTTGATATGCACCAAGAAATTTCTTCATCTGATCTCTCCTATATATGTAGGATTTTCTTGAACTGAGATTGATTTTACGCCTCAATAATTGCAGTTTATAGATCAGGATTAGCAACACATTATTGCATTTATGAGACAATCATAAATTTTGATGTTTTGTTCAAGAGATCGTCCTATTTTTAAAATTCTTAATCCTATTTTTTAGACTTAATTACGACAACAAACTCATCTAGCATGATTTTAGGCACTGATGACCTACCCAATAATTTTTGATTATTCAATTTGATAACATGAGGACATAAAAAATGGCTCAAGATTATGTACGCTTAGACAAGGATAATGCTGCGGTTCTTTTGGTTGACCATCAAGCAGGTTTACTTTCTTTAGTTCGAGATATCGATCCGGATAAATTTAAAAACAACGTACTTGCTGTTGCAAATGCAGCAAAATACTTCAATCTTCCAACAATTTTAACAACCAGTTTTGAAACTGGTCCAAACGGTCCTTTAGTTCCTGAGTTAAAAGAAATTCACCCAGATGCACCTTTTATTCCACGTCCAGGCCAAATCAATGCGTGGGACAATGAAGATTTCGTAAAAGCGGTTAAAGCAACTGGTAAAAAACAACTGATTATTGCAGGTGTTGTAACTGAAGTTTGTGTAGCATTCCCTGCACTATCTGCTTTGGCAGAAGGCTTTGAAGTATTCGTAATTACTGATGCTTCTGGTACTTTCAACGAATTAACACGTGATGCAGCTTGGGACCGTATGTCTAAAGCAGGTGCTCAGCTGATGACTTGGTTCGGTATGGCGTGTGAATTACACCGTGACTGGCGTAATGATATTGAAGGTTTGGGCACATTGTTCTCAAATCATATCCCTGACTACCGTAACCTGATTTCAAGTTACAATCACAACACTAGCCAAAAATAAGTTCTACTGCCAAGATTAGAATGCTTAAGCATTCTAATCTTGAATTTAAATGGGTTGAACGGACATTGATAAGCTCTTTTGATGATTTTTATTATTTCTATTTGGTCGTAAAACACGGCGGCTTTAGTGCAGCCAGTGAGGCCGAAAATATTAGTAAATCCAAGCTCAGCCGACGCATTATTGACCTTGAAAATAAATTTAATGTCAGCCTGATTCAAAGAACAACCCGCCATTTTAAAGTGACCGATTTAGGTCAAGAGTTTTACGAGGAATGCTGCAAAGTCATTGCTCAAGTTGAATGTGCAGAAAACGTGTTATTAAAGCAAAAAAGTGAGCCTCAAGGTCTGGTAAAAGTAAGCTGCCCACCTTTAATGATGCATTTTCAAATTAGAAAAATTTTAAATCAGTTTTTAAAAACCTACCCTAAAGTTGAAATATCTCTTGAGCTAACCAGCCGTCGAGTAGATATCTTGCATGATGACATCGACCTTGCGATTCGAACCAATTTTGAACCGAATGAAGATTCAAATTTGATTGTTCGTGATGTGATTAAAACCGATCACTGTCTGGTGGCTTCGCCTGAATTACTGCAAGGTCGCACCATTAAGCATTATTCCGAATTACAGGACTTTCCAAGTATTAGCTTAGGCACACAAAAGCAAAATTATATTTGGCATTTATGCAATATACGTAATGGTGAATCGGTTGATGTGCCTTATCAACCACGAATTAAAAGTAATGACTTGGCAGGTGTTTACTATGCCGTAATGGATGGTTTAGGTATTGCAGATCTTCCTTTTTTAACCGTTGAATCGGAAATTCGTAAAGGAACACTAGTTCATATTCTTCCTGACTGGAAGTCGAATATCGGCATGCTACAACTGGTTTATGTGTCCCGAAAAGGCCAACGCCTTGTGGTCGAAAAACTCATTGAAACCCTCATTGATGAGCTTCGTCGTTTACCCGAAAGCCATGAAGGATATTTGCCGACTTAAATAAAAAAACCGGTCATGAATGGGCATGACCGGTTTTTTTGTGAAACATCACATGCAGTATAACTGCATGTTTTCGTTCAGAACAAAGCAAACTCGCTTTATTCCTTACTCAGATAAGTCTACGCAGAGGTATTTCATTTCGACATATTCTTCGATGCCGAATTTTGAACCTTCACGACCTAGACCTGACTGTTTTACGCCACCAAACGGAGCAACTTCATTTGAAATTGCGCCTGTGTTAATGCCGACCATTCCGTACTCAAGTGCTTCACCCACACGCCATTGACGCGCTGTACTTTGAGTAAATAAATAAGCAGCTAAACCAAACTCGGTATCGTTCGCCATTGCCACTGCTTCATCTTCAGTTTTAAAGCGGAACAATGGGGCAAGTGGACCAAAAGTTTCTTCTTTAGACACTTTCATGTCTTGCGTTACGCCAGTTAAAACTGTTGGCTCAAAGAATGTGCCGCCAAGTGCCGAGCGTTGACCACCAATACGAACTGTCGCGCCTTTCTCAGTTGCATCAGCAATATGAGACTGCACTTTAGCAATCGCATCTTCATCAATTAAAGGCCCTTGAGTTGAACCTTCTTGACGGCCATCACCAACTTTCAATTTAGACACGGCTTCAACCAAACGGTCTGCCAATGCATCGTAAATACCGTCTTGAACATAAATACGGTTAGCACAGACACAGGTTTGACCGCTGTTACGATATTTACTTGCCATAATACCCTGAACTGCTTGTTCAAGATTAGCGTCGTCAAATACCACAACTGGTGCATTACCACCAAGTTCAAGTGAAAGCTTTTTAATGGTTGGCGCACATTGTTGCATCAAGATACGGCCAACTTGGGTTGAACCTGTGAAGCTTAACTTACGAACAATATCGCTTTCACATAGGGTTTTACCTACTTCAACTGCATCACCACTAATGTTAATTAAAACATCAGTTGGTAAGCCTGCCTGTAACGCCAATACTTCAAGCGCATAGGCGGTTAACGGCGTTTGCTCGGCTGGTTTAACCAACATTGAACAACCTGCAGCAATGGCTGGACCTGCTTTACGCGTAATCATGGCAGCCGGGAAGTTCCACGGCGTAATAGCAGCAGTAACACCAATCGCTTGTTTAATCACGAGCAGACGTTGGTTTGGCAACGTAGGTGTTAAGACTTCACCATCAATACGTCGCGCTTGCTCGGCAAACCAGCGAATAAATGATGCTGCATAACCAATTTCACCACGTGCTTCTGCCAATGGTTTACCTTGCTCAGCCGTTAAAATCTGTGCCAGATTTTCTTTGTGCTCAAGCATGAGGTTGTACCATGCCAATAACACATCAGCACGCGCCAAGGCAGTTTGCTTTTTCCAAGCAGCTTGCGCTTTTGCCGAACGGTTAATTGCGGCTTCAACCCCTGCGCGGTCATAGGTTTTCACCCATGCCAAAGTTTCACCTGTAGCAGCATCATTTACCTCGATATAGTCATTTGATGCAGGTGCTTCTAATGAAATATCAGGATGTTTTAATAAATACTGCAAATTATTTTGAATCATGCAGATTGCTCCATTGCTTTTGCACTACCTGCTTTTAGTGTCGCAAAACCTTGTTTCAAGATATCAAGACCTTGACGGAATTGCTCAGCAGGAATGGTTAATGGATATAAGAAACGAATTACATTACCGTATTTACCACAAGTAAGAAGTAACAACCCGTTTTCCATTGCATAGTTTTGTACAACTTTTGCTTGTTCAGCTGTTTCAAGCTCTACTGCAACCATTGAACCTAATGCACGAATATCGGTTACTACGTCACCTGTTGCTTGCTGAATATCTTTAAGCGTAGCAACTAACTCAGCGCCTAATTCATTTGCACGGTCGCATAAGTTTTCTTCTTCAATCGCGTCAATCACGGCATGCGCAGCGGCAACTGCAATCGGGCTACCTGCATAAGTACCGCCTAGACCACCCGGGTTTGGTGCATCCATGACTTCTGCACGGCCCACAACACCTGAAATAGGGAAACCACCGCCCAAGCTTTTCGCCATCGTGATGAGGTCTGCTTTAGTTTCGTAATGGTTCATCGCAAATAACTTACCCGTACGTGCAAAACCAGATTGAACTTCATCAGCAACAAGTAAAATACCGTGCTTATCACAAATTGCGCGTAAACGTTTTAAGAACTCGGCTGGCACCACATTGAAACCGCCTTCGCCTTGTACTGGCTCCAGCACAATTGCTGCAACGTCATGTGGTGCAATATCTTCACTAAAAATATCTTCAACGCTTTCAATTGCCGCATCTACTGAAATACCTTTTGCAGGTACTGGGTAACGTGCGTGGAACACACCCGCTGGCATTACACCGAAATCACGTTTGTAAGGCGCAGTTTTACCTGTCATTGCCATGGTCATGAATGAACGACCGTGGAAACCGTTACCAAACGTGATAATACCGTGACGACCTGTGTAACAACGAGCAATCTTTACTGCATTTTCAACAGCTTCTGCACCTGTTGTGAAAAAAGCTGCCTTCGCAGGACCAGCAATTGGTGCGCGTTCATTAATACGTTCAGCTAAAGCCACATAGCTTTCATAAGGCGTAACTTGATACGCAGTATGAGTAAATTTAGTAAGTTGTTCAGTCACCGCTGCAATGACTTTAGGGTGGCGATGGCCTGTATTTAAAACCGCAATACCACCAGCGAAATCGATAAATTGGTTGCCTTCCTTGTCCCAAATCGTGGCATTTTCAGCTTTTTCCGCATACCACTGACACATCACGCCTACACCACGTGGAGTTGCTTGCTGTTTACGTGCGTTAAGTGCAGAATGTTGATTATCCATTTGATTCCCTCATATTTTCATCATCAGTTGCAGCTTTGGTTTTTTGCATCCTGTGCTTAATTTTCAGGGTGCTTTACAACGACTGCCTATGCATGTAATTTCGCTCGTCTGATGGCAACTGACGAGAGCCACTTTTTAACTGTAGGAGAGAGCCAATTGCGTAGTTTACTTGGAGATCATTTGCTGCAACGACTCCAACAGGACACTGAAGGGAAACTACATCAACGCCTTTTCCGTTGTCTGCGTGGTGCCATTATTGATGGAGTGATCCAGCCGAAGACTCGTCTACCCGCATCACGCGATTTAGCCAGTGAAATTCATGTTTCGAGAAATACCGTTCTTAGTGCCTACGAACAACTACAGGCCGAAGGCTATTTAGAAGCACGGACAGGACATGGCACATGGGTTGCCGAAAAGTTGCCAGAGAGTTTTTTAAATACACAAAACAAGAAAAAAGTAGTTTCTAGCCCAAATGTTCAAAGTTCTTACGCCCTCTCACAGCGTGGCTCAAACTTATTAGGCTATGCCGCAGCCTCGCCACATCAATGGGGAGCCTTTGTTCCGGGAGCACCCGATGTTACCGAGTTTCCACATCATATTTTTAGTCGTATTCAAGCACGCTTAAGCCGCGAACCGGACATTAACCGCTTGATTTATAGCAACGCAGGTGGATGCATAGAGCTTCGAAGTGCGTTGGCAGATTACTTACGTGTTGCGCGTTCAGTCCAGTGCGATGCGGACCAGATTATTATTACCGAAGGCATTCATCAAGCCATTGATTTAGTCTCACGTGCACTGAGTGATATGGGAGATAAAGTCTGGATTGAAGATCCCGCTTATTGGGGAATGCGTAATACGTTACGGATTAATGGCCTCGATATTCAGCCGATGCCTGTCGATGCTGAAGGCATTATTCCTGAAGAAAATCCGGCAGTACCGCCTAAACTCATTTTTGTCACACCATCACATCAATATCCGCTTGGCTCACATTTAAGCCTTGATCGTCGCAGACAATTGATTCAAATCGCACGTCAGCACAATAGCTGGATTGTAGAAGATGACTATGACAGTGAGTTCCGTTTCTCGGGCCAGCCTTATCCATCTTTGCAAGGCTTAGAAAATAATGCACCTGTTTTATATATGGGCACGTTTAGTAAAACTATTTACCCATCTTTAAGAATTGGCTATTTGGTCGTCCCTAAGCCGTTATTTTCACCGCTACGTATTGTTGCGGCCGAACTTTATCGTGGTGGGCACTTGCTTGAGCAAAAAGCCCTCGCTGAATTTATTCGTGAAGGCCATTATGAAGCGCATATTCGCCGTATGCGCCTGCTCTATGGTAAACGCCGCGATTACTTGGTGAGCTTAATTCAACGCTATCTTGGCCCCGAATTTATTCATGAATATGATGAAGCAGCAGGGTTACATCTGGTTTTAAAACTACCGAACTCTTGCGATGATGTCGCCATTGCAGCCACAGCACTTGAACGTGGCGTCAAAGTTCGCCCACTTTCACAATACTACATGCAATCACATGCACATGCCGAACGTGGACTGCTGATGGGCTTTGCCTGTGTAAATGAAAAAGATATGGTGATGGCTTTTGGTGTCTTGCTCCAATGCTTACGTGAAGCAGGTGTACCTACGCTAAATTAACTATTCTCTCGTATTAAAACAAACAAAAAGAGCCTCACAGTGAGGCTCTTTTTTATTTAAAAATTTAAACTAACTTTTCTTCATGGCTATGAGTTAAATGGGTTGCACGACGCTCTTTACCCCAACCTAGCTTTTCAGACAACAATCCGAAGAACACAATAATGCCGAACAATGCTGTGGTGTAAATCACTTCTTTAAAATAGGTGCCTTCAATCAACATGGTAAGAATTGCACCAATAATTGCAAAGATTACCACATAGGTTAGGTAAGGGAACATCCACATTTTAAAGTCAATCTTCACGCCTTCAGCTTCTAATTTTTTACGCATACGAAGCTGAGAATAAGCAATGGTCAGGTACACATATAGTGTTGCTGCACCTGTTGTTAGCATGAAGAAGTCATAAACATTCATACTCTCTGTTGCAGTTAAAATTACCGCAATTACAGAGAAGAAGCATGACACAATCACGCCCACCCAAGGACTGCTTTTACTGTTTACAGAACCAAAACTTTTTGGTGCATCACCACGTTTAGACAACGAGAATAGCATCCGTGAACACGTGTAAAGCGCTGAGTTAAAGCAACTACATACCGATGTTAGAACTACAAAATTTACGATATGGCGCGCGCCCGGAATACCAAGTGCAGACAGAGTTACACTATAAGTACCCCAAGTTGAATCTTTTAAAAGTTCATTGTTGTGAGGAATCAAACATACAGCAACAAACATTGAACCAACGTAGAATAAAATAATGCGCCAAACCACCGAGTTTGATGCCTTACGAATTTCTTTAGATGGATTTGCAGACTCTGCTGCTGCTACGGTAACAATTTCAGCACCAATATAGGCGAACATGACCCCAAGCAAGGCTGTAATCACTGACGAACCGCCATTTGGCATAAAGCCTTGAGAGGTTAAGTTACTAATACCAGATGCAGCCGGATTGCCCCAAGGCCACAAATGCATGATGGCTAAACTACCAATCACAAGGAAAACAACAATCGCGATAACTTTGATGAGCGCAAACCAGAACTCGAATTCACCATAGTTCTTGACGTTTTGTAAATTGACAACAACCAGTGCGACAATGACGACGGTCATATAAACCCAGATCGGTATAAACGGGAACCAGTTGTTTAAAATCTTTCCTGCTACATAAGCTTCCCAGCCCATGAGCATCGCCAGCGTGCACCAGTACAACCAACCAATTGAAAACCCTGCCCAACGACCAATCGCACGGTCTGCATAAGTTGAAAAAGAGCCACTGTCGGGATTTAAAACGGCCATCTCGCCTAACATACGCATGATGAACCAAACGAGTAGACCACCTAAAGCATAAGTTAGAAAAACTACAGGGCCGGTGTTGTAGATAATACTGCCTGAGCCAACAAAGAGAGAGCCACCAATAACCCCTGCAATCGAGATCATAGTTAAGTGGCGTGATTTAAGTCCATGTTTTAAACTTTGGGAGTGATTGGCTTCAGAACCATTTTGATGAGCTGCCATATCATTTTCCTTAATATATGGAGGATATCGGCTAGTCTCGGAAATCCTCCGAAGCCAAAAAATATCCCCTAAAAATTTAGCCGTTCTGCCCAATTCCTAAAACAGAAAATTCACTGAGCTTATCCGGCGCTTCCGTATGCATACTTCCAATGGCTTTAATTTGTCGTTTCGGCACTCAAGAAACGAGAGCCATTTTTGTAATAAAAGAGAGAGCCAATTGCAAAATTTATACGCAAAATTGGCCCTTTTTGTAGAAGATGCTGGTAAATGGCTTTCTGTTTTTATTTTAATCAGATTGAATTTCTTTAGTTTTGCTCAGAAATTAATAACGCCTTTGTGCCTGTTTCCAAGGCTCTAAATATATGTTTTTGATCGGCTGGATAACAAATATAGTCTCCAACACCCAGCTCAACCGCTTCATCAATTAAGCCCACTAAAGCTCGCCCTTCAACCACAATAATATGTTCTACCGAACCAACTGGATGTGGTTCTGAAAGTCGATCTTCGCCCGGTTCAACAATCAATAAATACACATCTCGGCGCGCATGGGGTGGACAGGTCGCCAACAAAATTGCTTTGTAATTAGCAATCTCCGAACTCACCGTTGGCCCATCGCCACAGCGAATGACTTGCACTTGATTGCTCGGTTCTTCCATCAGACGTGCAAATGGAATATTGAGTGCAACACAAAGTGCCCATAAGGTTTCAATACTTGGATTACCTTGCCCTGCCTCTAATTGAGAAAGTGTAGATTTGGCAACACCTGCACGGCGCGCAACCTCTGCCAATGAAAGCCCCGCTCTTTGGCGTTCACGCGTTAAACCTTTGGCAATAATTTCGATTGGCTGAGACATTCATTCTATCCGTTCTATAAAAAAAACGATTGTTCGTTTTGACAAAACAATCAGACTTATTCATTATAATGGAAAATCGTTCGCTATATCATGCCATGACTACATACGCTCTTATTAAAAAACTTAGTAAAGATACTACTCGCTCGATTTTCTTTGTGTGTCTAGCAACGAGTATCGTTGGTATGTCCTTAGGTTCACTCGCTGCAAGTTATGGCTTAGCACTCTGGATCCCACTTTGCCTGTCCATATTTGTGCTCGCGGGAACTGCTGAATTTATTTTTATTGGATTCTTGGCGGTAGGTGGTAGCCCGATTGCGGCTGCAATTGCAGGACTACTCGTCAATTTAAGACATCTGCCTTTTGGCATTGCGGTCAATGAACTGATTCGAGGCAAATTCTCTCAATATTTTGGGTCTCATATCATGAACGATGAAAGTGTTTTGTTTGGTATGGCACAGCCTGATTTCGACACCAAAAAGGCTGCTTACTGGCTATGTGGTATAGCCATCATGCTCAGTTGGCCGCTCGGTGTCACTGCAGGTTATTTTATTGGGAGTGCTATTCCAGACCCTAAAACATTTGGCTTAGATGCGATTTTCCCAGCTATTTTAATTGCTCTTACTTTTTCTGCTTTAAAGAATAAGGTGACTCGAAAAGCTGCATTTGCCGGATCAACTTTAGCGTTGATAACCACACCCTTTTTAGCCGCAGGACTTCCAATTCTGATTTCGCTTTTTGGATTGATATGGGGTAGAAAAAAATGAGTCAACAGTTACTGATTATTGTAGGAATAGCTCTACTTGCACTTGGAACGTACAGTATTCGTTTTGCTGGCTTTCACTTAGGTGCCAAGTTTTCATTTTCTGAAAAATACCAAGTTTTACTCTCAAACGGCGCAACTGTTTTACTTTGTGCCATTGCGGTGACCACTACATTTTTTGAAGGTCACCATTTCGCGGGTTTCGCACGTATATTTGGGGTGGGTTTGGCACTTTTCTTGGTTTGGAAAAAAGCACCGCTTTTATTGGTGATTTGTCTGGCAGCTGCTGGCACAGCACTGGTACGTTTACTTGGAATTGAATAATAAAAAAGGCGAGATAAACTCGCCTTTTTTGAAACTTTGATTAGAACGGTAAATCGTCGTCTAAATCAGCTGGTGCAGATGCTGGTTGTTGTGGCGCTTTAGGAGCGAAACCACCACCTTGTGGGCTATTGCTACCATTACCGAAACCACCTTGGCCACCATAACCACCATTGTTTTGGCCGTAGCCACCACCTTGGTTGTTATTTTGATAGCCGCCACCTTGTTGAGGCGCGTTAAAACGTGGTTGGTTAAAATCATTACCGCCAGCAAAACCTTGTTCACCTTGTTGACGAGCATCTAACATTTGCATCTGGTCGCCACGGATTTCTGTAGTGTAACGTTCTTGACCATTTTGGTCTGTCCACTGACGTGTACGTAATGAACCTTCGATATAAACCTTAGAACCTTTACGTAAAAACTGCTGAGCAATTTCCCCTAAACGGTTATGCAAAACAATACGGTGCCATTCTGTTTGTTCTTTACGTTCACCTGTATTTTTATCGGTCCAAACTTCACTTGTTGCGATAGAAAACTGGGTCAACGAGCCCCCATTTGGAAAAGTTTTTGTTTCAGGATCACGACCCAAAGTACCAACCAAAATAACCTTATTTACACCACGCATTAGCTGTCTTCATCCTATACATTTCTATGTTTTACTTTATAAGAGTTATGCTTAAATGGCTACCTCTTTACCGAACAACTGCGTTAAATCACGTCGCGAAGCGTCATCAAGAGACTGTTTATCGACTTTAATATAAGCAACTTGCTGGTCAGGCATCACCACAACTTCTTCGATACCACGAATTGCCAATAGTTGTGTGGTCCACTCATTCACCTGTTGCACTTGCGGCAATGGCAGCACAATAGATGACAAATACCGCGGCTGAGCTAAACCAAAACTAATTAGCAGCCATATTATAGCAATCCCTGCTAAGACACTCCATCCAATCGCAGTATTATGTAACATCAATAATTGACCACCTAGTGTGCCACCAAAAAAAGCACCTAAGAACTGGCTACTGGCATTTACCCCCATAGCGGTGGCTTTCGACTGGATTGGAGCGGATTTTGACAGCCAAGAAGGTAATAAAGCCTCCATCACATTAAATGCAATAAAGAAAATTCCTAAGCCAGCGAGTAATACATATTTTGATTGATAACCAAATATAAGAAGAAGCAAACCTGCGATAATGCCTGTAATTGCTGTTAAGAAAATGCCGCGCATTTTGCGATATTTTTCAGCGATGATAATGCTAGGAAATGCAAAAAACAGACTAATAACCAAAAGTGGCAAATACACCAAACCGTGGCTCGCCAAAGGAATATGCGCAAACTCAATAAGCTGTGACGGCACATAAATAAACATGGCAGTCAGCAATAAATGCAATGCAAAAACCGAAACGTGTAAACGGTTTAAATCACCCATTTGAATGACTTGTTTAAGCTGTGCCATGTAGCCTTGCTGGTAATTACGATGGTGACGAGTAACTTTAGGCACCAGCAATAACATCGCAATCGCGATCAAACCCATGATGGTTGTCACAAAGAACAAACCAGAAATACCTACAAGGCTTGTGAGCCAAGGCCCAAGACTAAAAGCGACTACAAAAGATAGACCAATACTCATGCCCATGGCAGCCATGGCTTTAGTACGCTGCTCTTCACGCGTCACATCGGCTAAAAGTGCCATAACTACTGCCGAAACTGCACCCGCCCCAGCGATAGCACGGCCAATAATCACGCCATAAATGGTGTCAGATAATCCGGCAATTGCGCCACCAATAGCAAAGAGTAACAGACCAAAGACCACAAGCGGTTTACGGCTAAAACGGTCAGCAAGTAAGCTAAATGGAATTTGTAAAATGGCCTGACTTAAACCATAAATACCTACAGCCAAACCAATGAGTGCTGGAGTCGCATATTGATATGACTGCCCAACTACAGAAAAGACAGGAATAATCATGAACAAGCCCAACATGCGTAGTGCAAAAATACTACTTAAGGCAAAAGTTGAGCGACGTTCCAAAGCATTCATCATATCAATACACGTTATCAAACTAAGTAAATTATAAGCCGATTCGTTTCTAAAAATACGGGACACCTTATTTAAAATAACGATTTGGGCTTAAAAAAATAAAGAGGCGTTTAGCCTCTTTAGTTTATCGAAGTTTGCTGAAAATTAGCTTAAGGCGACTGTTGCTCGCGCTTCGAATATTGAATTGAAGCGATAACCGCCCAAACAATGAACGCTACACCAATTAAACCTGTAACAACTTCCGGCACATGCACGCCTGTACCACTTGCAATCATAATGAATGCTAAAGCACCGATCGCATAATGCGCGCCATGTTCCAAGAACACATAGGCATCTAGTGTGCCTTTTTCTACAAGATAAACTGTCATTGAACGGACAAAAATAGCACCAATTGCAAGACCGAGCATAATCACGACAACGTCGCTAGTAATGGCAAATGCACCAATTACACCATCAAAACTAAATGATGCATCTAACACTTCAAGATATAAGAAACCACCTAAACCGGCTTTTACAACACCAGAAGCAGCGCCTGATCCATCTTGTAATACAGCATTACCATTTTCATCAATTTCAGGTTCGCCGCCCAACAAATGACTGAGCACTTCAACGCCAATATAAACCACAATGCCCCAAATACCGGCCATAGTTACAGCTAAACGTTGATGGTCATCGACATAACCTGCCATCACAATTAAGGCAATCAAAGCAAGAAATACAGACATTGCTGGTACGCTTGCCAAGCTTGCAAGTTTAGATTCAAGCCATCTAAACCAATGCGTTTCTTTTTCGTCATCAAAGAAGAAGTTTAAGAACACCAGTAATAGGAATGTTCCACCAAAAGCCGAAATTTCAGCGTGATGAGCCATTAAACGTTCAGAGTAGGTTTTCGGATCATTAAGTGCCATTTTGGCTACTTCGATAACACCCATATCAGCAGTCACTGCAACAATCACGACTGGGAAAATCAGACGCATACCAAAAACGGCGATTAAAATACCTACCGTTAAAAAGATCATTTTCCAGAACGGGTCCCAATTACGGAGAACCGATGCATTCACGACCGCATTGTCAAAAGATAAAGAAACTTCCATCACAGCTAAAATCGCGGTAATGGTTAAAGCTTTAAGCATGGTTGACACGCCCGCTTCAGGTCCATGGGTAAAACCCCAGTAAGCGGATAGTGCTAAACACACCACCGTAAAAAATATCGAAAATCGGAAATGCTTCATGGATCAGACCTATACCAAGAACTAAATTTAATCTTTCTTAAAACCGCGGCTATTATATCGATAATTAACCACAAAACGATGTTGTTTTGTGCCGTTATTCACTTTACTTTATCTCACTGTTTAATAAAGAAATTTATAATATTTCATTAACTTATTAATCGTATTAAATATTTTCTTGCGATATATCTATCATTATTATTTTTGTATTTTAAAATTGATTTAAAATCGGGTTTAGCTGTCTTATTTTAAATGGAATGTTTTTATGCTTTTTTCTCAAGAACTTTGGCAACGTAATTTAAATTTATATCAAAAAATTCTCGACCTGCCTTTTAATCAGGAACTTGCTAACGGTACTTTAGATAAAGAAGCTTTTTGTCATTATGTTATTCAAGATGCTCAATATTTAGTGGCCTATGGCCGTGTGCTGGCTGTTGCAGCAGCTAAAGCTTTTGATGCTGACGATATTATGCAGTTTTCAGATGCAGCTAAAATTGCAATTGTGGTCGAGCGCAGTTTGCATGACGACTTTATGAAAAACTTTGGGGTAACTAAAGAAGAATTTAAAAATACCCCATTGACCTTGGCAGGCCATCATTACACTTCATTTTTGACAGCAACTGCTTGGTCTGAAAGCTACCCTGTTGTACTTGCTGCTCTATTACCTTGCTTCTGGATTTATGCCGAAGTCGGTAAAGACATTGTGAGTAAGTCTGTCCCAAACAATCCTTATCAGGCATGGATCGATACCTACGCAGGTGAAGAATTCCATACCGCCGTTCGTAATGTGATTGCCACAGTAGACAAGGTTGCCGCACGTTGTGATGCAGACACGTTAGAAAAAATGCATGCCGCTTACACCATGGGTGCAAAACTTGAATGGTTATTTTGGGATAGTGCCTACCATCAAAGACAATGGTTAGGTTTAGATCAGATCTAAATCAAGATGAGCTCTGACCATTTACTTCGTTAAATGGTCAGTCTTTAATTTAACTTTGAAACAATTGCCAGCCGTAAATCAAACCTGCCGCAGCCACAACCCAGCATAGCGTTGCGACTCCTAGACAAGACCACATCGACATACGTGTTGCCAGCACATAAACAGCAACTAAATAAATGGCATAAGGAATAAGTGACCATAGACCAAACAAAGCCGTTTTTTGTAACGCTTCGGCTCCTTTTTGCTGAAAAACAATCACATGAGCAATTAAAGCGAAGGTAGGAAAAAGCGGGACTAAACCCGCAATATAAAATGCCTTACTTTTCGATAAAATCGAAATAATGAGGACAACTCCAGCCCCCAACATACACTTTAAAAATAACGCCCACATGCGCTGATCCTATCTGGTCATATCCATTTCAAAACGCTGTATTTTGCGCTTTTTAAAGAAAATTAACAGCGACTAAAGCAATCAATGCCGGAACCGCCTGAATATAAATAATCTTTTTACTGGCAGTCAGACCACCATAAATACCAGCAATCAGTACACAGCCTAAAAAGAAGTTGGCAATTGATGTTGCAAATGACGCATCAGCCAATAAAGACCAAAATAAACCTGCTGCTAAAAAGCCATTATAAAGACCCTGGTTCTGTGCCATGACTTTGGTGAGTTTTGCTTTTTCTGCATTATTTCCAAAGGCTTTCATGCCATAAGGTTTGTCCCATAAAAACATCTCTAACACTAAAATATAGACATGTAATATTGCGATAAGCGCAATCAATATTTGTCCAATCATACAATTTTCCTTTTTATTTTAAAGATATGAAAAAAGATCAGTCTCTCGACTGATCTTTTAGTGTTTTACGGCTTTAATAATACTTTGCCTTGACGAGCGCCTTGCGTTGCTCTTTGAGCCGCAGTTTTAATCTCATCAAAACTAAATACACCTTCTACAGGAAGGATTAATTTTTTCTGAGTCGCTAATGTTAGCAGCTCAACAATCAGTTCTTTTTTACGAGCTGCTGGCATTTCTTTATTAACTACACTCGCCCAGAAACCTTTTACTGTCGCTTGTTTGAAAATTAGATCACCCGATGAAATCTGCATGGTTTCGCCAGTCATACTACCGAACGAAACGAGCAGGCTATTTTCACTGAGTAAGTGCAGCATTTCGCCACTTGCACTTCCACCAATCGAGTCCACACCGGCAATCAGAGGTTGGTCGCCATGAATCTGTTTAACTTGCTCTTTCCAGTTAGGCTGATCGGTTGCAACTACATGTTGAATACCTAATGCTTGCATTTCTGCAATTGCATCAGTACGACGAACCAGATTAATCACAGGTAAGCCACGTGCCTGTGCAATCATGGCAACTGTTTTACCGACTGCACCATTCGCCGTGTTTTGAATGAGCCATTGACCCGGTTGAACATTTACAAAGTCGAGTAGCATAAGTGCACTAATTGGCATACCAATCAGTTGTGCTGCTGTTTCATCATCAATTTCATTATTGAGTGGAATAATCCCTTGCGCTGGCGCAATAAAGTATTCAGCCCAACTGCCATGCACAGCCGCAACGGCAATACGTTGCCCGACTTGTACATGAGTAATGCCTTCGCCCAACGCATCAACAATACCAACTGCCTCACTGCCACCAATCGCAGGTAAAGTCGGCTTATAGCCATAGCTTCCACGTACTGTCCATACATCATGGTTATGGATCGGAGACATGATGGTTTTAATACGCACTTCGCCTGCTTTTGGCTCAGGCTTTGGCATATCCGCCTGCTCTAAAACGTCTACAGGTTCGCCAAAATTACGATGGATAATACTTCGCATGCTTTATTCCTCTATCGGTTTTAAGAGTTGTTGGGTGGTTTCTAAGGCTAGATGTAGATGTGCTTTGTCTTGCGACAATTTTGTGAGTAAAGCAGCACCTAACCATAACTGGTACATGACTTGCGCAGTTTTCAAAGGATCAATATGTTTTGGAATTGATCCTTCTTGTTGCCCTTCTTTGAGTAGCAAAGCCAAACGTTGCGTTAGTTTGTGCACACCGTCATTTAGAATTTGACGCATATCTTCTGATAAGTCCGAAACCTCGGCTGCCAATTTCACAATCAAGCAGTTTTCAGCCCAGCTACCATGGACCGGATCATCAATCCACGCCTGCCATAAAGCCATTAAACGGGCATGGGCACTTTGCTCACTGTGCTGCCAAAGCTGTTCCATACGGACTTTATAATTGGCCATGTATTGCTCGAGCAACGCACAGCCAAACGCCTCTTTTGAAGCAAAGTAGTGATAGAACGAACCTTTAGGTACGTCACAAGCCTTTAAAATTTCTTGCAAACCAACACCGACAAAACCTTTATGTAGTACCAGTTCAAAACTGGTATCTAGAATGTGTTGTCGTGTGGTTTCGCTTTTATTTAATCGTTTCATGCATTCATCATAAACAACTATTAGACCAGTCGTCTAGTAAAATTATGTTGCTGGTTAAAATTTGCTTAGAGTAGAAATGTAGAATGAGGAATGTTAAAAATACAACCTGCTTAATTAAACAAATTTTGTCGTTTGTCGTTTAACCGTCACAATTTGTCGCTTTAAATCATTTTATACCACTTGAACAATTTTAAATCGTTATCATATATAGGGTCTGTTGTTTATAACCAGTCACACCTCCCTGCGGCTGATCACTCAACACCTAAATTTTCATCAATACACAATTGAGATGTTTTATGAGCCAAAGTCATATCCGTATTCGAGGCGCACGCACCCATAACTTAAAAAATGTGTCACTCGATATTCCACGCGACAAATTTGTGGTAATTACGGGGCTATCAGGTTCAGGAAAATCTTCTCTTGCCTTTGATACCTTGTATGCCGAAGGACAGCGCCGTTACGTCGAATCACTTTCGGCCTATGCCCGCCAGTTCTTATCGCAAATGGAAAAACCTGAAGTTGACTCGATTGAAGGTTTATCACCAGCGATTGCCATTGAGCAAAAGTCTACTAGCCATAACCCACGTTCAACGGTTGGTACGATTACCGAAATTTACGACTATTTGCGTCTGCTTTATGCACGTGTCGGTACGCCTTATTGCCCTGAACACGACTTACCTATGGTTGCGCAAACTGTTTCTGAAATGGTCGATGCGGTAAAGAACCTTGAGGAAGGCACTGCACTCATGTTGCTTGCCCCTGTTGTTCGTGAGCGTAAAGGTGAATACAGCAACTTGTTCGAACAACTACAAGGTCAAGGTTTTGTTCGTGCCCGTGTTGATGGTGAAATCATTGATATTGATACACCACCAGAACTCGACAAAAAGAAAAAACATACCATTGAAGTCGTTGTTGACCGCTTTAAAGTACGTGATGACTTAGGCAACCGTATTGCTGAATCATTTGAAACTGCACTGCGTTTAGGTGGCGATATTGCAGTTTTATCGTGGATGAATGGCGAACACCCAGATCGCGTTTTTTCTGCAAAACACTCATGCCCTGAATGTGATCGCGCAGTCGCAGAGCTTGAGCCACGTTTATTTTCATTTAATAACCCGTTCGGTGCGTGCCCTGTCTGTGATGGCTTAGGTACACGTAGCCATTTTAGCCCTGAAAAACTCATTCCTAACCCTGAGCTTGCAATTAGTGAAGGTGCTATTCGTGGTTGGGATCGTCAACGTCCTTATTACTATTCAATGCTGCAAAAAGTTGCCGACCATTTCGGTTTTCAACTTGATACACCTTGGAATCAGTTAGATAAAGACACGCAAAAGAAATTCTTACAAGGTACTGGCAAAGAAAAAATCGATTTAAGTTATATCGATGAACGTGGCCGTAAACATACACGCGTGCAACCTTTTGAAGGAATTTTGCCACACCTTGAACGTCGCTATCGTGAAACTGAAAGTAACTATGTACGTGATGATTTAGCACAATATTTGTCTAATGCAGCTTGTGATGCATGTGGCGGTTCACGTCTCAATGAAATTTCACGTCATGTTCGTGTGAAAGACAAAACCATTGCTGACATTACCCGCATGTCGATTGGAGATGCCGAAAGTTACTATCAAGGTATAAACCTTGAAGGTGCCAAAGGTGAAATTGCAGATAAAATCTTTAAAGAGATTCGTGAGCGTTTACATTTCTTGGTGAGTGTTGGCCTGAACTATTTAAGTCTGGCTCGTTCTGCCGAAACACTATCGGGTGGTGAAGCCCAGCGTATCCGTCTAGCTTCGCAAATTGGTGCAGGTTTGATGGGTGTTATGTATGTACTCGATGAACCATCAATTGGTCTCCATCAACGTGATAATGACCGTTTATTACAAACGCTAATTCGCTTACGTGATTTGGGCAATACGGTATTAGTCGTGGAACACGATGAAGATGCAATCCGTGCAGCTGACCATATTATTGATATCGGCCCGGGTGCTGGGGTGCATGGTGGTGTTGTCATTGCTGAAGGTACGTATGATGAGCTGGCTAAACATGCCGACTCACTCACAGGCCAATATCTTTCAGGTAAACTCAAAATTGAAGTGCCAAAACAGCGAACTCAACCACCTAAACCTGAAGAAAAAATTAAACTTTCAGGTGCAGCAGGTCATAACTTAAAAAATGTCGATTTAACCATCCCACTTGGCATTATGACTTGTGTCACGGGTGTTTCAGGTTCAGGTAAATCAACACTGATTAACCGTACGTTACTCCCACTAGCTGCAACACAGCTCAACGGTGCAACGACCTTAACCGCTGAAAAGTTTGATTCAATTGATGGTCTACAACATCTGGATAAAGTCGTTGATATTGACCAAAGCCCAATTGGCCGTACACCGCGCTCTAATCCAGCGACTTATACGGGTCTATTTACGCCAATTCGTGAGTTATTTGCTCAAACACCAGAAGCGAAAGCTCGTGGTTATAGTGCGGGTCGCTTCTCGTTTAACGTAAAAGGCGGACGCTGCGAAGCGTGTGAAGGCGACGGTATGATTAAAGTCGCAATGCACTTCTTACCAGACATGTATGTACCTTGCGATGCTTGTCATGGCAAACGCTATAACCGTGAAACACTTGAAGTCGGCTATAAAGGCAAAAACATTTCTGATGTTTTAGAAATGACGGTTGAAGATGCTGCTGAGTTCTTTAGTGCTATTCCAGTTATTCACCGTCGTTTAGAAACCTTAACTCAGGTAGGTCTAGGCTATATTCGTTTAGGTCAGGCGGCTACTACTTTATCTGGTGGTGAAGCACAGCGTGTCAAACTGGCTCGTGAGTTAGCGAAACGTGATACGGGTAAAACGCTTTATATCTTGGACGAACCAACAACAGGTTTGCATTTCCACGATATTGCCAAGTTACTCGATATTTTGCATGAGCTACGCAACAAGGGTAATACCATTGTGGTAATTGAACATAACCTTGATGTCATTAAAACAGCAGACTGGGTGGTCGACTTAGGTCCAGAAGGTGGTTCGGGCGGTGGTATGATCATTGCCGAAGGTACACCTGAACAAGTAGCCGAGGTCGAGATTTCCCATACGGGACGTTTCTTAAAACCGATGTTGAAGTGATTTCATAGGGCTCGTTAAGAGCCCTTTTTAATTGTCTAATCTGGAAATTAGGTAATCCATATACCTTTTGTAGAAAACTGATTTTTGACCTTTTCTCTGATAAATTTTAATAATTATTTGTTTAATTTTTGAATTAAGTTTAGGTTCCATTGACTGCTTAATCATTTTTGTAGCAATTAAACTACTATTAACATTATTAAAGCGATCATCATTAGGAATTAGCTCAAATAAAAGCTTTTCCCATTCGGCTTCAGTTGCTACTTCTAAAGCGTAAACATGTTCTTTTTTCCATGATTTTTGAATCGTATAATCATATATGACTTCTAAAAGATCCGGCAAACCTTCATAAAGATGTTGTTTTTCATATTTATCAACATAATCATAAAATATATTTTTGCTACGTCTCCAAGATGTAAAAGACTCAATAAAACTTGTTTTATCTTTCTTCAACTCACTATTAATCCATCGATAAATATTTGCTTTTAATTTATAGGCCAATTCTTGTGCATTTAATTTCATTAATATTTCATGAGCATAAACCAAATTCTCAATATCCTCTGTTCCTATTAATAAAATATAGATCTCATACAATTTGCTTGGGAATTCTTCATCAATCTGATTATTCCAAAAATTCTTCCATAATCTGCTTTTCTCTTCTTTAATTCTATTTTTCTCTTCGGAAATCATTTCTGAGTTAGCTAAACTATATAAAATAGGAGAGTCTAAATCTCTCTGCTCAAACCAGTTTTTAAATTGAATAAACCATCCATCAGAGTTGTTAAAGGCCCCATTAAAAACCTTATTAAAGTTTATTAAGGTTTTCGCCCTAATATCATCCAGCTTATCTTTTTCATTTTCATCATAAATTTTAACAAATTCTTCAATTGTAAAATCTTTCCAACTAATTTTTAATTCATTTCCAAAATCCGTAATTAAGTATCCTTGTAGTATTCTAGTCAAAATTATTTCTTTTGTTGAATAAGCGACTTCTGTAGGTAATCTATTAAGAAAATTTTGATATAGCTTGATTACTTTTTGAAAAAATCTAAAATTATGTATCTCTAAGTGATCGGCAAAACTAATCATAAGTTCAACAAGCCGTTCATCAAAACCTGAAGTATTCTCTCTGATCAAAGGCTCGACAGAGCTCAAAATAATTGTTTCATCAACTAGTTTTTCTTTATAGCTACTATATTTATCCTTATTTTTATTATCTGATTTATCTTCATCCAAGATTAAAATAATTTGACAATTTTTTTCTAATTTTAAATAGTTTGCTAAACCCATAACGTCTTTAATATCTAAATTCTTAGACATCCGCTCAAAATCATCAAAACAAATAATTGAGTTTTTAACTTGTAAGAAAAGTAACGACTCTAAAACTCTTGCTGACGTACTCACACCATAACTTGATACTTTCACATCCCTAAATTGAGCTAATGTATTCTTTAAAAGTTGAATAAATTCAAATCTATCAATGTCCGATTTAGCATGTGGATTAAGAGTTAACTTCGTACAAATAGTATTTTTTAAGTCACTTAAATTTTCTATACCAAAAAGAGAAATATAAGCGTATTTTCGACAGTCAAAAATACTTTCATAGTTAATTCTACTAGCTTCATAATAAAAATTCTTTTTATCTCTTATCTCTTTATAAGTGGCATTTTTATAAAACTTGTTCCAAAAGAAAGTTTTCCCAACCCCCCAAGGGCCCGTAATAGCTATTGCTGTACCAATTTTTTCATTTCTTATATTATTTTCTAATAATTCTTTTAATCTTTTTTCTTTATCTAATACATTCATAATTCAGTATATTTCAATCCAATAGGCTCCTAATAAAACATAAATAATTTCATTTTTCAAAATAAGGTTCATAAGGTTTAAATTAAAATTACCCCTCTACAACATTTCGCCCCCGAGCTTTAGCTCTTAAGAGTGAACGATCAGCGTTCTCTAATAACTCCATCCAGCTTGTCGCTCCAATCGCAAACCCAATACTGACCGATACATGCAATTTTTCTTGTGTACCAGATAGATCAATTTCCTCTAAAGAAATCGCAATACGAATTTTTTCGGCCAAGAGACGTGCATCTAAAAACTGCACTTGTTCTAACAAAATTAAAAACTCATCACCACCATAACGAACAATTAAATCAGAAGCCCGTACATTTGCTTTTAATTGATCTGCGATACGCCGAATCACTTGGTCACCCACAATATGACCATATTGATCATTCACGTGTTTAAAGCGATCAATATCAATAATCATCAAACAAGTTTGAGAAAATTTTTGAGGGTAACTCTCAACAATTTTTAAATACTCAGATAAAGCCAAACGATTGGATACACCCGTTAATGGATCTGTATTGGCAATATTTTTAAGCTGGAATTCAAAAGCATCTCGCTGCTTGAGCATCCTTTGTAAACGGTCAATAGCTTCGAACAACGAAATAAATTCGCCTTTTTTAGGTTTCAACTCATCTATTGGGTAATCTGTGCTATGAGATAAATCAAGAATTAAGGTACGGGCCTGAATAAGAGGCTCAAACACCCTTCTCTTTGCATAAATTAGTGTAAGTAACGCTGCTGCTAAGGATATGCTTGAAATGAGTAAAGTAAGGAAAAACTTCTTTTTTGCTAAATAGTTTTCTTGAGATGCAATCAAGACGCTTTTATTAAGTAAAAACTTTTGCAAATCAATAACCGTGGTAAATTTATCAACGATCTGGTCTGTCAGTTCTGTTCCGTTTAAATGATAGGCTTGGTGCTTTTGGCTTTCATCTAAAAGCTGACCCACAATAGGTACGCCTTTATCTAAAAATTCAGTTTTAACCCTTGAGTAAAGGCGATGATATTCCGGAGTTTTAGCTTGCTCTGACTGTAGTGTGTCTACAAGTGCCCATAAGTAGCGTGCTTGCTGCTGAGTCTGCAAAGACCGCGCCCGATTATCATTAGGTATGGTTTCTTTAAAAGTCACAGGCGCAATAACATTAGATGCGGTACGACCAGCTTGATCCCGCATATCGGTCAACACCACAATCAAAGTAAAATAATTGTTAATTTGGCTATCTTTACTTTTTAACTGTAGCATCAAATTTTGTAAAACTTCTCGGCAGCTATCCCAAGCTCCAAACATAGCCAAAATTGCATTATCGAATTGTATAGAGCTTCTCGCTTGTTCAGGAGTTGCAACATAATAGTCAACTACAGCACGCGCCTGTTTTAAATCATCTCTAAATTTAGTATCTAAGGTATTTGCTAAATCGGTATAACCTTCTTCTTTTAAAATATGAATAGTTTCATTAAGTTGGCGATCAACAGAGAGGCGATATTCTTTTAAGTTTTTTTGATTTTTTAAAAAGTCGGCAGCGTTACTCGACATTAATTTATTTGCGGGCGCACGTTCTTTAGAGACTTTATTTGCAACTTCAGCAATTGATCTTAAGCTTTTAATTTCAACCAAAGCCTGTTTAGTTTTTAAGTACTCTTGATAACTGCTGACAATAAGCGGAACCGCCATAAACAGTAAGGACAAAATAATGACCAACATGAAGAAAAACAGTCGATTACTGATATGTTCTGAACGTAATCCTGACATTTCTAGCTGGTACTCCGTAAATGTCCTACCATGATCACTACTATAGAATGAAGTAATTAATCCGCATCCTAGCACTTTACTGAACAGAAGTTCAGCAACAAAGTTCGATTAACGCAATATACGCTTTCATCTTTTCTATTTCTTAAAAATTTGATCGAAAGAGCAAATGATGGCTATAGCAAAACTCCATTTTACAGATGATGTAAATTTAGCAATCCTATAATTAGCTTCTTTTTCCTCTTGGATGTTTCTCCCAGCATCCTAAACCCAGCCCTCAGCTGGGTTCTTTTTTATACACACTCAATAGAAGAAATTTCATGTATTTTTTTAATAAATATTAATGTTTTCTTATAGATAAAAAAAAGCTCAACCTTGGGGAAAGCTGAGCTCGTAAAGTCTGATGTGATAACACATCGTATCTGGGAAAGCACTTCCAACTCTAAAAAATGTTAGATAGTGAACTTTGCAATTGAATTGTGTGACTTATCTCTAATTTTGTAAAGTTGATTAAATTGATCAGAATTAATTTTTTAATCGTTTTTTTAGTTTAAAAACATATTTTCTTTGCTTTATTCAATTATATAATAATTCAAAATAGATAGATTATTTAGATGAACTTATCAAAATAGTGTTAACTATTACTCAAAATACAGCAAAATTGAAAAAAGAATAATGTTTGAGTGACTATTTATTAAACAAGTCGACAAATAAATTAACGTTAAAACCGATTAATAAAATCGCTTTTTCCAATTGTAAATGTAATTATTTTTAAACTATTTAGTGTCAATTCCCTATGAAACTTAAGGTTTAGACTCTTGTTAATGTTCATTTTTTTAGCAGGTTGACATAATACACTTCAATTGTTGTTTTTTTAACCATTTTTAACATAAGTGTCAAATTTCCTTAACATTACGTTTCATCTATTATTGACTTCATAAATTGTTACAATACAATGACCCCAGCTTTATCTCTTGTTAATGCTGGAAATGATTATGAAAAAACTTGGTTTAGCCACTGCTGTATTATTAGCCATGACCGGTGCTCATGCTTATCAATTTGAAGTTCAAGGTCAATCTGAATATGTTGACACAACTGCAAATGATAAAAACTTCACTGGTACTGCTCAAGGTACTTATTACTTCAAAAATGTTGATGCATCTAAAGGTCCTTTAGCTGAAGCAGCTTTCTTAAACCAAGCATCTAACGTTTCTGTTGCTTATAACTATATCAAATATGATGAGAAAGACACTGTAAATGTTGAATCTCATACTTATGGTGTTAAAGGTGAAGCATACCTTCCAACTCCTTACTTACCAGTTTATGCTAGCGCATCTTATAACCACACTATCAATGATTTTAAAGATGGCGTGAGCGATGACAACGGTGACCGTTATGCATTAGAAGCTGGTGCAATGTTGTTACCTAACTTCTTAGTTGCAGTTGGTTATACAAGCGTTGCTGATCAAATTTCTTTAGATGCGTTCGGTGTTAACAAATACGGAATCGCTAAAGCAGTTGGTGAATCAGTTGCTATTGATGAAAAACAAGATGCTGTAACTGCTCGTACTAAATATGTTGGCAACATCGATGGCACTAACATGGCTATTGGTTTTGAAGCATTTGGTGTATTTGCTGAAGACAACGCTTACGGTATGAAAACTGACCTTTTCGTAACTCCTAAGTTAAGTGTTGGTGCATCTTTTGCGGATGTGTCTGCATTTAATTCTGGTTACGACCATGTTTGGGGTGGTCACACTCAATACTTCATCACTCCTGCTGTAGCAGTTGGTGCTGACTTCGTTAAAGCAAATGCGAAAGATGGCAACCCACGTGATACACAAACTATCGGCTTAAATGCTAAATTCCGTTTCTAATTTAATTTAGAAATTGAATTAAAAAAAAGGACTCAATTGAGTCCTTTTTTTATGACTATTAACTGCGTACGATATTTAAGAAATGTAAATGACGTTCGTACTGATCAATAATATCCTGAATCAAATCTTCCTGAGTCCAGTCCATTACATCATAGTTTTGTCCGCCTTCTCTCAAAAATACCTCAGCTTGAAAATACTGACCGTCTTCTGCTTCTGTACGACCAATTAAAAAACTTGGAGGTACTGTTTCACGTGAAACAACTTTATAAATAAAATTAATTTCATGATGATGATCGACTCGAAGCTGCATTCCATCTTCCACTTCACTAATCGACACCTCAAGATGACGGCGTCTAAACTCATGCTGAATATTTTCAAAAGCACGTGAAACCTGCTTTTCAATATATTGCTTCACCTCTTCTTCACTATGAGGATAATGCATGATTAAACCAAGACGCTGCTGCCAGCTTCTAGGGTTATGAATGGCACGTGGTGTAATGCGAGCCTCTTGAATTGCTATCATTTTAGTGACATCAAGATGCAAGGCTTTTATTAGGCCCCAACTCATTAACAGCATGACTACGGTAAAAGGCAACGCACTCATAATGATTGAAGACTGAAGCGCCGCAAGACCGCCCACCAAGAGTAAAATAATAGCCAGCACCGCCATAAGCACTGTCCAGAACAGGCGCTGCCAAGTAGGTGAATTTTCTGTTTTTGCTGTTAAGTAGTCAGTAACCAATGCCCCTGAGTCAGCAGAAGTCACAAAGAATAAAACCACCAAAATAGTCGCCAGAATATTCATGACACCTGACCATGGCAAGTGTCCTAAAAACTCAAATAGAGCAACTGACGAGTCTTGCTGAACAGCCTGAATTAAAGTGGTTTGATGTTCATGGATAATGCTAAATAACGCGGCATTTCCTAAAAAGCCCATCCAGATAATGGTAAAGCCTGTTGGAATGAGGAGTACCCCAACAATAAATTCTCGAATGGTACGACCACGTGAAACCCTTGCGATAAACATACCTACAAATGGCGACCAAGAAATCCACCAAGCCCAATATAAAATAGTCCATCCCCCAATCCATCCATTCGGCTGATAAGCATATAAATTGAATGTCATGGTAAAAAGGTTAGAGATATACTGCCCAGTGTTTTGAATAGTGGTCTGAAGTAAATAAATACTAGGGCCAGCGATAAAAACGAATACTAATAATATTAAAGCTAATACTAAGTTTAGCTCTGATAAACGTTTGACCCCTTTATCTAGTCCTAAGAACACAGATAATGAAGCGAGAATACTCACAAAAATAATGAGTAAAACCTGAGTAGTGGTGCTTTGCTCAATACCAAATAGATAATGTAAACCAGAGTTAATCTGGGTAACACCAAATCCGAGAGAAGTCGCTACACCAAATACCGTACCAATGGTCGCAAATATATCGATGCTGTCGCCCCACGGTCCATAAATCTTTTTACCAATCAGTGGATACAGTGCTGAACGGGTTTTTAGCGGTAAATTATGCCGATAAGCAAAATAAGCTAATGCTAAACCGACCACGGCGTAAATTGCCCATGCATGTAAGCCCCAGTGGAAAAAGGTTACACGTAAAGCTTGTTGTGCTGCTTCAATTGTCTGCGGCTCACCGCTTGGTGGGTTGACATAGTGCATGACAGGTTCAGCCACACCAAAGAACATTAAGCCAATACCCATACCCGCAGTAAACAACATGGCAAACCATGATCCGTTACTATATTCGGGCTGGCTATGGTCAGGACCTAATTTAATACGTCCAATCGCAGAACAGGCAATATAAATGAGTAGGATAAGAAAGAAGGCAACCGATAAGACATAGAACCAACTAAAAGAATCGGTGATCCACTGCTTTAACTGTTGCGTGAGAAGTTCAAAAGAACTCGGAGCGATCACAACAACTGCTAAGAACAAAGCAATAATAATGACCGTACCCAAAAAGACATTGGGATTAACATTTGCGAACCAACTCGCTTGTTTGGAAGGCATAAATCCTCCATGTTATTTTAATGAAAATGACAGGCTTAAAGCCAATAAAGACATTCAGGAATGAACAAAGTTATATCTTTCAATAGAGAAAGCCGATAATACTTTAAATAAACTTAAATAATATTGCAGTTACAAAGGTGTAAATAAATTAAAACATCTCCTTCTTTATTTATCAGAATTCTTTTTAGGCGTGTGCTTAATATATTGTAAAGCGATTAAACGCGTGACTATTAGGGCTAAATACATCACTCCACAAAACATCTGTAACATCGCTAAAACACGTGCTGGTGGACTAAGGGGCATTAAGTCAGACAGTCCCGTAGCTGACTGCAAACTAAAGCTTAAAAACAGTAAATCTAACCAAGTTTGTAAGTGATGGATGTGGTTTGGATTTTGAAAGCTATTAGGAATGAGTAACTGACAAATGTTATATAAAAATGCAAATCCCCAAGCCAGCAAGGTAAAAACTGCGGCAGCTGCAAACAACTCATCGCGGGTTAAATATCGGTCGGCAAACATATAGCGAAATAAACCATAAGCAGCCGAAAAGTAAGCTAAGGCTTCACAGCTATGGGCAAAAATCTGGATGGTTAAATTGCTATAGCCTAATAAAATAAAGACCGAAGCTATAATTGCCCCACTGACAAATGCGAGCCCCAGAAAAGTGAACATAGGTGTTTGGCGAATAACTTTAGCAATAATGAGTAATGCAAGTACCCCTAGCGCCCAAGTTAAGGTCCTATAAGCCTCGTTATCAAAAGTCAGCATAGCCAGAATAAGTAAAATGAATTGTACCAACAGCAGCCATGCAGAAGGCAACAATCGAAAGCTCGACCAGAATTCAATGATAGATCGCATTTAATTATTTTCCATTTTTTCATTATGTTTTGGATTATAGAAAATCATACTGTACAAAAAATAGGATAAACAAGTTGTTCTTTATTAAGGAGCTTCTTTCAATACACTTTATGAGATAAATAAAAAAAGCCCCGTAGGGCTTTTTTGTGATGTTCAATATATTTTGATTAGTGATCTGATGCGCCAGAAGCACCAATACCTGTCATTGAACGAACATATTGAGCGTCGAAAGAAGCGCGTTCTTTTTTCGCACGTGCTGAGCTGTCAGTTACCGAGAAGAACCAGCAGCAAAGGAACGACAAAGGCATTGCAAATAATGCAGGACCATTGAACGGGTTAATTGGGGTATCAGAGATTTTTAAAGTATCTACCCATACTGCTTTAGACAGAATAATGAGTACAACCGCTGTTACAAGACCAACTACGCCACCAATGACCGCACCACGAGTTGTTAAACCTTTCCAGAACATTGAAAGAACAAGAATTGGGAAGTTTGCACAACACGCTACAGAGAATGCTAAACCTACCATGAATGCTACGTTTTGCTTTTCAAACAAAATACCTAAAATCATGGCAAAGATTGCTAAACCAAGCGTCGCGATTTTTGACATGCGAAGCTCTGAAGCTGGCGTGGTTTGACCTTTTTTAAATACGTTAGCGTATAAATCGTGTGAGATCGCAGATGCACCTGAAAGTGTTAAACCAGCAACAACAGCAAGGATCGTTGCGAACGCTACTGCTGAAATGAAGCCCATGAATAAGTCACCGCCTAAAGCGTCACTTAAATGCACGGCTGCCATATTGTTACCACCAACAAGCTCAAGTTTGCCGGTCATTGCCATTTTCGCAACATCAAGGAATTGCGGGTTGTTTGATACGAAAAGGATCGCACCGAAACCAATAATGAAAGTTAAAAGATAGAAGTAACCAATAAAGCCTGTTGCAACGACAACCGATTTACGAGCTTCTTTTGCGTCTTTTACCGTGAAGAAACGCATAAGAATGTGTGGAAGACCTGCTGTACCAAACATGAGTGCCAAGCCAAGAGATAAGGCATCAATCGGGTTTGCGGCAAGTTTACCTGGTCCCATAATTTTTGCAGCATCTTCAAAGCTTACATCATGAACTTTACTGAACACTTCAATTGATTGGGTGAACATGTTACTAAAGCTGAAACCAACCGCTTTCATCACCATAAAGGCCATGAACGTTGCACCACTTAATAACATCACTGCTTTAATGATTTGTACCCATGTGGTTGCTAGCATGCCGCCGAAAATAACGTATGCCATCATGAGCAAGCCGACAATCACAACTGCAATGTTATAGTTCAAACCAAATAATAGTTTGATGAGCTGACCTGCCCCTACCATTTGTGCAATCAAATAGAATGCGACTACAACAAGCGAGCTGAAAGCAGCTAAAGTACGAACTGGTTTTTCTTCAAGACGGAATGACACTACATCTGAAAGGTTATATTTACCAAGGTTACGTAAGCGTTCTGCCACCAAGAATAAAACGATTGGCCAACCGACCATGAACCCGAGTGAATAAAGCAAGCCGTCAAAACCTGAGCTAAACACCATTGCAGAAATACCAAGAAATGACGCTGCTGACATATAGTCACCCGCAATCGCCAAACCGTTTTGGAAACCACTGATCCCACCACCAGCAGTATAGAAGTCTTGCGCCGATTGAGTTTGTTTAGCCGCCCATTTGGTAATAAACAAGGTAAAGCCAACAAAGATGATAAACATGATAATGGCATGCCAGTTGGTAGCTTGCTGTTCTGCTTCACCTAAGTCCGGGCTTGCCATAGCAACAGTTGAATATAGCGATGCTGCTGCCAATAAGGCTTTCGCTTTGAATGAATTCCATTTCATATTAGTGTAGTCCTTTCTCATGCGTGATGGCTTCAACTTCCTTCAACGCTTCTTCACTCAATTGGTCAAGGGTATTATTTGCGATATAGGAATACACACCACAAAGTAGGAAAGATAAAACAATAATTCCTAAACCTAGCGGGATCCCCCATGTCGTTACACCACCACTAAAGGAACTCATCAAAAATTCTTTGTTGTAGCCCACAAGTAGCATAAAGCCCACATAAAGCACTAACATGATGATTGTGAGCGTCCAGCTTAATGCACTTTTTTTCTTGACCATTTTTTGAAACTTTGGATTACGTAGAATCTGTTCTACTTGGCTTTGATCCATAACCAAACTCCTTACATAGTGCCCAACCTTGGTCACTTTTTTTTAATGTATTTTTTCATTATTAAAGTTAGCAAGATTCCAGCTCAGTCGTAACTTAGACTTTGGTCGTTAAAATTTAATCAATTTATAGCTTTGTTTCGGCTTGGGTTATGATAGGCATAAGGTTTCACTTATGTAGGTCATATGAACAGCTGGCTGATTATTGGGGTGCTCACTCTTTATATTGCGCTTTTATTTGTCTGTGCTTTTTTTGGTGAGAAGCATGCCAGTCGTCTTAGCACGCGTGGCCGTATGTTTTTATTTAGCTTAACTTTAGGTGTCTATTGTTCCTCTTGGACATTCTATGGGGCAACTGGGGCTGCCGTACGTGAAGGCGTTATCTTCTTACCTATTTATTTAGGTCCACTGTTATTTGTCTGGTTTGGTTATGATATCTGGCGGCGTCTAGGTCGAGTTCGTCAGCATCATGCGATTTCGTCAATCGCTGACTTTGTCGCGGCGCGCTATGGTAAAAGTGGTGTACTCGCATCGTTGGTCACTATTCTTGCCGTTATTGCGATTATCCCCTACCTCGCGTTACAGCTGCGTGCGATTGCGTTAAGTACCTCGGTCATTATGGAGCAAAGCTCGCATATTCATACGACGACTAACAGCGTATTATTGCTCACCAGTGTGCTTGCGATTTTGGCCATGATTTTTGGTACAAGGCAGATTGCAAACACGGAGCAACACGGCGGCCTCATGCTTGCGGTTGCATTTGAATCATTTGTGAAGTTATTTGCCTTACTTTGTGTCGCTTTATTTTTTATTTTTGAATCACCGGCCAACCTGAGCCAAATGACCTCTGATGTAAACCAAACTTTTCAGGAAGTTCAGCTCTTTGGTGTACCCGAAACTTTCTGGATTCAAACATTATTGGCAGGTTTAGCTATTATTTGCTTACCACGTCAGTTCCACGTGGCTGTGGTCGAACTCCGCGATGAGAAGCATATTCGCGGCGCTCGTAAATGGTTCGCGGTTTATCTCATTTTAACTATTCTTGCCATTATTCCGATTGCAAGCTGGGCTTTACATGCCGCACCGAAGTTTCTGACTGTGCCTGATGTGGCTGTGCTGTCATTGCCTTTAAGTTATAACCAAGAGTGGCTGGCATTACTGGCCTTTTTAGGCGGGTTCTCTGCATCAACAGGTATGTTACTGGTGTCATCAGTAGCATTGTCTATTATGCTCAGTAACGACTTGATTATGCCTGCTCTATGGCGATTTAAGTTGCTGTCACGTCACGATAAGCATTTACCTAAAGTTCTTAAATTTAGCCGCCGTATCAGTATTGTTGCGGTGATGCTACTTGGCTTTTTATTCTTCCATTTCTTTAATGACATTAACCAACTTTCAGTTTTCGGCTTATTGGCCTTTAGTGCTGTAGCACAGTTTGCACCTGCCCTGATTGGTGGTTTGTATTGGCGTGGCGGAAGTCGTCAGGGTGTCTATGCAGGACTTATTATTGGATTTTTAATGTGGAGTTATACATTACTATTTCCAACTATTTTGCGTAGCTTGCCTGAAGCCTATCAGGAAACTGCTCAAAGTATTTTACTTTTCGGTCCTTTCGGCATTAATGCCCTACGCCCAGAATCTTTATTTGGTTTTGAGTCATTTGCACCTTTAACTCACGGTGTTATTTGGTCACTCGGTTTAAATATTGTTTTGTACATTTGGATTTCAAAAATTTATCGGCCAAGTGTCGCTGAACAAATTCAGGCAGAAAGCTTCTTTTATTATGAAACAAAGCCTTTACCATCACCGCACACCTCTACTGATTTAACCTATCTTCCTCATGATGCGGCCCGCTTAAAAGTGGGTGATTTATTTGCCCTAGCCAAAAGAATTACGGGTGAGCAACCCACTACGCAAGCGTTCGAAAATTTTTGTGAGCAAAATCACCTCACCCTCAACCCAAATAGTATTGCCAATGGCATGTGGTGGCGTTTTACCGAGCAATATCTGGCCGGTATTATCGGTGCCGCTTCTGCACGTACGTTGCTCACAACAGCAATGATTAATAACGGTCTCGCTTTAGGGCAAGTGGCTAATATTTTAGACCAAGCATCGCAGTGGCAACGTTTTAATCAGAACCTTCTTATGACCATGATTGACCACATGACCCAAGGGGTAAGCGTGGTTGATAAAAATATGTGTTTGGTCGCATGGAACAATCAATATTTAAAACTGTTTGGTTACCCAAAAGACCTCGTTTATGTGGGCTGCCCAATTGCCGACCTCATTCGTTATAACGCCGAGCGCGGTGAATGTGGCCCCGGTTCAGTTGAAGAACATGTGCGTAAACGTCTTCACTGGATGAAAGTGGGAAGTGCTCATGAATTTGAACGTATTCGTAAAGATGGCCGTGTAATTCAAATGCGAGGAAATCCAATCGCAGGTGGAGGCTTTGTAACGACATTTGCCGATATTACGGCCTTCCGTGCGAACGAAGCCGTGCTTGAAGCCCGCGTAAAAGATAGAACACAACAGCTTGCCGATGCCTTAACTGAACAACAGCTTGCACGTGAACAAGCCGATATGGCCAATATGTCAAAGAGTCGATTTATTGCCGCGGCAAGTCACGATCTATTACAGCCTATGCATGCTGCTCGTCTGTTTAGTACCGTTCTTGAGCAAAGTATTTCGACCGAAGAAGACCGCCAGACCCTACAACAACTTGACCGAGCACTCTATGGAGCAGAAAGTATGCTCTCTGCCCTACTCGATATTGCGCGTTTGGAAGGCGGCACCATACAGCCAAAAAGACAACCTTATCCGTTGCATGATTTACTCAGTGATCTTGAGTTGCAGTTTAAATCGATCGCTGCTCAGCGAAATATCTCACTGAAAGTCCACGATGTGTCTTTCTGGATCGATACCGACCCGCAGTGGATTCGTCGTATTATCCAAAACTTTGTCAGTAATGCTTTGCGTTATACCGCCAAAGGTCGAGTGGTGGTGGGTGTACTCCGCTCTGCGCAGCAGTCTGGACATATTCGAATTGGGGTTTGGGATACTGGACCTGGTATTGCCGAAGAACAACGGATTAAGCTATTCCAAGAGTTTGAGCGCTGTGGGCATTTATCACCTTGGGGTGAACAAGGTTTAGGGCTAGGACTTGCCATCGTACAACGTATGACAGGTTTGCTAAATTACCCTGTTCATGTTTACTCAGAGTTGGGCAAAGGCTCATGCTTTATGATTGAAGTACCTATTGTCGAGCCACCAAAAGTTGCAACACCAGCTGTACAAGCCGTACCTTTAAAAACTAAAGCCTACCGTATTTTGTGCCTAGACAATGATGAAACTATTCTTGAAGGAATGAGTAGTTTATTAGGAAGATGGGGTTATCAAGTTTTCAAAGCGACTGAACCTGAACAGGCGCTAGAAATTATTCAAAAAGAGAATATTCAGGTTTGGCTCATTGACCAGCATTTAAACCACAATCAACTTGGCGTTGATTTTATTACTCAAAATCGTCAAGAAGATGTTCCTGTTGCCTTAATCACAGCGGACTCGCACCCAGAGTTACCGCAGCAATTAAAAGAACTGAATATTGTTTTACTCAAAAAACCGTTAAAACCTGCTTCATTAAGAGCATGGTTATCTGGGCTTAAAATTGCCAGCACGACAGACTAATCATTTATCGCTTCCCAACCTTTAATAATTTTGGGGAGCGGTTCTTGGCAAAAATGTTTGACTGAATTTAAGCCAATAGGCAGAACTGCTCAAAAAGTCTACTTTTACTCAGTAAATCATTGACCAAAATTTCCAATGCCTTTTTTTCTATGGCAAAGCCCACCTTTTTTGTAAGTGAACACTTGTATACTTAGTTACAATTTAATAAATCATTGTTTTTATAATAGATTATCTACAAAAAATCACCTTATACGACTTTAGTCGTATTCTACTTGCATTCTTCATGACACATAAATATTCAAAACGAATTTTTAAATTGTATAACGAATTATCAAATCGATTTCCAATCTATATAGCTTCACTGCTCTAGAATGAATGCAAAGGATAACTGCCATGAATATTTCTGATAACACCCCACAAGGGCAACTCTCGTCTCAACAATTTTATCGTCAATACAGTGCCAATGCCCTACTTCCTGAGTTAGATTGGCAAAGTATTTTTCCGCATAGCAAGCTGAGCGAAGCACATATCAAAGCACTCAATACTATTTATCAGTGTGCTGTACCTCTCGCACTTAATGTATTTCATGATCTAAATTTTGATGTATTTGCGCCTGCTGCCTATCATCCGCAAGGCTTAGGTTTATTTGATAAATTAGCGCAACAAGAAGAGAACTTCTTAAAAGTCCTTACTGCTGAAAGTGAAAACCTTGATCATGAAACACGCCATCAAATCTGGAGTATGCTTCTACGCGGTGGTGCTGTTCTGGTTTTCAAGGCTTGGCTTGGTCATGTCAAACTCGGAGAAAACCAGTTAGATATGACTCAGTTCGATGAGCTTTCTGACTTGCTGTTTATTAAGACACCTCCACATCAACTTGCTGAACGTTTGCATGTAGATGAAAAAGCAAAACTTGACCATATCTTCTTAATGTATGGCAATGATATTTTCCTTGACCGGTTCAATAGCCTAGAAACCGCAGCTCTCTTTGTTGATTTAGGTGTTTATGATGCGGCTTTCTTAAGCTTGCGTGATGACCGCGTGGCTGAATATTTAAAAAGCAAAGGCTATGTGACCCAAGAACAAATTGATGATTTGCAATGTGCGCTTAACCCACTGTACTGCGACAGCCTAACACCTAAGCAAGATTGCCTTGCCTAAGTGGAACATATAAAAAAGACCTCAATTGAGGTCTTTTTTATTTTAGATTTTTTTATCTTCAATATTTAATGCACTAATTGCCAATACAGCCTGTGTACGATTTTGTACGCCTAGTTTTCTAAAAATAGCGGTTACGTGCGCTTTGATAGTAGCCTCTGAAACATCGAGTTCATAAGCGATTTGTTTATTTAATAAACCTTCTGCAACCATCATCAAAACTCGGAATTGCTGAGGCGTTAACGACTGAATACGTTCAGCCAAAGCAGTTTCATCTGCCGCTCTCGGGTCAAGATTAATATTTGATGGCAAGTTTGGCGGTAACCAGATTTCCCCATCTAACACTTGACGGATTGCTTCACCAATATGACTTGGATGAGCCGATTTAGGAATATAACCCATTGCACCATGCGCAATTGCACGTTGAATAATTGACGCTTCTTCGTGTGCAGAAACCACAATAATAGGAATAGATGGATATTGTGCTCTTACATAGACCAGAGCCGAAAAGCCTGAAGCACCCGGTAAGTTTAAATCGAGTAATACCAGATCAGGTTCTGCCCCATTTTCCAAACGCTCATAAAACTCATCAACCGAAGCTGTTTCATGAATTTGTGCCTGCGGCAGGCTATAACGTACTGCTTGAATCAAAGCATGACGAAACAAAGGATGATCATCAACGATTAAAATATTCATAAGCGATTAAAGTAATCTTGAGCATAAGTATGGCCTATTGTAACCCTACTATTTAGATGAAAGATATGCTCATCTTATCCATTTTTATGCAAAATGTTGTTAAATACAGACCTTTGCTCCGATTTGCAGATGTTTTTTACCTTTTAATCAAAATTAATCTGTTTTTTATATAAGCTTTATTTTTATTCTAAAAAATATATCATCAATAATTATATAAAATAAAAACAGACATTTAACTCACTATTAAATAATAAAAAACAACTATTCGGGTTTTATATTTAAAACTGATAAGGTTGACCAATTTCGTTATTTTACAGTTCGCCAGCATTGTTGATTAATAAGTCCAATCTTCTTTTTTAGGCTTAGGAACCAAATCATGACTGGTATCGCATCATCAAAACCCTTAAATATTGTTGCTGTTTCTGGTGGTTTGAATACGCCATCTAAAACCGAAAGTCTGGTTCAGGCCATTCTTGATGAGTTATCTGAAGCAATTGATATTAAAGTTCACTTTATTAAATTGAGTGAAATCGGGCCCTTATTAGGCGGCGCATTTTATCGCAACCAGCTTCCGCAGCGCGTACAAGATGACCTTGCAGCGGTTGAAGCAGCAGATGCCTTAATTGTTGGTACGCCTGTCTACCGTGCTTCTTTTACAGGCCTTTTCAAACACTTTTTTGACTTCGTTGAACAAACTGCATTAGTAGATGTACCTGTACTTTTAGCTGCGTCAGGTGGTAGTGATCGTCATGCATTAGTACTAGAGCATCAGCTTCGCCCATTGTTTAGCTTCTTTCAGGCGCAAACTTTACCAATTGGCGTATACGCAACAGATCGCGACTTTACTCCTGAATATACGGTGAAAAGTGAACAGTTATCTGACCGTATTACGCTAGCCGTAGCGCGTGCATTGCCAATTTTAGAATGGGCACCAGCGAAAGGTAAACGTGCTGAAGTGGTTAAACCTAAATCTCAGCAAGCGAATCAAGAGCTCGGTATTAACAAGCAAATTGAGCAAGAAGAAGTATTGCCTTCAGCAGCTGTACCAAATCTCGATGCAGCAGAATCTCGTTTGCATCATAAGTCCGGTAAATCATTAACGCATGTTGCCTAAGCGCAATATAGCTAAATAAAAATAACGAATGGGGAGAGAGCACCATGACGCAATTACAACAACCAATTAAATTTGCTTATTGGGTACCAAATGTAAGCGGTGGCCTTGTCGTAAGTAACATCGAACAGCGTACAGACTGGAGTTATGACTACAATGTTCGACTTGCACAGGCAGCCGAAAACAATGGTTTTGAATATGCGCTCACCCAAATTCGTTTTACGGCAGGGTACGGGGCAGAAAACCAGCATGAATCTGTGAGTTTCAGTCATGCATTACTTGCAAAAACTGAGAAACTTAAAGTGATTGCGGCTATTCTGCCCGGCCCTTGGAAACCGGCACTTGCAGCTAAACAACTCGCAACGATTGATTATCTAACTCAAGGTCGTATTGCCATTAATGTGGTAAGTGGCTGGTTCAGAGGTGAGTTTGATGCGATTGGCGAAGAATGGCCTGAGCATGATGAGCGTTATGTTCGCTCTGAAGAGTTTATTCGCACGCTAAAAGGAATCTGGACCACAGATAACTATAGTTTCGATGGTAAGTATTACCAATTCCAGAACTACACACTTAAGCCAAAACCTCTGCAAAAACCACATATTGAAGTCTTTCAAGGTGGTAGTTCACGTGCCGCACGTGACATGGCCTCTCGTGTGTCTGACTGGTATTTTACCAACGGTAATACCGTCGAAGAAATTCAAAAACAGGTCGAAGATATCCGAGCCAAAGCAAAAGCCAATAACCATCAAGTTAAAATTGGGGTAAATGCTTTTATTATTGCTCGAGATACCGAAGAAGAAGCAAAAGCAGTACTTCAAGAAATTATTGATAAAGCCAACACAGAAGCAGTAAATGCGTTTGGCGATGCAACTCGTGAAGCGGGTGCTGCTTCACCAGAACAAGAAGGCAACTGGGCAAAATCAACTTTTGAAGATTTAGTTCAATATAACGATGGCTTTAAAACCAATTTAATTGGTACACCTCAGCAAATTGCAGAGCGTATTGTGGCGCTTAAAAATGTAGGTGTCGACTTGGTTCTTTCAGGTTTCTTACACTTTATTGAAGAGGTGGAATACTTTGGTGAAAAAGTTCTGCCGCTCGTTCGTCAGTTAGAACTACAACAGGAAAAGGAGGTAGAAATTCAAGCTAAATCAGCCTAAAACCTCCAGTTAAAACAGCGCAAGACAATAAAAACAATAAATAAAAATAAAGACATATTGGCTCCAAGACTCGGCTTGGAGCTTTTATTTTTTTTAAGCTTTCTCTACTTCTCGAATGACAGTTTCAACTGAGTAACGACACCATTTTGAGAGGACTTCAATAAAAGCATTGAGTTCTGCTGGTTCGAAATGACTAACGATCATATAACAAGCATTACCCATAACTTTAAAGCACTCATCGATTTGTTCATATTGCTTCACTAAATTTTCAATTTCTTCAAAGGAGCGTTGTTCATTTAAATGCAAATGAATAAATTGTTTATGCCTGTATTGCACAGCAATGGTGTAATTTTTAATAACGCCTGCATCCATTAACTGAGCAATTCGCGCTCCTACTGCCTGTCCTGTCCGATGAACACGCTGCCCAATTTCTTTATTTGTTAAGCGAGAATCTTGCTTAAGCAATGCAATAATTTTTAGATCAATAGGGTCTAATTCAATATTCATTTTTCATAACGAAAGAAAACTGGCGATAATGCTTTCATAGGACTATAGCCGATTTTGCGGGCAGAGAATAACCTTGTTTTATCTTATACCAACAAGAGTATTCTCATGAAACAAGCACTATTAGTTATCGATGTACAAAATGATTATTTTAAAAATGGCAAAATGGAATTGGTTGGACCAGATCAAGCGCTCGATAAAATAAAACAGCTCGAGCAATATTTTAATGAAAAAGGTTTACCGATTATTTATGTGCAACATATTAACCCGCCACAAGCCAGCTTCTTTCAAGAAAATACTGAAGGTGTGTTACTTCATCCAGAACTCAGTGCTGGCAGTGATTCATTAATCGTGACAAAGCATTATCCAAACAGTTTTTTAGAAACCAATTTAAAAGAACTTTTAAAAGCACATCAAATTGAACAACTCGTGATCACAGGCATGATGACACATATTTGTATTGATTCTGGCACACGTGCAGCCAAAGAGTTAGGTTATCAACCCATCTTAATTGGAGATGCCACTGCGACCCGTGATTTAAGCCATAACGGAAAAACTGTTAAAGCCGAAGATGTACAAACTGCTTTTTTAGCTGCTCTTGGTATGTTTGCAAGCGTACAAAATACTGCTGAATTTCTAGCAAAATTTTAAACAGGTTTAATAAAAAAGCCCCTATCGGGGCTTTTTTATTAAAACGTTATTTTTGTCTATCAGGATAAACTGTCGCAATCAGTTGATCCACCACTGCTGGTTCAGCTAGGGTTGAGGTATCGCCCAAACTATCCAGTTCATTCGCTGCAATTTTTCTTAAAATACGGCGCATGATTTTACCCGAACGAGTTTTAGGTAATGCCGGCGCCCAGTGCAGTGCATCTGGTGAAGCTACTGGTCCGAGTACTTTACGTACCCAGCTAATTAACTCTTTACGCAGTTCTTCCGACTCCGGAACACCCGCCTGCAAAGTCACAAAAGTACAAATACCCTGCCCTTTAATATCATGCGGCATACCTACAACAGCAGCCTCTGCCACCGATTCATGCGATACAAGAGCACTTTCAATTTCAGCCGTACCTAGACGGTGGCCTGAAACGTTTAAGACATCGTCAACACGACCCGTGATCCAGTAATAGCCATCTTCATCACGGCGGGCGCCATCACCTGTAAAATAAGTATTTTTAAAGGTCGAGAAGTAAGCTTCAATAAAGCGATCTGGGTCACCCCAAATGGTACGCATCTGGCCCGGCCATGAATCTTTAATCACAAGGTTACCTTCGGCAGCGCCTTCTAGTTCATTGCCTTCACCATCGACAATAGCTGGTTGAATACCAAATAAAGGACGCGTTGCCGAACCTGGTTTTAAAGCTGTTGCCCCCGGTAATGGCGCAATCAAAATACCACCTGTTTCGGTTTGCCACCATGTATCAACAATTGGACAGCGGCCTTCACCAACAACGTTGTAATACCAGTTCCAAGCCTCTGGGTTAATAGGTTCACCCACTGAACCTAACAAACGCAAGCTACTGCGGTTACTTTCACGTACATACGAATCACCCTCTCGCATCATGGCACGAATCGCGGTTGGCGCTGTATATAAAATAGAGACTTTATGTTTATCGACCACATGACCAAGACGTGCCCATGTTGGATACTGAGGCACACCTTCGAACATTAAGGTCGTCGTACCATTTGCTAGTGGTCCATAGATTAGATAACTATGGCCTGTAATCCAGCCGACATCAGCGGTACACCAGTACACATCATCTTGTTTTAAATCAAAAACTTCTTTAAAGGTACTCGCCACATACACCAGATAACCACCTGTCGTATGCAACACTCCTTTAGGTTTACCCGTCGAGCCAGAGGTATAAAGAATAAATAAAGGGTCTTCGGCCTTCATTGGTTCTGGAGGACAGTTTGCATCCACCTCCATAATAATAAGGTGATACCACAAATCACGACCCGGCTTCATCTCGATTGGGTTTGCATTACGGTAAACCACAATCACATTTTCAACGCATTCTGTGCCCGGCAATGCTAGAGCCAAATCAACATTTTCTTTAAGTGGTAACAACTTACCGGCACGTAGGCTTGAGTCAGCCGTAATCACAAGTTTAGCTTGGCTATCTTCAATACGACTCGCCAACGAGTCTGGTGAGAAACCACCAAATACCACGCAGTGCACCGCACCAATACGGGCACAGGCTAACATGGCAATTGCAGCCTCAGTCACCATTGGCATATACAGCACAACGCGGTCACCTTTACCAATGCCATATTTCTTTAAAACGTTGGCGAAACGGCAGACTTCGTCGTGTAATTCTTTATAAGAAACAATTTTATGACGAGAAGGATGATCACCTTCCCAAATAATTGCAGGTTTGTGAGGGTGTTCTTTAAGATGCCTGTCCAAGCAGTTTGCTGATACGTTCAACTCACCATCAGCAAACCATTCAATCTTGAAATTGTCTTTGTCAAAACTGGTATTTTTAACTTGGGTAAATGGCTTTATCCAATCGACAATTTTAGCTTGCTCTGCCCAGAATTCATCTGGGTTCTCGATAGAGTGTTGATAACGTTTAAAGTAGTCTGCTTCAACAGTACGAGCAGTTTTTTTAAATTCCTCTGGTACTGGATAGATCTCATTCATACGCAACTTCCTTGATCTTGTGCATCCCATCTCGAGACTGTGGCTATTATTTTACTGGATCTTATTTGTTTGCCTTTTCAGTATGATGACTCTTTCAAAGCCTAGACAATGCGACTTTGGTCATATATTAATCACTTACTCAAGCATACGAAATTGTGAACATTTTTATAAAATTAAGTTGATTTAAAACATTTGTCTATAGCTTTTACTTTTATAATTTTTTTAAGTTTTGATGGTTTTGACCATCAACAAAGATTATTTTAGCTTTTAGAAGCAGTGCAGGAATAAAATAAGATGTTTGCCGAAACTCCCTCTTCACGTCCACCTCAACTCCCGTTTAAAGACAGCCCTTTTTCAATTCATGGTCGCTTTAACCGAATGAGTTATTTGGGTGGATATGGCCTGATTTATTTAGTCACAATCGTGGGCTATTTTATTCTGGCTTCGTTTCTTGGAAGTTTTCAGCTTTCAAGTGATCTATTTAATTTTGAATTTTACAGCTCTCTCTCCGGTATAAGTGCTTTAATGGTCTGGGCTTTCTGGCTATTTCTGATCTATCTCAACATTATTCTAGTCGTTCGACGCCTACACGATTTAAATAAAAGTGGCTGGATGGGACTACTGTTATTTATTCCAGTCGTTCAGTTCTTTTTTATGCTTTATTTACTGCTTGCTTCTGGTACAGCGGGCACTAATCAATATGGTCCTGTTCGGCCTTCAACGTTTATAGAAAAACTGATGGCTTGGCTTATTTTAATCGCTATTTTAATTAGCCTTATTTCTACAGCAGGCTTTTTTTACTACTTCTCTGGTACCGATACTATTCAAACCCCGACACAAATCTTACAAAAAGGAACGGAATACTTTTAATTAAAAAACACTTTATTATTTAGATGAACTCATTATAGTAGGCGCACATTTTATCTCCTACTATGATGGAAGCTGAAAAGGCTTTCTGAATTTATTCAATTAGAGACTTGTCGTGGCTGATGAACAAAAATCCTTAACGGATGTTGCAAAAAATACAGGCGAACTTTTGCAAGAAGCAGGTACTAAAACCACTCAAACAGTTTTAGCGCATACCGAGAAATATCATGATGCCTATACCACTATCGACAAAATCGTAGATAGTTTTTGGGAACGTGTACCTTATATCTGCATTGCGATTGTTGTTTTTCTTATTTTTTGGCTACTGACCAAATTATTTAAGTTCTTTGTTCGTAAGACTTTAGAAAATCGCTCTTATACTCGTCAAAATCTTGTTTTAGTTTTAAACCGTGTCGGTAGTACAGCGATCTTATTCTTTGGTTTCTTAATAGCTCTTGTCATTATGATTCCAGGGTTCACACCAGGCCAGCTCATGAGTGCACTAGGGATCGGTTCAGTCGCCATTGGTTTTGCATTTAAAGATATATTCCAAAACCTGCTTTCAGGTATTTTGATTTTATTGAGCGAGCCATTCCGTATTGGCGATTCAATTGTGGTGAATTCACTTGAAGGAACTGTAGAAGACATCCAGATCCGTGCAACCTTCCTACGCTCACCGGATGGTCGCCGTATTGTTATTCCAAATGCAACGGTTTATACAAGTGCCTTAACTGTTAATACTGCTTATCAACAACGACGCTGCGAGTTTGTAGTCGGAATTGGCTATGATGATGATGAGCAAAAAGCAAAACAGATTATTTTAGATATTCTCAATAATGATCGAAATGTACTGAGTCAACCTGCGTTTTCAGTTAACGTCACAGCTTTAGCAGATTTCTCGGTTAACCTGACTGTACGCTGGTGGGTTGATACCACTGAAACTGATATCTCTTCATCTATTAGTAATATTCAAGCTCAAGTAAAACAAGCTTTCAATGAAAATGATATTGATATTCCTTACCCAATTCAGGAATTAAAAATGGTATCTAATCCACCAGCTTTAAACCCTGAAACATCAGCTAAACAAACGACCTAAAATATAAGAAATAGACGTTTCGGTTCTTAAAATACGGTTGCCTAAGCTCATAGCTTGGCAGCCGTTTTTTATGAGCAAATCTACTTCGTAAGGAATAAATCCCCCTTCCGGCCCGACCACTACACTACAAGCATGGCTAATATTAATTGGCATACGCTGCTCAGCATAAGGATGAGCCACATAGGCAGGTGTTTCCTGCGTAATTAAGCTTGGCAAGACGTCTTCAACAAAAGGTTTAAAACGTTTATAAAGTTGAATTTCAGGAACAATTGTATCGCCTGCTTGCTCAAGTCCCAGCGTAACGTAGTTGTCTATTTGCTGTAAAAAAGGAGTTTGCCAATAGCTTTTATCAACACGATAACTATGAATCAGGCTTATCTTTTCAACCCCTAAAGTCACACTGTCCATAATTAGACGGCGTAAAACTTTAGGTCTTGGTAAAGCTACAATTAAATGAACCGGAAGTTTTGCTGGTAGTAGTTCTTCACGAATAGGCCGTATACGGACTTCATGCTCATTCATCGAAACAATTTCAGTGATATAACGGGCGCCGTTGCGAATACCAACTTTTAGGTTCTGGCCGACTGTAATATCAAGATGTTCACGCAAATGCTGTAATTGACGTTTTGAATGGATAGACCATGTATCCGACTGAACATCTTCAGGCTCTAGTAAAACAATATTCATGATTTTTCGGCCAGATAGCGATTAATCACCCCGATATGTTTTTGTAAGGAACCTTGATTACGTTGCAACACTTTATGCGCCTGTACCACTAACTGTTCAGTCGCCTCAGGTTCTGCCAGACATGCTAACCAGATATCAACGACCTGCTGTGCATCTTGAGCAATAAGCACAGCATTTTCATCAATGAACTCATCGACAATCGTTTGAAAGTTAAAATAACGCGGTCCAACCACAGTAGGTACATTTAAAACCATAGGTTCTAAAATATTATGCCCACCACCCGGCTCATTTAAAGAACCGCCTACAAAACACACCTGACTTAAGGCATACCATAACCAGAGCTCACCCATACTGTCAGCGAGATAAACTTGCGTGCTGGCATGAATACTTTGGCCCATACTTCTACGATGCGTAATTAAATTTAAATTTTGGCAAATTTCAAATACTTCATCGAAACGCTCAGGATGACGAGGCACCACAATACACACCAACTCACGATCTGAATTTAAATAAGGTGCGAGTGCTTCCAAAATTTGTTGTTCTTCGGGTGCATGTGTACTGGCAATCGTCACAACCTGCCGATTTTCCAGATACCACTGCTGATGCAATTGGGCAGCTTGTTTAATAAAAGCCTCTGGTGTATGGATATCAAATTTAATATTACCAACGACCTGACTTTTGTGTTCGTCTAAACCAAGCTCAACATAACGCTGACGAGTTGCACTATCTTGCGCTAACACCCAGTCCAGCTGTTTTAACATACCTGCGGTTAAACCCGAGACTTTGCCATATCCTTTTGCAGATTTTTCTGACAACCGAGCATTAAGCAGCAAACAAGGTACATGCTGTAACTTGGCTTGATCGATTAAATTTGGCCAGAGTTCAGTTTCAACCAGTGCTAAAAGCTTTGGCTGATATAACTCAAAAAATTTTTTTAAAAGAGGCTTCTGGTCTACAGGCAAATAAACGGCTTGAAATAAATCTAAATATGGTTCTTTTAGAAAAAGTGACTTGGCACGAGCCTGACCTGTTTTCGTGGTATTGGTCACTAAGACTGGCTGCCCAAGTTTTAGGTAATACTCAATTAAAGGCTGTGCAGCATTGGTTTCCCCGACTGAAACAGCATGAAACCAGATCGCTTTTACATTCTTCGGTGCTTCAAACGGCCCAAATCTTTCCAGACATTCCTGCTGATATAATTCTAGACTTTCTGCACGTCTTTTTATCCGCCAACGATAAAACGGTTTTAATAAATGAAGTGCGGTGTTGTACCAAAATGGGGTCGCCAAGCGATTTGCCTCAAATAGTCAAAATTCAAAAACTGCGGAAAATATAACATAGATAAAAAAAATGGCAGAGTTTCGATACCTAAACTCTACCATATACAAGAAAAGTCATCTACTGAACTCACGAAAGAGCAAGTTCAGCACATAGTAAATTTTAATAATATTATGAACTTATGAAGCTTCTAAAGCCGGATAGTCTGTATATCCTTCAGCGCCTTTAGCATATAAAGTCGTTGGTTGAAGTTCATTTAATGGTAAGCCTTGTTCTAAACGCTGTAAAAGATCTGGATTAGCGATATATGCTTTACCAAAAGATACAGCATCTGCTTGACCTTCACGCAAGATACGTTTTGCTGACTCTGGTGTCAGATTTTCATTGGCAATCCATACACCATTAAATTTTTTACGTAATTGTGGGCTAATACTATCAGCTGCTTCATATTCACGAGAGAAAATGAAAGCCACATTACGTTGGCTGAGTTGTTCAACCACATAACCAAATGTCGCTAGCGGGTTTTCATCACCCATATCATGCGAGTCGCCACGCGGTGCAATATGCACACCTACTCGGCCAGCGCCCCACACTTCAATAAAGGCATCAACTACCTCTAATAACAAGCGAGCGCGGTTTTCAACCGGACCACCATACTCATCATCACGCTGGTTAGTATTACTTTGAAGGAACTGGTCAATTAAATAACCATTTGCTGCATGTAGCTCAACGCCATCAAAACCTGCTGCTTTAGCCAATTCAGCTGAATGCTTATATTGAGCAACAATTTCCTGAATTTCTTCAATTGAAAGCGCACGTGGCGTTACATATGGACGTTTAGGGCGTAATAAACTTACTTCACCCGCAGGTTGAATCGCACTCGGTGCAACAGGAATATCACCATCTAAAAGCTCTGGATGTGAAATACGACCCACATGCCACAGTTGAACTACAATTTTTGAACCTTGAGCATGAACTGCTTCAATAATCTTATTCCATGCTTGTGCTTGCTCTTGTGACCATAGTCCCGGAGTATCTGCATAACCTACGGTTTTTGAACCAATCACTGTTGCTTCAGTGAGAATGAGACCTGCATTTGCACGTTGCTGATAATATTCCACCATTAAATCGTTTGGAACACGGCTTTCGCCACTACGCGCACGTGTTAATGGGGCCATTACCAGTCGATTTTTAATTTCAAAATCACCAACTGTTAAGGGAGTATTGAGTTCAGCCATGATCGCCTCGACTTACACTTTATTTGTTTTAAAGTGTCTGTTTTAAATGTTCGATATATTGCTGAATCAAAGCTTCGTTACGTGAAAAATAAGACCATTGTCCATATTTTTGGACCTGAATGAGACCCGCCTGCTGTAATACAGACAAATGATTGGACATTGTAGACTGAGCTACTTTACCCAAACGTTCAATATGACCTGCGCAAACCCCTTTTTCAAAACTACCACCACACTCTTCTACCGGTAAATAATGCTCCGGCTCTTTTAACCATTGCAGAATCTGCCGACGCAGAGGATTGGCTAGGGCTTTGCTAATTGCATCAATATCCATAGGCTCAACACGTCTTGTAAACGAACAAAGCTTTGTTCAGCATTTCGGAAACATAATATCGTATTTTGACGATATTCATATCTATTTTTTTCGATATTCATATCGTATTTTTCCGATTAACTTCCAAACACTGAACTGCTTTGCCGTTTTAATCGCTAAAAATTTAAGAGTTATAGAGAATTAAAAGTTCAAAAGACTCTTATAACCCCTGTTTTAAACTCGCTTCAATAAAACGATCAAGGTCACCATCAAGAACCGCACCAGTATTTGAATTTTCAACACCCGTACGTAAATCCTTGATTCGAGAGTCATCAAGTACATAAGAACGAATTTGGCTACCCCAACCAATATCAGACTTCGAGTCTTCAAGTGCTTGAGCGGCTTCATTACGTTTTTGCATTTCTAATTCATACAATTTTGCACGTAACTGTTTCCATGCATGATCACGGTTCGCATGCTGTGAACGTTGGTTCTGACATGCCACTACAATACCAGTCGGAATATGCGTCAAACGTACTGCCGAATCGGTTTTGTTAATGTGCTGACCACCTGCACCAGATGCACGGTAAGTATCAGTACGAACATCTGAAGGATTAATATCAATTTCGATATTGTCATCAACTTCTGGAGAAATAAATACCGCAGAGAAAGAAGTATGACGACGGTTACCACTGTCAAATGGTGATTTACGTACTAAACGGTGTACACCAGATTCTGTACGTAACCAACCATATGCATATTCACCTTCAACACGAATTGTTGCAGATTTGATACCAGCCACGTCACCGTCAGACACTTCCATAAGTTCTGCTTTAAAACCATGACGTTCAATCCAGCGCATATACATACGTAATAGCATTGAAGCCCAATCTTGTGCTTCTGTACCACCTGAACCCGCCTGAATCTCGACATAGCAAGGATTCGGGTCCATTGGATTGCTAAACATACGGCGGAATTCAAGTTTTGCTAATTCTTCTTCAGCAGTACTCAGTTCAGACTGAACATCTTCAAGCAAGCTTTCATCATCAGCTTCTACAGCCAAATCCAACATTGCTTTTGCATCTTCAAGCTGTGTAGATAAGCCATCTAATACATTAATAACGTTTTCTAGTTCGCCCTTTTCTTTCGCCATTGCCTGAGCACGGTTTTGATCGTTCCAGATCGCAGGGTCTTCTAACTCACGTAAAACTTCTTCTAAACGTTCTTTTTTTAGATCGTAGTCAAAGATACCCCCGTAGTGTTTGGCTACGATCAGTTAAGTCTTTCAATTGGTTTAGATAAGGATTAATTTCCACGCGAGTGTTCCCATAAAAGCAGATAAACAGTCGAATATTTTATCATAGCTACGGTTATCTTCGAACCTGCTTTAATCGCTAACTCTTATTTCAATGAATAAGTTTGCTAATTTTCTTTCAGTAGATTTTAAGCTTAACTCGTAACATCCCCATACAAAATTGGGTACTTTTCCAGCATTTTTAAGTTTCTACACAAAATCTCCTCATTTTTAATAAAATAAAACATTGTTTTTTTATTATTTAAAATCAATATATTAAATTAAATATAGTTACATAAAAAGCACATGGTTACAGTCCAGTTACTTGGACAAGATTGACGGTGAATGATTTTGCTCTAGACTGAAAGTTGTAACAAAACATTTATAAAATCGTTTTTAGAGGGGAGAGATTCCATGAAAAAACTAGCAATTGCATCAGCTCTTTTATCTGCTCTTGCAGTAAGTGGCACAGCAAACGCTTACCAAGCTGAAGTTGGTGGTTCTTACAATTATCTTGATCCAGATAACGGCAGCAGCGTAAGCAAATTCGGTGTTGATGGGACTTATTATTTCAACCCTGTTCAAACACGTAACGCACCGCTTGCAGAAGCAGCATTCTTAAACCGTGCAAGTAACGTTAACGCGCATGTTAACTATGGCGATAACAGCGGCACAAAAGACACTCAATATGGCGTAGGCGTTGAGTACTTCGTTCCTAACTCTGACTTTTACCTTAGCGGTGATGTAGGCAGAAACGAACGTGAAATCGACAACACTAATATCGACAGTAAAGTGACTACTTATGCTGCAGAAGTAGGTTATTTACCAGCTCCTGGTTTATTACTTGCTCTAGGTGTTAAAGGTTACGACGAGAAAGACGGTAAAGACGGTGCAGATCCTACCGTTCGTGCTAAGTATGTAACTCAAGTTGGTCAACATGACGTAAACCTTGAAGCTTATGGTGCGTTTGGTGACCTTGACGAATATAAAGTTCGTGGTGACTACTACATCGATAAAACTTTAAGTTTAGGTGTGGACTACTACAATAACGACTTAACTGATAAAGATGAATTTGGTATCAATGCTAAAAAATTCTTAAATCAGCAAGTAAGTGTTGAAGGTCGTGTTGGATTCGGTGATAACGACAACACTTATGGTGTTCGTGCAGCATACCGCTTCTAATCTAACCTAGATTAAAAAAAATCCGCTCAATTGAGCGGATTTTTTTATTGATTTAAATGCACAATGCGTAGCTGTAAGCTCACATTACCATTAAAGACATTACGGTCTATTTCATAAACCAAATGCACATGGTCTCGCATCGGATCAAACTCGAAGCGACCTGCCGCATTAAAAGCAATAGCATCGAAACTATATTGGTCTATCGCTAATCTAAGCTTTAAATGTGTCTCTTTGAGCCAACGAAAATCGATAACTTTAAAATATCCTTCAAATTGAGGCAGTGGAAATTTTTGTCCCCACGGACCTAATTGCTCAATCCAGTTTAAGGTATCTAATTGCAAAGCAGAGACAGGTAGCTCACCATCGGTCCATAATGTCGCTTGAAAGATTGATTCATCCATAGCAGCTACACAATCATTAAATACGGTTTTAAAAGCTTCAAAGTTTTCTTTACGAATCGTTAAGCCTGCCGCTGCCGCATGTCCACCAAAATGACTCACCAGCTCAGGATGTTGTTCGGCAACTTGTTCAATGGTATCTCGAATATGCACCCCATCAATGGAACGTGCTGAGCCTTTAATATGAATACCATCTTCATCTGGAGCAAACACAATCGTTGGGCGATGAAACTGTTCTTTTAAACGTCCCGCGACAATCCCGATGACACCTTGGTGCCAGTTTTCTTCAAACAGAACAAGCGCCGCGGGAATATCTTGTTGTGAGAGTTGTAAACTGTCTAAAGCAGATAAAGCTTGTTGCTTCATCTCCCCTTCAATTTGACGGCGATCGATATTTAACTGATTTAATTGCTGAGCAATGGGGTATGCAGTTTCCATCGTGTCAGCTAATAAACACTCGATCCCAATACGCATACTCTCCATACGTCCAGCAGCATTAATGCGCGGTCCGAGCACAAAACCTAAATCTTGGGCACGTATTGAAGTAGCTTCCCGACCAGCGATATCGAGTAAGGCTAAAATTCCCACTCGACACTGATGTTGCTGAATACGTTTTACACCTGCATCGACCAAAATACGGTTGTTATAATCTAGGACAGCAACATCAGCATAAGTTCCTAAAGCGACCAAATCTAAATATTGGGTAACTTTACTTGTGCTTTTACCCTGTCTATTGCGTAGGCTCGCCAAATTGGCAAGTACATAAAAAGCAACACCAACACCTGCCAATGCTTTACTTGGAAACTCACAGCCTAATTGATTTGGATTAACAACTGCTTCTGCAAGTGGTGTTTCTTTAGTCGTTAAATGATGATCAGTAATAATCACTTGCATGCCTAGGGCATGTGCTGCATCAACACCAGCATGGCTAGAAATTCCATTATCTACCGTAATTAATAGATCGGGTTGATAGGTGTGATGAGCAAGCTCAGCAATGGCAGGAGTAAGTCCATAGCCATATTTAAAACGGTCCGGTACCAGATAGTCGACTTGTGCTCCCATATCGCGAAGCACGAGCATCATTAAAGCAGTGCTGGTTGCGCCATCAGCATCATAGTCCCCCACAATAACTATTTTTTTCTGCTCATCGATGGCTTGATCCATTAATGCTACAGCAGCGTCCAACCCTTTGAGTTCAGGAGCCAGTAAATTCTTAAGCTTTAACTCTAGTTCTTGCTCGGATTGTACGCCCCGTCTTGCCAAAATTTCGGCAATAAACGGAGGCACGCCCTGAAACTGTTCAGGGCGTGTCAATAAAGGTCTTTGTTTAATTTGTATTTTTGTCATTTAAGGCATCAGTCGGTGCAACGTCCATTGACCGTCGATTTTTTCATAACTCAAGCGGTCATGTAAACGATTTGGTCGCCCTTGCCAGAATTCATAATAATCCGGCTGTAGACGGTATCCACCCCAGAACTCCGGCTTATCGAGTACTTCGTGGCTTTGAACTTGTTGTTGCAAGTCTTGAAAACGCTGTTGTAACAATTCGCGACTTTCAATTTTGCCACTTTGAGGAGTACTGATATGAGCTGCAATCTGGCTATCACGTGGACGTTTATGATAGTAGTCTGTAGATTCCTGTTCAGGAATTTTTACAACATGCCCACCTACTCGTACCTGACGCTCTAGACTTGGCCAATAAAATAACAATTCAGCATATGGATTTTCTGCCAAATCTATACCTTTTTGACTGTCATAGTTGGTATAGAAATCATAACCTGCTTCTGTCGCACCGCGTAACAACACAGTTCTGACATGCGGACGACCACTAGCACTCGCAGTTGCTAATGACATTGCATACGGTTCATGCAAGTTAGCTGCTAAAGCATGATTAAACCAACCTAGAAATTGCTCGTGGGGATTGCTAGCAACTTGAGTCTCGTACAACTCACCTTGTTCATAGCTTAAGCGCAATTCACTTAAGTCTTTAATGACATCACTCATGCCATACACCTTATGCGACTTGTGCCTGTGAACGAACTGCATTTGCTAAATGTTCAGCTAAAGTTTTCACTTCTTGCTCGTTATCACCTTCAACCATGACACGAATGACTGGCTCAGTTCCAGACTTACGAATTAAAATACGTCCACGTCCTTTGAGCTGCTCTTCAGCTTTATTGAACTCAGCAACTAATGCAGGAATAGAATATGGATCAAGCATTTGTTCCAAACGTACATTTACAAGAACTTGTGGGTACAGTTTAAAGCCGTTAACCAATTCGTGCAGCGCTTTGTTCTGCTCAACCATCACGGTTAACACTTGTAATGCTGCAATAATCGCATCACCTGTTGTGCTCTTGTCTAAAGTCAGAATATGACCAGAAGGCTCACCACCTGTTACCCATCCGTTTTCTTCTAGGGCTTGTAATACATAACGGTCACCGACTTTTGCACGAACAAAGCCAACATTTGCTTTTTCAAGCGCAACTTCAAGTGCCATGTTACTCATTACTGTACCAACAACACCTGCTGGCTTGTTTTTTGCCTGAGTCGCTAAAATATATAAGATGTGGTCACCGTCAATTAAGTTACCGAACTTATCAACCATCACTACACGGTCAGCATCACCATCAAAGGCAATACCTAAGTCAGCCCCATGTTCCACAACCGCTTTTTGTAAGCTCTCTGGATGAGTTGAACCACAGTTTTCATTAATATTTAAACCATCTGGCTCATTGTATAAAGCGACAACTTTAGCGCCGAGTTCACGGAAAACCGAAGGGCCAACGCTGTAAGCAGCGCCGTGAGCACAATCCACAACAATTTTTAAATTATTTAAATCAAAATGATATGGGAATGTAGATTTACAAAATTCGATATAACGACCATTTGCATCGGTCACACGAACACTTTTACCTAAGTTTGCAGTGTCTTCGATAAATAAATCTTTTTCTAATTCTTTATTAATTTCTTCCTGCAATGAATCTGGTAATTTTTTACCTTCACTTGAGAAGAACTTAATCCCGTTATCAAAATATGGGTTATGTGATGCAGAAATAACAATCCCTGCATGTGCATGTAAGGCACGGGTAAGATGTGCAATAGCCGGTGTCGGTAATGGTCCAAGTAAGTGAACATATACACCAGCAGCATTTAATCCCGCCTGCAAAGCAGACTCTAAAATATAACCGGATAAACGAGTATCTTTTCCTAATACAACAAGTGGTTTATTTTTCGGACTCGTTCGTTTTAATACCTTCCCTGCAGCAAAACCGAGTTTTAAAGCAAACTCTGGCGTAATCGGCATTTGCCCAAATTTTCCACGAATACCATCCGTTCCAAAATAACTCATAGCTTATCTCATTTTTACGCCACTTCAGCCGTGGCTCATTTCATATATGGCTATTCCGCCATATCTCTTTTCATCGGATTTACTTTACACCAAAAACAAAAAGCCGTCAGTGTACTGACGGCTTTCTTGATTGTTTTGGTTACCAAAATCTAACCAACACGATAGTTCGGAGCTTCTTTAGTAATCGTTACATCATGAACATGTGACTCAGACATGCCTGCTGAAGTAATTTTCACAAATTTCGCATTTTGGCGAAGATCTTCAATCACAGCTGAACCTGTATAACCCATCGATGAACGTAAACCACCCATCATTTGATGAACGATGTTACCCATTGGGCCTTTATATGGAACGCGGCCTTCGATTCCTTCTGGTACTAACTTCTCAGCACCCGCTTTTGAATCTTGGAAATAACGGTCAGCAGAACCAGTTGCTCCCGCCATTGCACCTAATGAACCCATACCACGATATGCTTTGTAGTAACGACCTTGGAAAAACTCAACTTCGCCCGGCGCTTCTTCAGTACCTGCAAGTAATGAACCAACCATGATCGTACTTGCACCCGCACCGATCGCTTTTGCCATATCGCCAGAGAAGCGGATACCGCCATCTGCAATTAAAGGAATTTGATCTTTTAGTGCGCTAGCAACGCTGTCAATTGCAGAAATTTGTGGCATACCGATACCAGCCACAATACGCGTTGTACAGATAGAACCAGGACCAATACCCACTTTTACAGCATCTGCACCTGCATCTAATAATGCTAATGCAGCATCACCAGTTGCAATGTTGCCACCAATCACTTGTACTTGAGGGAAGTTTTGTTTCACCCAACGTACACGTTCAATTACACCAGCAGAGTGGCCATGTGCTGTATCAACAACAATGACGTCAACACCAGCTTCAACCAATGCTTCCACACGACTTGGTGTATCAGCACCTGTACCTACCGCAGCACCAACACGTAAACGACCAAGATCATCTTTACAACTGTTTGGATAGCTCTCAGCTTTGCGGAAGTCAGTTACTGTAATTAAGCCTTTAAGTTCGTTGCTCTCGCCAACGACCAAGACTTTTTCAATACGGTGTTTTTGCAATAATGCTTGAATATTTTCTTTAGACTCGCCTTCACGTACAGTGACTAAACGATCTTGGCCTGTCATGATGTTGCTAACAGGTTGTTCTAAATTGGTTTCAAAACGCGTATCACGGCCTGTCACAATACCAACAACCTTGCCGTCTTTAACAACAGGTACACCACTAATGTTATTAGCAGAGGTAATTGCAATCAGTTCACGTACTGTAGTTTCAGGGCTTACAGTGATAGGGTCTTTCACCATACCCGCTTCGAATTTTTTCACACGGCGTACTTCTGCAGCTTGAGCAGCAATATCCATGTTTTTGTGCAAAATCCCGATACCACCATTTTGCGCCATTGCAATCGCCATACGTGACTCAGTCACTGTATCCATTGCAGCTGAAACTAATGGGATATTTAAATAAATGCCGCGAGTTAAACGTGTCTTTAGAGAGACATCTTTTGGGAGAACAGTAGAGTAGGCAGGAAGTAATAAGACATCATCGAAGGTTAGCGCTTCTTGAACGATGGTCAGCATAACAATCTCACTGGTAAATTCCGTGAGCTATTATAAACAAATTTCGATGCAATTTTCATATTATCTTTGCCTTTTTCAGCAATAGATATTCGCCTACTCTAAATATTTCCCACTTATTATTGTGTTAGCTTATATTTAACTCACCTGATCATAGTCGTGATCATTCTCTGAATCTGCCGGGCTAACCTGAATAAGAGGAATAAGCTGGTGCGCTAAACGAGCTTTATTACACTGCTCATCAGCAATCTGCACTTCTCTACAGGTAGAACTACGCACCGCATAGATGGAACAACCCACCTCTTTACCAATTTCACCCGTCAAAGCCTGACATCGGGGCTCAGGTTGATTAGTTCCACGCATACATGAATAGACAGGTGTCAAAGGTTCAACTAGATGTTCTTCCATTAACTCGGCCTCAGCCCAGTAAAATGAAACCCGAAAATGTGCACAACATGCCCCACAGCGTAGGCATTCATCTGGAGTCGCAACTTGAGATAACATTTTTATTCAAATTCTCGTCATCAAAAATTTTTCTGCGACGCGAAATCCTAAAAAAATTTCAAATTGGACTCAATATGTCGAATATTATTTTTTATGTTGGACAGCTAAAAATTTGTTCCGTCATTAAATCTACACCGCATGGCAATGTTTCAATCCACTCTAAAAACTGATTAATCATCTCTTTACCAATAAATGGACTACCGTGCTGAGGGACAATCATTTCAATATCCATCTGACGGACCATGTTAACCCATAAGCGAATGACTTTATTTGAACACATATAACGTTGATGAAAAGCTTTCATTTTCATCACATGGCTATCAAAATCTTTTAGAGGCTGACTTGCATCATCTACGATGGATGCTCCCATATCGCCCGAAAACAAAATTTTAGCAACGGGATCATAAAACTGAAAATTACCCACCGAATGTAGGAAATGCGCTGGAATAATTACAAGTTTCGATTCACCTAATTGAATCACTTGACCACGATCAGGCAGCTCAATCAAACGGTCTTCCCAATTCCCTTTCATACGCTCACTCATAAATGATGAATTTAAGTGAGGTAAAAACCGTGCCCATAATTTTGAGGCCACCACTTTAGCATCGGTATAAACCAACCAGCGGGGCATTGAGGTTATAATGTCTGGATCCTGATGCGAAGCCATCACATAATCAAGATTTTTAAGGCGCGTATATTTATTAAGTTCCATTGTCAGCGGAACATAGGTCAAATCACCACCTGGGTCGATCACGGCAGCACGCTCATGATCAATAATTAAAAATTGATTGGCTTGTATGCCTTCCCCTTTGACCAAACTGGTAAAACTAATACATTTGTGTACGCCATTATCAAATAATATCTGTGATGTTGTTTTTTCAAACCCCATAAAATTCCCCAAAAAAACTTTAAATATTAGATATTTTTATTTCCATAATAAAATAATGGGATTCAATAACTCATGCAATGAATTACTTTATTTTTCTCATAATATTTTAAAATTGATTTTGCTTTTCTTATTTTATAAATGAATCATAATGTTATTTAAAATTAAACTGCAATAAATTAAAATAATTCTCATTATCAAATTTACTTTTTTGCGCTGTTTAGGCCTCCCATGACTCAACGCTTTGCTTTTTCAACTTCAAAAACTTTGTTAGCAGTTGCTATTTTTACTTCAATGACAACAAGTCATGCTGAAGAACTGGCAGAACAGCAAAATTCAACCAATGTGTTACCCACTATTTCTATTCAAGCACAAAAAGAAAATCCCTCTTCTTATGTCGCAACAAAAGCAAACTCAGCTTTAAAATCAGATGCACCTCTATTTAAAACTGCTCAATCAGTTTCTGTCGTCACCCGTGAACAACTTGACCAAAAACAAGCAAGAACTCTTACGGATGCGCTTGAAGGGGTTGCAGGTGTAGAGGCTGGAAAACTCGGTCGCCGCGGTTGGGACGACTTTATTATTCGAGGCCAAACTTCTTCTGATTCGGTCTATGTCGATGGTTTAAGGGTAGGCCAAAATACTTATGTTGCCACCGAACTATCTGGTATGGATCAGGTACAAATTTTAAAAGGTCCTGCTTCTATTAATTTCGGTTTAGTTGCTCCGGGTGGTATGGTCAATTTAGTGACTAAAAGACCGGAAGCAGAAAGCTTTGCACGTGCTAGCATGACTTATGGTAGTTACAGCCTTAAAGAAGGAACATTCGATTTAAACTACAGCCCAAACAATAGTGAAAAAGGTGCTTTCCGTTTAAATGGACGTATCTCTGATCAAGATGATCCAACCGATTATGTTTATTTTAAAAATTTTTATATCTCGCCTTCTTATAATTTTGACCTCGGTGATAACACTGACCTCTCTATAATCGCAAGCTATCAACACCGCGAATATATTCGTCAGCAAGGTTTACCTGTAATTGGTACATTAAAAGACAACCCTAACGGACCTATAGATCGTAGTTTATATATTGGAGATCCTAATTTCGGTAAATATGAGGCAGATGTTTATCGCACTGGTTATACGTTTAAACATACTTTTGATAATGACTGGAGCTTTAACCAGAATTTTGCCGTACAAAAAACCGAAATGGATGGCAAAGCAGTCTTTGCTCGTACAGGTAGTAACTTTTGGGCAAAAGATAAACAAGGTGAAATTGATTACACGACTATCAGCCGTAAAAATAACAGCCGACACCAAGTTATTGATAACTTAAGCTTCGCCATCGATAACCGTTTAAATAAACAATTTGATCTATATGGCATGCAGCATGACGTTAATATTGGAGTCGATGCTTTTCAAGAAAAAAGTGACTACACCAATGATAAATATGATATTGGTGATTTAAATATCTATAACCCTATCTATGGTCAGAACGTGACATTGAAGCAAAATGTACGTGATATCAACCGTCTCAAATATCTAGGGCTCTATTTACGCGACCGTATTCAGCTTAATGATCAATTACTTTTAAGCTTATCAGGACGTCAAGATTGGGCACAAACCCAAACTACAAGTTTAGTAACTGGCAATGCGAGTAAACAATCAGATAATGCATTTACGGGCAGTGCTTCTGTCATGTATACCTTCAATGACATTGTGGCACCTTATGTGAGCTACGCTACATCATTTACTCCAAATAGTGGTACTGACGTAAATAGCAACCCATTTAAGCCAGAAAAAGGAAAACAGGTTGAGGTCGGGATGAAATTACAAAGTCCGGATCAACGAATTCAAGGTGCTATCGCTTGGTATGATCTAAAACGTCAGAATGTTTTGGTTACTGATACTGCGAATAGTGGCTATAAAGTACAACGTGGTGAACAGTTAACTCGCGGTATTGAAACTGAACTTAGTGCAGAAATTTTAAAAGGTTTAAAATTAACGGCTGCATATACCTACACAATTGATGCAGAAATTAGTAAAGATGCAAATGCAAGCAATGTAGGGAAAGCGCTCGACAATATTCCTGAACACGCTTATAGCTTGTCAGCTCGTTACAAATTTGATCCATCATCAAAACTTGGTTGGTATGTAGGTGGTGGTTTCCGGGGTGAAACTTATAAAACCGTTGATGGTTTAGATGTGCATGTTCCGGGCTATACAGTATTCGATACCGAAGCTGGTTATGATGCTGAGCATTGGGGTGCTCAACTTGCGATCCGTAATCTATTTGATAAAGATTACTATACAGGTGCTCTCAACGAAAATTTGGTGACTCTCGGTAATCCACGTCAAATTAACTTTACTGTGAAATTTAATTATTAAAATTACCTATAAAAAAACGCACTCTATTCGAGTGCGTTTTTTTGGCAGCTTAAAATGCGTTAGAAGAAATAATGCTGTACGAGTGTAGAAACACCTACAATGAAGAAAATAGCGGCGCCAATTTTATGAATGAGCGCAATAGACAAACGTTCAGCCAATTTGTTGCCAATAAATACAGCTGGTGCGTTGGCAATCATCATTCCTAAAGTTGTGCCTAACATTACCCAGAAAATGCTGTCATAACGTGCAGCTAAAGCGACTGTTACAATTTGAGTCTTATCGCCAATTTCCGCCAAGAAAAATAAAATAAAGGTTGCGCCAAAAACGCCAAACTTTTGCCATTTATTAATACTCGCTGTTTCATCATCAAGCTCATCCGGAATAAGCATCCAGAACGCCATCCCAATGAAACCAACCGCAAGTACCCAGACTAAGATTTCAGGGCTTAAAACCGTTGTAATCCACTGCCCAAGCACAGCAGAAATACCATGGTTAATTAAAGTTGCTAAAAGAATCGCGATTAAAATAGGGATTGGCTTACGAAAACGTGCAGATAATAAAAGTGCCAACAATTGAGTTTTATCGCCCATTTCAGCGAGGGCAACAATCGAGGTAGAAATCAGAAATTCTTGCATGTCGGTTCTCTGGCTAGCATAAATGCCTATGACCTACCCCTCCTGCTAGCCAAATATCATAAAATGATTGCAGAGTGGTAAATCAAAGGTCTTGCCAACTCAGGAACGATGAGACGTTTAAGCTATGATGACCATGTTCTGTTGAACAATTATGTTGACCATCACCTATTCACATTTGCTGTGAATAGCGGCTACTCCCCAATGAAGTATGGGCTTATTATATTCGACTAAATCTATTTTTCAAATATTCAGGCAAAAAATTTTACCCATGTCCATACGAATAAACGGGCTATTCCTAACAGCACTGCAAGACAAGCACTTATACTGATAAAACCAATATGGCTGCTACTTGTTCCAGTTTGATATTCAAGGGGTAAAATCAGAGTAGCGACAAACACTTCAATCCCCATGACAACATAAGTCATCCACTCCCAAGGGAAGTGCAAAATACTGACCCATATTCCCATCAATAAAAATACAACCAACAACAAGGGTAACATAATTTTCAGAAAACCCAACATTTACTATTTCTCCTTTATGTAATAACGAGAAATGTCTCCTCACTCTCGATAAATCCTGCTTAATCTGTAGATTAACCTAAAATTAAGTCAAATAGACATTAAAACAAAACCCCGCCGAAGCGAGGTTTTAGTATGTTCTTTCAAAGCATTAGATTAATAAAGTACGAATATCTTTAAGAAGTTTCGTAAGTTTATTTGTAAAGCGCGCTGCATCCGCACCATTAATTACACGGTGATCATAAGACAATGACAACGGCAACATTAAGCGTGGATCAAAGTCTTTACCATTCCATACAGGCTGCATCGTTGCAGGTGAAATACCCAAAATTGCAACTTGTGGCCAGTTAACTAGTGGCGTAAATGCTGTACCGCCAATTGAGCCCAAGCTTGTGATCGTGAAGTTAGCACCTTGTAAATCTTTCGGTGTTAATTTCTTATCACGCGCTTTTTTACTCAACTCACCTAATTCAACAGCAATTTGCTTAATTGATTTTTGGTCAGGATTACGTAGTACAGGTACTGTCAAACCATCTGGAGTCGCAACCGCAATACCCATATGGATTTCATTACGGAGCAATACAGATTTCTGATCATCTGCTAAGTGACCCGCGAAATAAGGCTCTTCTTTCAACAAGTGTGCTACTGCTTTTGCAATAAATGCCAAAATTGTTAGGCTCACACCTTGTTTCTTAAAGCCGTCTTTCAACTCACCACGCCAAGCTTCTAGCTCAGTAATATCCGCAAGGTCAAACTGAGTTACTTGTGGAATGTAGTTGTTTAAAGACAACTGTGGTACAGAAACTTGCTGTAAACGCGTCATTGGTTTTACTTCACCGCCACCAAAAGCAGTAAAGTCAGGTAATGACGGCAATCCAGCCGGAGCAGCAGTAGCTTGAGCTACTGGTGCAGCTTGCGGTGCAGTTAAACGGCTCTTCACATAAGCAAAGATATCTTCTTTAACAACACGGCCATGCTCACCAGAAGTTTTAACTTGTGACAAGATCACACCAAGTTCACGAGCCAGCTTACGAACAGCAGGACCAGCATACACTTTAGCGTTTTCTGCTTCTTGCTCTTTCGTTAACTTATCAGTACCAGATGCAGGTGCCGCAGGTGCAGACTGAGTTGCAACAGGAGCGGCTGCTTTAGGTGCTGCTGCCTGTGGAGCTGGGGCTGCTTCTGCTTTTGCCGCTGGTGCAGCAGCAGGTGCTTGGCCTTCAGCTTCAATTGTTGCAAGCAATACACCTTGTGAAACTTGTTGGCCTGCTTGCAAGTGAATTGCTTTTACAACACCAGCAACGGTACTTGGAACTTCTACAGTTGCTTTATCTGACTCAACAACAACAAGGCTTTGGTCTACATCAACTTTATCGCCAACTTGAACCAAGATTTCAGCAACAATAGCTTTGTCTACACCCAAATCAGGAACATTGATATCAACTGAACCAGACTGAGCTGGAGCCGCTGCCACAGTTTCTTGCTTTGCAGCAACCGGTTCAGCTGCCGCAGCTGGAGCTGGTGTAGTAGCAGGAGCTTCTGCTTGCGCATTAGATGCAGCTGCTGTTTTCACTTGAATAAGAACAACACCTTCTTTAACGGTATCGCCTTCTTTCACTTGAATACTTTCTACAGTACCAGCAACACTACTTGGAACTTCTACAGTCGCTTTATCTGACTCTACAACCACAATACTTTGTTCAACATCGATCTGGTCACCCACTTTAACGAGGATTTCACCAACCAATGCTTTTTCAACACCGATGTCAGGTACAGTCACTTCAACAGTTGCACTTGATGTAGCAGCAGGTTGAGCTGAAGCTTGAGTTTGTTGCGCAGGTGCTGGAGCAGCTGGCTTTTCAGCCGCAGGAGCTGGTGTTGGTTCCGGTGCTGGTTGTGCCGCACCTTCTGCTTCGATCTCAATCAAAGCAACACCTTCAGTCACATCATCACCTTGATTAATCAAGATACTTTTTACGACACCTGCTGAAGTGCTAGGCACTTCAACAGTTGCTTTATCAGACTCAAGCACAACGATACTGTCATCAACTTCAACACGGTCGCCAACTTTTACTAAAATTTCAGCGACGTTTGCTTTATCTACACCAATATCAGGGGTCTTAATTTGCATGCTTAGTTCCCCTCACCTGTTTGCGTTTCATTGTATTCAGCAACTGGCTGAACTTCCGGATGTGCTTGCGGCGCCCATGCAACCGGACGGTCAGTATCTAGCTCAAAGTTAGAAATTGCGTCTTTCACTAAACGTGCGTCTACTTCACCTTCGTCAGCTAATTTTTTCAAGGTAGCAACAACGATGTGCGCAGCATCAACACCAAAGAAACTACGTAAGTTCGCACGTGTATCTGAACGGCCGTAACCATCTGTACCCAATGCAACAAATGGGCGACCATCTGGAAGATACGCACGGATTTGTTCACTGTAAGCACGCATATGGTCGGTCGCAGAAACTACGATACCTTCCGTACCACGTAATTGTTTAGATACCCAAGATTCTTTAACTTCTTCAGCAAGTGGGTGTAGGCGGTTGTATTCTTCACATGCCATACCATCACGTGCCAATTCATTGAAGCTTGTTACACTCCAAACGTTTGAATGGATTTGGTATTCATCACGTAAGATTTTCGCAGCTTTAATCACTTCGCGAAGAATTACACCTGAACCAAGTAACTGAACAGTTGCTTTTTCATCTTTCTCGAATAAATACATACCACGTTTAATGCCTTCTTCAACGCCTTCTGGCATTGCAGGATGCTCGTAGTTTTCATTCATTACAGTTAAGTAATAGAACACACGCTCTTGATTCACATACATACGTTGTAAACCGTCATGTACGATGACAGCCAACTCATAACCAAAACATGGGTCATAAGATACGCAGTTTGGAATCGTGTTCGCCAAGATGTGAGAATGACCGTCTTGGTGCTGTAAGCCTTCACCGTTCAATGTTGTACGACCCGCAGTCGCACCTAACAAGAAACCTTGAGCTTGTGCGTCACCCGCAGCCCATGCAATATCACCAATACGTTGGAAACCAAACATTGAGTAGTACATGTACATTGGAATCATTGGCAAGTTATTGGTTGAATAACTTGTCGCTAACGCAGCCCATGCACTCATCGCACCTGCTTCGTTAATCCCTTCTTGTAACATGTGACCGTCTTTTGCTTCACGGTAATGCATTAACTGCTCTTGGTCTTCCGGTGTATATTTTTGACCATGAGCGGCATAAATACCAAGCTGACGGAACATACCCTCTAAACCAAAAGTACGTGCTTCATCTGGAACGATTGGCACTACGCGGTCTTTAATTGCTTTTTCTTTAAGTAAAGCAGCAATTAAACGAACCATCACCATAGTGGTTGATTGCTCTTTGCCACCCGAACCTTTCAACACTGCATCAAATACAGATAGATCAGGAATCGCTAAAGATTCACTCTCACGACGACGTGCAGGTAAGTAACCACCTAACGCTTCACGACGCGCTTTCATATATTTCATTTCTGGAGAGTTTTCACTTGGGCGATAGAATGGAAGCTCTTCTAATTGCTCATCTGTGAATGGAAGATTGAAACGGTCACGTACATATCTTAAAGAGTCAATTTGCATCTTTTTGATTTGGTGAGTTTTGTTTACCGCTTCAATTTCTTCAGATAAACCGTAACCTTTGATAGTTTTCGCCAAGATTACTGTTGGTTGACCTTTTGCTTTCATCGCTTCTGCATATGCAGCAAAAACTTTATAAGGGTCATGACCACCACGGTTAAGATTATCGATATCTTCATCGCTTAAATCTTTTACAAGTTCCGCAGCTTCAGGGTACTTACCAAAGAATTTTTCGCGTGTATATGCACCGCCTTTTACTTGATAACGCTGATAGTCACCATCAACAGCTTCTTCCATACGTGCTTTTAATGCGCCGCTTGTGTCTTTAGCTAGTAATGGATCCCAATGACGACCCCATACTACTTTAATGACACGCCAGCCTGCGCCACGGAAGATTGATTCAAGTTCTTGAATAATTTTACCGTTACCACGTACAGGACCATCTAGACGCTGTAAGTTACAGTTAACTACCCAAATTAAGTTATCAAGCTTCTCACGACCAGCTAGTGAGATCGCGCCTAAGCTTTCTGGCTCATCCATCTCGCCATCACCGAGATATGCCCAAACTTTACGATCTTCTTCTTTGATCAAGCCACGGTTCATCAAATATTTTTGAATGTGCGCTTGATAAATCGACATGATTGGACCAAGACCCATTGATACAGTTGGGAATTGCCAATAGTCTGGCATTAAATATGGATGTGGATAGCTTGGTAAACCGTTACCGCCAACTTCACGGCGGAAATTACTTAACTGTTCTTCAGTTAAACGTCCTTCAAGGAATGAACGTGCATAAATACCAGGAGCACAGTGTCCTTGGTAATAAATCATATCTCCGCCAAAGTTATCACTGTTAGCGCGGAAGAAATGGTTAAAACCTACGTCATATAATGTTGCACTTGATGCGAAGCTCGCCAAGTGACCACCTAAATCATCACCTGTTTTATTCGCGCGAAGTACCATTGCTAAGGCATTCCAACGAATCAATGCACGAATACGGCGTTCCATATCTTGGTCGCCTGGCATTGCAGGTTGCTCTTCAACAGAAATTGTATTTAAGTAAGGTGTATTGAGACGTTGAATTGGAACATGCTTAGCAATTGCTTGTTGGTAAAGTTTTTCCAACAAGAATGCCGCTCGCTCAGTTCCCATGTGTTGTAAAACTGAATCGAATGCATCTTGCCATTCTTGGGTTTCTTGTGCGTCGGAGTCACCGTAAAACGCCATAATTCACCTGTTCCTTGTTCTCTAATCTACTTTGTATTTTTACCACGTTTTACCCCTTTCAAGTTATTGCCACGGGTGAATGTGGGGGGGGCCTATTATTTTCTGAATGAATAGTCATTGACCGAGCAGTAAACAAAATAACAAAAAAACGCCAATAAAGGCGTTTTTTTATACAATCATTACGTTAAAAAAGGTTTAAGTTAATTTCAAATTCATAAATTTAATAACCTTGACCTTGGAGGCAATGTAATTAAGGCAACATTGCTAAGTATGTTGATGGATTCTTACGTTGACCATCTTTAACTACTTCGTAATGTAAATGTGGACCAGTACAGCGGCCTGTACAACCAACATTAGCAATATGGTCACCAGCAGAAACCTGATCACCTACTCGAACCATTAAGCGTGAAGCATGCGCGTAACGTGTTAAATAACCATTACCATGGTTAATTTCAACATATTGGCCATAACCTGTGCCCCAGCCTGATTTAGTCACAATACCCGGGCCAGTCGCATAGATTGGCGTACCACTTGGTGCAGCCATATCTAAACCACCATGATGCTCTGCACGACCACCCATGGTACGACCACCAAAGTTAGAAGAAACACGTACTGTATCAGGAAGAGGATGAGAAACTAACCAAGAATAAGGATTTGAAGAAGAGGTTTTAAATGAATTTTTAGCTGTCGTAGTGCCGTATTTCTTTGCCAGTGAATCATTGTTGAGTTCAACTGTTTTCTCACGTAAAGTCACTGAAACTTTTGCACTCGCCGGAAGATCTAAATCATCAGGATGAGTATATGAGCCTTGAGATAGTGTTTTTGATAACTGTTCCAATCGATCTGAATCAGTAGATTGGTTAATATTTTGATAATCTGCAAAAGCAACCGATGCTGCCGAAGCGGCAAGTGAAAACGCTAATAAAATACGACGCGTGTGCATAAAAACCTCTTGAAACTGTTCTTACTCAAGTTCCTTATGATCTCTTCCTTGATATCGGTTGAAATGAACGCTTAAGATTAGGACAAGAAACCATTCGAGGATGATCAATGTCTAAACCCGATAACGTTTTTCAACAAACCGGAAAACACATAAAAACAGGAAACCTTACGTTTCTAACAACGCAAGTCGCGCAATGGCAAAGACTTACGAAAATAATCCAACCCTTATTGCCCCAACCGGAACAATGGCAAGTCGTGTGTTATCAAAATGGCTCTTTAATTATTACTGGTGAAAATCAGGCAATGATTAGTCAACTCAGCTATTTACAGAGCCAATATGTATCTAAATTATCTCAACTTGAAGGATTAAAAGACTTACAAAGAATTCAAGTTCGCTTAAGAAATAAAACTATTCCTGTAACGACCTCATCTGAGCCTTCTAAATCCATCCCCCCGGAAACACAAGAAATGTTACGTAGTGCCGCCGACTTCGTGAGCGACCCTAAGCTTAGCCAAGCTTTACTACGTTTGGCAAGCAATAAAAAATGATGAGCTTTCTATTTCTTAATTAGAATCGTTCTTAATATGTGATAAAAATCACACTTATTAATGTTACATTATAACATAGCCAAATAAAGACAATGACTTATGTCACACTCACGTATGGAATTGGACAGTCTTTCTCGTCATCAAATGTTACAATTTCATAATTACTCGGATCGCTTTGAACATTGCGTAATAGCTGATTATTTAAGGCATGTCCTGATTTATAGCCATCAAACTTGGCAATAATTTGATGACCAAGTAAATACAAATCACCAACTGCATCTAAAATTTTGTGACGAACAAACTCATCGGCAAATCGTAAACCTTCTTCGTTCACCACACCCGTATCATCTACACCAATTGCATTATCTAGACTTGCTCCTAAAGCTAAATTATTTGCTTTGAGATAATCCAAGTCTTTCATAAAACCAAAAGTTCGTGCCTCACTGACTTCATACACAAACGTTTCAGTAGAAAAATCGATAGTTGCAGACTGATATTCTTTGGCAAATGCAGGATGATCAAAATCAATCGTAAAGTTAAGCTGAAAGCCATTATGCGGGCTGAATATTGCTTTTTTATCATCAATTAAAGCCTCAACTGGCTTTAATATTTTTATAAATTTCTTAGGAGCATCTTGTTCACGCAAGCCACCTTGCATGAGTAAATAAATAAATGGACCAGCACTACCATCCATAATTGGAACTTCAGAAGCAGACACTTCCACAATTAAGTTATCGATTCCTAAACCGGCAATCGCACTCATCACATGTTCGATTGTCCCGACTTTAATATCGCCAGTGACAAGATTTGAACACATAAATGCTTCTTGAATCAGCAATGCATTAGCAGGAATATCGACAGGTGGATCCAAATCGATACGGCGAAATACAATACCTCCATCCACGGTATGTGGAATGAAATTGATCATCACTTTTTGACCGCTATGAAGACCTATTCCACTCGCTTTTACCACACGATTGAGAGTACGCTGTTTCACCATGCTTTGTAACTTCTTTTTTAAAACCGCTATACGTTAGCATATTTAGTCATTGATCAAAAATAAAAAAAGGCAGTGTTTATACACTGCCTTTCGATAGATTGTACGCTAAATTACTTACGTTGCTGATTTTTCAAGTAATCTTGAATACTCATTGGCGAAGAACGCGGAGTTGAACTTGGCACATTATTCACGTCATTTTCAGCATTTTGGCGTTTATTAATTGCAGGAACGTCATCTTCATCTACAGATTGTGCAGATTGAGTTAATGTATGGCTAACTGTATTACGCTTTCTTGGCTCTGCATCAGCTGCATTACGTGTTAAACCAGTTGCAATCACAGTTACGCGTAATTCATCACGTGCGTCTGGGTCAAATACTGTACCGTAGAAGATTTCACCTTCATCGAGGTCAACAATCTGGTTAACAACGTCAGTAATGATTTCTGTTTCACGCAATGTGATGTCATCGCCACCAGTAATGTTAATTAACACGCCTTTCGCATTAATAATATTCACATTATCAAGTAATGGGCTACGGATAGCTTGTTCAGCTGCTTGACGCGCACGGTCTTCACCACGGCCCAAACCAGCACCCATCATTGCGTAACCACGAGTACTCATTGCAGTTTTCAAGTCCGCGAAGTCAAGGTTAATATGACCACGGTTAACCACAAGATCAAAGATACTGCGTACAGCGTTTAACAATACGTCATCTGCCTTTTTATAGGCATCTTTCATTGAAATATCACCATAAACGCTTAATAAACGTTGGTTAGGAATAATAATCAATGAATCAACATGAGCTTCCAGCGCTTCAATACCACGCTCAGCAGACTTTTGACGACGACGGCCTTCAAAGTTAAATGGAGTTGTTACAACACCAACAGTCAAAATCCCCATTTCTTTAGCAACTTCGGCAACAACCGGAGCTGCACCAGTACCTGTACCACCACCCATACCAGCGGTTACAAACACCATGTCAGTCCCTTCAAGGTGCTGACGAATAATTTCACGGCTTTCTTCTGCTGCTACCTGGCCTACTTCAGGGTTAGCACCTGCACCTAGACCACGTGTACTTTGCTCACCTAACTGAATTTTGAAAGGGGCATTCATACAGTCAAGTGCTTGTTTATCTGTATTAGCACAAACGAATTTAACACCCTGAATATCAGACTGTACCATGTGCTGAACGGCATTACCGCCACCGCCACCTACACCAAATACAGTGAAACGGGCTTGACCGTTGCCATCGTTTAGTTCATCTTCTATAAATTCAAATGAGGCCATGACCTTTAGGGTTCCTAATACATTATGGCAGTCACTTCAGCCCGTATACTGCCTTGATTTTCAAAAATAACTAATTTTAAGAATGCTGTGCAATACCAACCTTGTCAAGTACAGTGGTTTTCTCTTACAACTTCCTAACAATTCTACCAATAAATACATACATCCTAAAAAATGGCTTTAAGTTTGCTATTAAAAGCATTCCAGCCATTCACCATTCGTTCCCATACCGAACGGTCATTTCCCTCTTCAGGCTCCTCAACAGCTTCTTGTAATTCACTTTGGCTAAACATAAGTAAACCAGCTGCTGTTGCATACATTGAGCGGCGTAATGCAGCTTGATGCTGATCATCAGCATACACCTGTAATGGCGGATTACCTAGATGGGCAGACACACCTAACATACGACGCGCCAAACTTACCATACCTTCAATCTGGCAAGCATCGCCAGTCAATACCACACCATGATATAGACCATGGATTGCACCGCTTTGTTCGAGTTCTTCGCGAATCTGGCTGAAAATCTCTTCATAACGAGCAATAATAATTTCCGCCAACTCAATTCGGCTAATCGTTTGCGGACCATCAATACCCTGTACTTGAATCATATGGTCAGGCTTAACAGCACTTAGATCAACGCAGCCATGCAGAATCTTAATACGTTCAGCTTCTTCAGTGGTTGTTTGTAACACGGCAGCAATATCACGTGTCACATGCTCACCACCACGCTGTAAGGTGCGTGCTAAAGCTAAACGGCCATCTAAATAAACTGCCAGATTGGTAATACCTGCACCAATATCGACAAGACAGACACCATATTCTTTTTCATCTTTAAGCAAACTTGCCTCAGCCGTAGCCAAGCAAGAAACCACCATTTTCTCAACTCCAATGTTCGCGCCTTTCATGGCACGATCAAGGTTTTGCATAGTGGCAATCGGCATCATCATAAGCTGATAATGACCAGTCATGCTGTGAGCGGTCATATTGATTGGGTTTTGAACCCATTCAGATGAGTCGCCTAATTCAAATCCTAATGGGACCGCACTCGCTAGATAATAGTCAGAAGTCACATGGCTTGCTTTTGCCAACTCTAATGCACGTACAACTTCATTGGTTGTAATCACATGCGCCGGGTTAGCAACAGGTGTGCGTCCAGAAGCATAGAAACTTTGTAGCTCGGTACTCGGAATAGATACCCACGCACTATGAATGCGACATTCGGCCATATTTTCCGCTTCAGCAACAGCGTTTTTAATCGCAGCAATGACTTTATCGAGACTTACAATTTTTCCTTTGTTCATGCCTCGATTGCGAGCAGTTGCCATACCGATAACCTGAATGTTATCCGGCGCATGAATTTTTCCAATCAAAACTGAAACTTTATGCGTCCCAATGTCAATCGCAACAACTGAGGGAACAGCTTCACTCATCACTCATACCATTTCTTTGTTGTCTAATACCAGGCAAATTGCCTATTTTAAAGCCACGTATTATGGCTTTGCTTTTGTACCACCTGCAATGCTTGTGTCATCACTCGTTACAACAAACTGACCATTCACGATTTTAGGTGGGGTTGCATTCTTCCATTGAATAGATAATCCATTACGATATCGCAAATCAATGGCTGAGATTTTCGTCCACACAGGTTTTAGGTCAGATTGTGCCAAATGACTTAAACGTTGCAATTTATTCATTGTTTGATCTTGGTCAACAATAATTCGTAAACCAGAGTCAAACTGCATAAACCAAGTCATTCGCTCTGTTAGATATAACTCTTTTAAACGCAAATTAACAGGATGGAATAACTGATTAATTTCATTATAGCGTCGCATCATCATTTTAGACTGACTTACCGGACCGTGTAGTAACGGAAGCTCAGGATGAAGTCTCGGCTCTGCTTCACTAAATACATCGCCACCATCGCTCAATAAGCGACCTGTTCCCCAACGGGCGATAGCATGTCGAGGCATAACACGAACGCGAATACCATTGGGCCAAGCACGAGATACGACGACTCGGTCTACCCATGAAATTTCTAATGCTTTATCACGAATCTGCTCTAAATCAGATGTAAAGTAGTTATCTTTTACAATCGGCTGCACATATCGCATCACTTGCTGAGTCTCAACTGGAGTTGTTGAACCTACAACTTCAAGTTTTGCAACAGTTGCATCAGTAATAACTTTATATAGTCCGTAAATTCCGACCGCCAAGACTAAAAAGGCAATAACCAGCAACACCCATCCGCCGGCATTGGCAAGTTTTTGCTTGCGCGTAGGCGGTTTTTCATGAATGGAGGTAATTGCCGCACGTTTACGGCGCATGGATGCCGGAAGTTGTGCCATATTTAAGCCGTACCTTCCAATGTTTGCTCAAGAATTGCAACACACAATTCATCAAAGCTATAACCTACTGCTTTAGCAGCCTTTGGTACAAGCGAATGACTGGTCATGCCTGGCACAGTATTTACTTCTAAAAGCCAGAAGTTACCTTGCTCATCCTGCATTGCATCAATACGTCCCCAGCCTTCTGCACCTACGGCTTGGAAAGCGCGTAAACATAGAGCTTGTAGTTTTTTCTCTTCAGTTTCGCTAAGACCACAAGGAATGCCATACTCAACATCATTACGTTGATATTTTGCTTCGTAGTCATAGAAAGCAACATCTGCTGGTGGCTGCAAACGAATAACAGGTAGAGGCTGACCATTTAAGAATGAAATCGTAAATTCGCGTCCTGTAATCCATTTTTCTGCCATAACTACAGCATCATGCTGAGTTGCCTTTTCAATTGCTGCCGCAAAATCTTCAGCTTTCTCAACTTTACTCATGCCTACACTTGAACCTTCATGTACAGGCTTGATAATGACAGGCAACCCCAATTCAGCAATCACTGAATCCAAGTCAGTTTCTTTAGTAATAATGCGATACGGTGCAGTTGGTAAATCACTTCCTTGCCAGATTTGCTTGGTTTTGACTTTATCCATACCAATGGCAGAACCTTGTACACCCGTTCCTGTATAAGGGATGTTCAACCACTCAAGCACACCTTGGATTTGACCGTCTTCGCCACCACGACCATGCAATACAATAAATGCACGATCATAGTTTACAAGTTCAGTTACGCTACGGTCTTGCGGATCAAATGCCTCAGCCTGAACACCTGAACGTAACAAAGCGTCCAAAACTGCCTGACCACTATCTAAAGACACAGCACGCTCAGCCGATTTCCCACCAAGTAACACGGCAACTTTGCCGAATTTTGTAGCATTTGACACGTTTAAATCCTTAACCCGATAATTCAATACTTTTTGTTTATTTCACATACAAATGGTGCTGTGCAAGTTCTACTGAAATTGCTCCCACGTTACCTGCACCTTGCGTTAATAACAAGTCATTTGGTTGTAACACATTTTGCATGATGTTTTGCAAATTACCTTCAACCGGATCAATCAAAATCGGTTCAACCTGACCACGCAAGCGAATACTACGCGCCAAAGTACGGCTATCTGCGCCAACAATTGGTTTTTCCCCAGCCGGATAAACTTCTAGTAATAATAATTGGTCGACTTGAGATAAAACCTCAATAAAGTCATCAAAACAATCACGTGTACGAGAGTAACGGTGTGGTTGGAAAAGCATAACTAAACGACGATCAGGATGGCTCTGACGAGCAGCTTTAATCGTAGCTTCCACTTCTTTAGGATGGTGTCCATAGTCATCGACTAATTTTACATTCCCTTCACCAAGTTCAAATTCACCTTGTACTTGGAAGCGACGTCCAACACCACTAAAACCTTTTAATGCACGGCTAATTGCTTCATCTGAAACGCCTTCATCAGTTGCAACACCAATTGCAGCCAAAGCATTTAAAACGTTATGTAAACCCGGTTGATTAATAGTTAGACGTAACGGCTCACGTCCTTTACGTAATACAGTAAAGTGCGAACGCATACCATCTTGCTCTACATCAATCGCACGGATGTCATTATCTTCATTAAAACCATAAGTAATAACCGGACGGCCTACACGTGGCAAAATCTCGCGGATGTTCGCATCATCGCCACAAACCACAGCCAAGCCGTAGAATGGTAAGTTATGAAGGAACTGTACGAAGGTATCTTTTAATTTATCGAAACTTCCTTCATAAGTATCCATATGGTCAGCATCGATATTGGTTACAATCGCTGCCATTGGCTGTAAATAAAGGAAAGATGCGTCCGATTCGTCAGCTTCAGCAACAATAAAGCGGCTTTCACCAAGCGCTGCATTTACACCTGTACTGTTAAGTAAACCACCGATCACATAAGTTGGGTCGAGGTTTTCTTCCGCCAACATTGTCGTCAAAAGACTTGTGGTTGTAGTTTTACCATGTGTACCTGCCACAGCAATACCATGACGGTAACGCATAAGTTCACCGAGCATTTCTGCACGACGTACAATCGGAATACGTTGTTCAATGGCAGCTTTAACTTCCGGATTTTCCGGGTCAATTGCTGTTGACACGACAAGCACATTTGCATTTTTAATATTTTCTGCTTCGTGTCCGATATAGACCTTAATGCCATTTTCTTCTAATTGTTGTGTGGTTTTTGATGCCTTAATATCTGAACCGGAAATTTTATATCCTTGGTTAGCTAACACCTCAGCAATACCACACATACCTGCACCGCCAATTCCCACAAAATGAATGTGTTTGATACGGCGCATTTCAGGCACTTTAATCAGTTTTTTTGCTTGGTTCGCAGCTGTTGTTGGAGACATAGTAAATCCGATTACATTTTTTGGATAAGATCAACCACATGCTGAGTTGCATTTGGTTGGGCATGTTGACGCGCTTTCACTGCCATTTCTGTAAGTAATTGGCGATTCATCAGCGTAGTAAACAATTGATTTAAAACTTCTGGTGTCATAGTCGATTGCTGGCAAATTTTTGCAGCACCGACATCGGCCAGAAATTTGGCATTTGCAGTTTGGTGGTCATCCACCGCAATAGGAAGCGGTACAAAAACTGCTGCAACACCAGCTGTTGCTACTTCTGTCACAGTTAAAGCACCAGCACGGCAAATAATCAGGTCTGCTTCGCTATAAGCTTTCGCCATATCTTCAATAAACGGCAAAACCTGTACGGTCAAATTTGCTGGCGCATCTGCGTACAAAGCTTGAGTTGCTTCAACCTGTTGCTGACCACATTGATGGAAAATATTCAGTGGAACTTCAAGTTGTTTTAATGCCGGAGGTAAGCGTTCATTCAGTGCTTTTGCACCTAAAGAGCCGCCCACAATTAAAATATTTAACGGCTTACCCGCTTGCTCGCGTTCATCATAGCGCCACTTTGGACTTAAGATATCAGTGATTTCACGACGTACCGGATTGCCAGTTGTCACTACTTTTTCGCTAGCAGGAAATGTATTTGGAAACGCTTCACATACCACTTTAGCAACACGGGATAACTGTGCATTGGTAAATCCTGCAACCGCATTTTGCTCATGGATGAGAACAGGAATACCTAATAAACGCGCTGCTAGCCCACCCGGGCCTGCCACATATCCCCCAAAGCCTGCAACAGCATCCACTTTAAGCTGTTTCATATAGCGCATTGCACTAAAAGTTGCTTTTAAAATTTTAAAAGGTGCAGCAAGTTTACGGATCACTCCGTTTCCACGCACACCTTGAATATCAATTTGATAAATTGGAATATTTTGATCTTTTAATAAACGATTTTCCATACCTGTTGGCGTGGCTAACCATGAAACTTGACAACCTTGTTGTTGAAGTTGTTTGGCTACGGCGAGGGCTGGAAAAACATGTCCACCAGTACCGGCAGCCATCATCATGACATGTTTAGGTTTGCTTTGCTGTGAATCGGTCACGGTCTAATTCTTCAACTCAAAAAACAATGGAAATTGTCATCTATTTTTGTAGCCGTTTATTTTAATCCTAAAGCTTCATTAACGAAAAGCGAATTTCACTCGTTTATAACAGAAAGATGTGCTTTTTTGAAAATATGCCTACAAAGCGCTAGCGTATTTCATATTGTGATTTTATTAATTCATATATTTTCGGGTGATTTCCAATAATAAGCTTAGGAAACCACCCGAAATAGACCCTTATGCTGGACGACCAGCTTCTAATACATCAAATAGGTCATCGGCAATTGATGTACCAAATTGCGCATCAATTTCACGAATACAGGTTGGACTTGTCACATTAATTTCAGTGACATAATTACCAATTACATCAAGACCTACAAATACCAAACCTTTTTCACGTAAGAAAGGACCAACTTTAGCAGCAATGAGTTTGTCATTTTCTGTGAGTGGACGCGCTTGACCTAAGCCCCCAGCTGCCAAATTCCCGCGCACTTCACCATTTTGCGGAATACGTGCCAGACAGTAAGGAATAGGCTCGCCATTTACCATTAAAATTCGTTTATCCCCTTCTACAATTTCAGGAATATAACGCTGAGCCATAATTGGGCGGGTGCCTAATTCTGTAAGCATTTCTAAGGTAGAACCAATATTTACACCGTCTTGGTATAAACGGAAAATACCCATACCACCCATACCATCAAGTGGCTTAACGATCACATCACCGTGCTCGGTAATAAATTCGCGAATCAAGCTCTGCTGCGATGTTACAAGTGTTGGCACCTGTAATTCAGGAAATTGCGTAGCAAACAATTTTTCATTGCAGTCACGCAGTGATTGGGGCTTATTAATAATCCATGAACCTTCACGTTCAGCTTGTTCAAGCACGTAAGTTGTGTAGACAAAGTTCATGTCAAAAGGCGGATCTTTACGCATGAGGACAACATCATAAGCCGCGATTGATTCTTTTTTCTTTTCGCCTAACTCATAATAATGGTTGTAATCTTCGAAAACTTTTAACGGAGAGATGAGACCGTAAGCCTTACCTTGATCGATATACAAATCTTGTTGTAATGCATAACCTAACTCATGTCCACGACGGCTCGCCGCCCACAACATTGCCATGGTTGAATCCTTTTTCAGATTTACGGTTTCAATCGGATCCATGACGACAAGTACACGCATGCTCAAGCTCTTCTTAAAATTTAAATTAGCATGAGTATAGCTGAGATTTTTCACTCGTTTTTCTTAATTTTAGTAAAACCTTATCGGTTATTTCTTTATCTTGAATTAAGGTAAATTCAGTTAAACTATGATCATAAAATATTATTTTTAAAGGCTAAAGATGAAACTTTATCGCTATTTAACTGGACCTGATGACTCTGCTTTTTGTGCACGAGTGACTAAAGCACTTAATCATGGTTGGGAGCTCTATGAAGCACCTACTATGACTTTTAATGGCTCTCAAGTTATTGTAGGCCAAGCGATTTGCAAAACAATTGATGAAAATTATGATCCAGAAATGGATATTTTAGATGTTCTCAAAAATAATGCGTGATTTTAGAGGGGGCATTTTTATCAATAAAAAGCCCCTCTAAAACCTAATTAACAAGAAAAACTAATGAGTCAACCCAACAAGTCCTTTAATTTTCTAATTAACTTCTTAAAAATCAGTTAATAAAAAATAAATATGCCATTTTTTAAGTTAATAGTTCTTTTATTCTAAACAATTAAATGATTATAATTATCATTTATACTTTTATTTTTGTTAATTGATTTTATTTTTATGTTAAGAATTTCTATATCATCTCCCCAAATTAAGGGTTCATTCCCGCTCAGCTTACTCAGTTTAATGATTTTAAATATTCAAGGTGCTAACGCCGAGGAATTGATTGACTCCTCATCAAAAGCTGCAGCCACCATGCCAACCATAAAAATCGAGGCCATGAGTGAGCTCGACCCGATTAAAAGCTATATCGATTATGACAAAGCCAATGTCACTCGTAATGGTTTAGATAAAAAAGATATCCCTCAAACCGTTGATACCATTGATGTTCAGAAATATAAAATTTATGGATCGAATGATTTAAGCGTCATGCTGCAAGGTACACCAGGTGTATCAACCAGTTACGATATGCGTGGTGATGGGATCACGATTCGTGGTTTTGGTGCCGACACAGGCGATATTTACCGTGATGGCATACGTGAAAGCGGGCAAGTACGCCGCAGTACAGCCAATATTGAACGTATAGAAATTTTAAAAGGCCCCGCTTCGGTTTTATATGGCCGTAGTGCTGGCGGCGGGGTTGTGAATATGGTGAGTAAATTCGCCAATTTTGACTCTAAAAGTTCAGTTGGCGCATATGCAGGTTCATACGATAACTACGGAACAACCGCTGACATCAACCAAGTACTTAATGACAATTTAGCAGTGCGTTTGACTGGAGAATATGGTGAGGCAGGCAGCTTCCGCTCTGGTATTGAAAATAAGATTGAGATGTTTTCCCCAAGCTTTACCTATAAGAATGACGATGGAAAGCTGACTTGGACCACACAATATACCTATGACAAATTAGGTCGAGTTCCTGACCGTGGACCAACACGTGACAACTTGCCTGCGGGAACTTCTATTAAAATGGGATTTGCCCAAGACGGTGATTATGTTGATGATATTTTGCAAGTCGTTCGTACCGATGTGAATTATGAATATGCGCCTGATTGGAACTTCCACTGGGCGGCAAGTTACCGACAAGCAGAACAGAACTTTGACCACTTTTATTTTGGAAATTATTGTGGTTTAGATGGAAAAAACTCAAAGAATGAGGCTTGTACAAAAAAAGGTTACATCGACCAAATTTACTACTGGCAACAAACCAGCAATAAGACCACAACCAATACATTTGATATTAAAGGAAAGTTCAAGACAGGCCAGCTTGAACACCAAATTATGGTTGGTACAGACTGGACTTATGAACAACGAGAGCCACGTCTAGCCAATAAAACTCAAAATGGGTCGGCCATTTATGGTTACGTTAATCCAATCACTGGTGAACGAGAGTACAGTCGTGGCAATGGCCCATTAAAGATTAGTCAGCATAACTATAATGAAGGCACAACTTACGGCGTATTTATTCAAGATTTAATTGGTCTAAATGACCAACTTAAACTTATGATGGGACTCCGCTACGATTACTTCGACTTTTCAACTACTAACAAAATTAACAATGAACATCGTAATGTAAAAGACAGTACTTTTAGCCCAAATGTTGGCTTGGTATGGCAACCAGTTCCTGAACATAGCTTTTATACGTCTTACTCTAAGAGTTTTGCACCATTTGGCGGGCAAATGGGTGTTAACCAAGTTACTGGCAGCACCGATGTCACAAAAATGGATAAAGAGCCTCAATATAACGAGCAATATGAAGTTGGAGTAAAAAGTGAATGGTTCGATAATCGTTTAAATACTCAATTTTCTGTCTTTGATATTCGTAAAAATAATATTCGTTATAAACCGAATCCTGACAGTGAACCAGAGGTATGGGCAACTGCTGGTCAACATCAATCTCGTGGTCTCGAATTTAGTTTTATTGGCCGTGTACTTGATAATGTCTTTATTCGCGGTGGGTATGGCTATACCGATGCCAAAGTTAAAGAAGACAATCAAAACCCTGAGCGAGAAGGCAATTATTTAGCCAACACTTCTAAAAATACGGGTAATTTATTTGTTCGCTATTTACCAACTGAACAGTGGTATACCGAAGTGGGCGTGACCTATGTCGGTTCTTATTATCCAAATATTAATAATCAAGTAAAAATGGAAGGCTTCAATCGTGTCGATGCGGCGATTGGCTATAGTGCAGATCCATGGAATGTCACACTTGCGGTGAATAACCTAACCAATAAAGAGTACTGGCGCTCAGACAGCATGCCAGGCACACCACGTAATGTGTTATTGCGTTTGAATTATCAGTTCTAAAAAAATATTAAAAAGGCATACCCCTATTTAGAGGTATGCCTTTTTATTAGATAGTATACATTTTAGAATCTTAAGGCTGACGGAGTCCATAAAGGTCAATTTTCCAAAGAAGATTTTGGGTTGTAGCAACAAAGAGGATTGATTCAACTACTGCCAGACCAGCAGAATAGTTACAGTGATGGATATAGGCCCATGCACTACTTTCACAAATAAAGTCATTGTTTGAACGTAACAAGCGATTATCTGTAGTTGAAGCGAAGAGAATATCTCCATAAGCAGCCATTGCATTAACAGTAGCATCCTGCGTGAATGTCGTCATTGCTACCCATGACGGAGTTGTTCTCGTTGCTGGCGCCCTCCATAATGCTCCCAGACTATCAACTGCATAAAGCATTCCGCCCGTAGCAGCTAACGCCTTGGTTCCACCAGTCGGGCCAGTCCCCATTGAAGCCCAAGGCTGCCCCCCCTCTGAAGCAGGCTTCCACCAAAGTTGATTATCGGATGTAACACAATAAAGTGTATCTCCAAGAGCTGTCATTGCAACGACATTATACGCATGACTAACATCACGCCAAGCTACATCTGCACCAATAGGGTACCGCTGTAAAAGTCTATTTTGTGTTGTTGCCATGAAAATTTTGCCTTGCAATGCGGTGAGCGCACAGCAATCATTTGCATATCCAATATTCTCCCAATCCCATGTTATACGCTGTTTAAGACGGGAAAATACATTACGTGTGATAGTAGTCACAACAGCATCACTACCCAAAACATATATCCAGTCCGTTGTTGCAGCATTAAAAACTGTACCGTTATGAGAAAATATACCCATTGTCGCGCGCCCTGGTTTACCAGTCCATGAACCAAGCTCTGCTGAGGCAAGCACAGTCATAGTCAGTGGTGTATTTTCATCTCCAGTAACACGTGGGTAACCCTCCTCCTCATCTACATAAGCTGCAGCATCAGTCTCATAGGTCATAAAAGCTGATGTTGTAGTTGTGGATAAAACTCCGTTGAACACCCAATGTTCTGGAAACCGGATTGTATATGCTGTCGCTGTTCCACCATAAGCACCTTCAGTGAAACCAGTCCCAAGAAATGAATTCTGGGGTCGGTTCAATGGTGGCTCTGCCCATGCTACAGTCGTATCATAAGCATTTTGATTCGGGTCACTACCAGCAAATTTATAAAAAACAACCATGCGGTTCCCTTGTTCTAACCTTACAGCTCGGTAGCATGTGTTACCAGAAAGTATGATCAGGTTACCACCGTTAGCAATAAACTGCTCCGTTTGGTCTCGCATTGCTCTTGTCCAGTACTCATCATGTCCTGCAATGATCAAACACTCATAGTTCGTGAGTAGATTTGAAATACTATGCAGGTCCACACTCGAGCAATATTCAATCGCTATTCCTTCGGTTTCAAGCCAGTGAATGAGAATAGACTCAGGTCCATTACTTGTTGGTGTACCACCAGATCGATTAAATGAAACTTTATTCGCACGAGCTCCTCCCACACTATTAAAATCATATAAACTTTTGCCACCTGCCGCATTATAGGCGGTCGGTGTCAGAAAAGAGACTTGTAAAAGCACCTTAGAAACGGCCGCCGGAATGACTGGCCGAATCACAAAAGTAAGCACATCTTGAGACATATAGGCAAGTCTGTATAACCCAGAAGGCCAATTTGAAGGGATATTAAATGTTGTTGAAACTGGCCAACCAAATCCTTCCCATGGGTTGGTAGTCGGAAGTGATCGGGTAAAAAGAGTTGTAGTAATTGTTGATGATACTGAGGTTGTTCCTATACGCTCTATGGTTAAATTCATTACCCCAGGTACATCAGTACTGAGATAAAAACTGATTGAACTTCCAGGTAAGACGGAAGTTGCTGATGAATATCCAAAAACTGCCATGTTTCCACCTCTTATCCTTATGAAATGAAAAACTGGAAAATTTCTTACATCTTTTAACGCTTTTATCTATAAATGAGCTCATTTCTAGCATTCGTCAAGATCAATAACTTAGGTAAAATTTTTAAAAATAAAAATTATTAAATTTATTATTCATCAGCAATTTAATATATTTTACCAAAAAGAAAAAAATATAGTTTCTAAAGAGTATTTTAAGTTTTAAATATAATTATTGATTTCACATGAATTTTAAAATAAAAACAAAACCAACAATAAAAATAAAAAATATTATTTAGTAAAAAAAATCAAAGTATTATTTAGTAATTTATAATATTTACAATAAGAAAGAATATTTTATATAATTTTTAACTCTATTTTTTATATATCCTTTAAGAAAAATTAATAATGAAAAAGGAAGCTTTGTGCTTCCTTTTAAATTGTTAAAAATTAAATTCCGTACTTTTCACGATACGCTCGCATATCGGCTAAAGCTTCTTTTTCGTCTTTTCCATCTAAATAATCCATTAAATCTTTCATGGTAATCAGTGCGTGCACAGGGATTTCTAATTCTTTTTGAACTTCTTGAATTGCAGAAAGTTCACCTTGCCCACGTTCTTGACGATCTAGCGCAACCAAAACACCCGCAATAGTTGCACCAGCATTTTTCAAAATCGTTACCACTTCGCGAATCGCTGTGCCTGCGGTAATCACGTCATCAATAATCCAGACTTTTTTACCTTCAACCGCAGCACCGACTAAAACACCGCCTTCACCATGATCTTTTGCTTCTTTACGGTTAAAGCCCCACGGCACGCTCTTGTTATGTGTTTGCGATAAAGCAACAGCAGTCGCAGCTACAAATGGAATACCTTTGTAAGCTGGTCCAAAAATCACATCAACATTTTCACATTGTGTTAATTTATCGGCATAGCCTTGTGCTAAAAGAGATAAAGCTTCACCATCGTTGAGTAGGCCTGCATTAAAAAAATAAGGACTCACGCGTCCAGATTTTAAAGTAAACTCACCAAATTTAAGCACACCGCGTGATAATGCGAGTTCGATAAATGCTTGCGGGTGAAATGACACAGGCGTTGTCATGAGGTGCTCCAAATTCACAATTGAGGTTAAATTTTCGCATGATACCAAAGGATCAGTATCCAAGTGATGTAAAAATTCTTCGAGTCGTTTCCATTAACGTAAATGGCTTACGTTCTTCAGTGACGAAAGGCTTACTTGAATGGTTAGAACAATCAGATGCCGATGTCGTATGCATGCAGGAAAGCCGCATTACCCATGAACAATGGACTGAGAAATTTAGACCCGAAGGATGGCATACCCATCTCTTTCCAGCAGAGCGTGCAGGCTACGCAGGTACTGCAATTTATAGCCGCTTACCCTTTGTCTCTATTAAAGATGGTTTAGGGTTTGAATTGGCCGATAGTCAAGGCCGCTTCATTTCTGCCGAATTCGATTTAGGTTTGTCACATCCCGTACATATTGCATCATTATACTTACCTTCAGGCTCAAGTGGTGAAGAAGCGCAAGCACGTAAAGATTTATTTTTAGGTGAATACGCCAAAATCTTGAAACAATGGCGTGATGAGAATAAGTCCATCATTATTTGTGGCGATTACAACATTGTTCATAAACGGATTGATATTAAAAACTGGTCTGGCAACCAAAAGTCGTCTGGCTGTTTACCACATGAGCGTGCTTGGCTTGATCATATTTATGATGAACTTGGCTATGTAGACACCTTCCGTGTTGTAAGAACAGAAGCGGAATTGTATTCATGGTGGTCAAATCGCGGTCAAGCTCGTGCAAAAAATGTAGGGTGGCGTATTGACTATCATGCATGCTCGCCAGACTGGAAAGCACGTACAATTAATGCTTGGGTTTATAAAGATCAATGGTTTAGTGACCATGCACCCGTTATTATCGACTATAAAATTCAAGAATAAGTGAACACATGTTCACTTACATTGTCGTTTTTGCTTACAACACATGTCGCTTTTGAGTATTTTTCTTACACATGTTTAACGGCATTATAGCCCCACGGCACAGGGAAGCAGTCAGGATGACGCAAAAGGATAGGACGCCGTAGGAAGATAAAATAAACTTAAGATAAGTTTATTTGCAAGGATGTGACAATGGACGTTGAAATGAGACCCGCATGATCAGGATGATTAAATGCGGGTTTTCTCTTTTCTATCTCTTATTTTTTGCGCTACGTTCTTTTAGTTTTTAATTTATTCTTATTAAGCCCATTATTACCTTGTCTTATGACAATAACATGACATTCTTTATTGTTTTAATCATTATTTTTCATTTGTTTTAAAAGTATCTGTATAAAGTAGTGCTCAAATGCATTTTGGGTTAGGCTGTGTGTTCTTTCTTTTTGACATGGTCCGATAAAATGTTAAAAATTTATGGTATTAAAAACTGTAACTCGATGAAAAAAGCATTTGATGCTTTACAAGCAAAAGGTTTGAGCTACGAATTTCACGATTATAAAAAACAAGGGATCGATGCCGATACTCTAAAAATCTGGCTAAAAGAAATTGGACAAGATACGGTGCTCAACAAGAAAGGTACTACGTGGAAAAAACTATCTGAAGAAGAACAAACGCGTGCTTTAAGCAGTGAAGATCATCTTATTGAAGCGCTAATTGCTCAGCCAAGCTTAATCAAGCGACCAGTTCTACAGACCTCTAAAGGGTTTCTTGTGGGCTTTGATGAAACGGCCTATCAAAACTTAAGTGCATAAAAAAACGAGCCCAATGGCTCGTTTTTTTATTTAGGCTTTTAGTTCGCACGAATCCAAGTTTGGTTACGGCCCAATGCTGAAACGCCAATATAACCACGTAATTTAAGCTTCTTACCGCCCTCAGCCAACTCACCTTTTAATTTGTAAGTTTTGCCAGATTTCGGGTCTAAAATTGTACCGTTTTCATAACTGTTGCCACCTACATTTTTTAGATTATGTACAATGGTCACACCTTTAAGCGGTTTGTTTTTATACGGACCTTCACATTTTGTACAAGCGTTTTCTTCACCTGGTGTCAAAATGTTTTGAATGGTTGCAGTTAAGGTTCCATCCTTCTGTTCCGTAAATTTTACTACGGCTTTGGGCTTATTGGTTTGGTCATCAATCGTTTTCCATACCGTTCCGTTTAGTGGGTCAGCCGCATTGGCAAATGCAGCCATACCAACAAGTCCTAAAGCTAAAGCAATCTTTTTCATTTTTGTAATATCCTTGGGTCTTCCAAGACTTCAGTATTCAAAACTCGCAACGATATTGCAATTTTTGAATGTGACTGTTTCGTGTAACCTTGTAACCTTGAAAAATAAAATTTATAGGGAAACAAGTAATTAACATAAGCGGATACTATATGAATATACCTAATGTTTTAAAATATTATTTCACAGAAACATTTCTTAAAACAGCAATTCGCAAACCAAGTCAGTTGAATTTACCTCCAACTGCTCTGCGCCCTATGCTTGAACAACTTTGCCGAGCATTTCCAAAACAGAAAAATGTAACCGTTCGACCAATCCGACTTGCTGGCATTAAGGGTGAAGAAATTAAAGCCCAAGATTCAGCGACCCAGCTTATTTTTCATATTCACGGCGGCGCCTTTTTTTTAGGAAGTTTAAAAACACATCATGCGTTCATGACAGATTTGGCTGCTCGTACCCAAATGCAAATTATTCATGTGGACTATCCACTTGCACCCGAGCATCCATATCCTGAGGCAACTGAGGCCTTATATGACGTCTATCAATCGTTATTAGTTCAAGGTATCCAGCCTAAAGATATTATTTTATCTGGTGACTCTTGTGGAGCTAATTTAGCTTTGGCACTTTGCTTACGTTTAAAAGAACAACCCGAACTTATGCCAAGTGGCCTGATTTTATTGTCACCTTTTCTAGATTTAACCCTAACCAGTGAGTCTTTAAGATTTAACCAAAAACATGATGCCTTGCTTTCTTTTGAAGCTCTGCAAATAGGTATTCAGCATTATATTGGCAATCATATTGCGGCAGATGACCCGCGTGTTTCACCTATTTTCGACAACTTAGAAGGTTTACCGCCAACATTAGTTCAGGTCGGTTCAAAAGAAATTTTATTAGACGATGCCAAACGTTTTAGAGAAAAAGCTGAAGAAGCAGGTGTAAAAGTACATTTTAAACTTTACACAGGCATGTGGCATAACTTCCAAATGTTTAATGCTTGGTTCGAAGAAGCAAAACAGGCGATGGCGGATATTGCTGAGTTTGCTCATGAACTTGATAAGACTTAATCAAAATGAAGAAGTGACAAATTTAAAATTTGTCACTTCTTCTTATTTTTCACAATCCAAATCATGAGGTTTAATTTATGAATCATGGTATGTTTAGATTATGAATCCTTCAAACTCTCCCTCTTTAGGATGATCTGACGAAGAGACATCTCTATTTAGGAGTTCCTTTATTATTATGAAAATTCGTTTAATCACTCGTCCTATAAATAAAATAAAACAGGTGATTCTCGATTTCATCCATCACAATCACATTATTAACTGGACCCCATTACAAAAAAGCGCACTAATGCTTACCCTCGCCTGCGCAATGAATTTCAGTTGGATTTTATGGAAAGGCTATATTTTAATTACTCCTAGTATTTGGCAATGGGCAAACCTATCTTTAGTTGAATCACAAATCTGGCTGAATTTACTGACCTTATTTTTATTAGCTGTACTCATTATTCCTTGTTATCGCTACAAAGACCAAGCTTGGGCGCAAAAAATTGTGCCTTTAATTAGTGTACAAGCTTTTATGCTGATGTTGTGCCACGATGGATATTTAATTGGTAGTATCAGCCCTGCCACAATGGTGGGTTACGTAGGCACTATTGGCGTAGGTTTGGTTTTATTTGAAAGAAAAATTGTTTATAGCGCTTTTATACCTGCAACTATTATTCTAGCGGTATGTACATATTTAAGTATGACGGGGGTTATTTCATATGCGCCCCTATTTAATTTTACAGCGATGCGTCATGCCCAAACCAATCCATTTTGGCTAGGAAGTATGCTGTTTTTTATTACGCCTATTTTAGTGGCGTGTTTTATTTTATTTGAAATATTGCTGACCCAATGGCGTCAACGAGAAACCTATATTCAACGTTTAAGCCAAATCGACCCATTAACTAATGTCTTAAATAGACGAAGCTTAAACACCCATCTTGAAGCACTTCATGAACAGCAATTTGATTATGCCGTGATACTTCTTGATATCGATCATTTTAAAAAAATTAATGATATATACGGACATCACCAAGGTGATCAGGTTTTGATTGAAATTGCTCAATGTCTTTCTGAAAATTTACGTAATGAAGACATCATTGGTCGATTTGGTGGAGAAGAATTTATTTTATTACTTCCTCATACCGATATTATTCAAGCAGAAAAAATTGCCGAACGTTGCCGGCAAGCTTTACAAGAATTGACTATCTTCAATAATCAAAATATCCAAATTCATGTAAGTGCCAGCTTTGGCATCAGCAGTTCCGCATTTGCAAATGACCCCTATCTTGTGATTAGACAAGCCGATCAAGCGCTCTATGCGGTAAAGGCCTCTGGGCGTAATCAAGTACGCACTTTTCACCAACTACCTCAGATCAAATCAATTTGAATCTTTAGCTTTTGATAAGCTTCCCAGCTGTTGTAAAAGCTCTTGCTGACTAAATGCGCCTGTTAAACGTAAAGAACGAATTTCTTGCTGTTGCTTGTTTAAAAAGAGATATGTAGGAGGCCCAAGAATATTCCATTGTTTGAGTAGAGCTTCATGTGATTGGTCATAATGACTCAAATCAAGCTTAATGAGATAGTAAGGCGCAAGAGCCGCCTGAACCTCAGGTGCTTTTAAAATACGATGTTCAATAGGCTGACAAGCCACACACCAATCGGCATAGACATCAACAACAATAGCCCGATCAGCAGGAGCTGCTGCTAAAATCTTTTGAAAGTCTGCTGCCGTGGTCGCCACATGCCACTCAGCCATATGCTCAGAATTTTGTAAGCTACGATTTTGAATATGTTGATACTGGTTATAAACCACAAATGGCGTTACCAATAAAAGTAGGAGCGCATAAAGCCACTGTAACTGCCCTTTTTTCCAAAAGAACTGATACAGCGCATAGATAATAAAAGCCAGCCCAAGTACACAACTAAGTGCTTGCATCCCCCAATCTGGTAATAAAGGACGGATGAAATAAAGGCTTAACCCCAACATCAGAAAAGCAAAAATCACTTTAATCTGATGCATCCAGTCGCCCGCTTTAGGTAAAAACTTTGCACCTAAAACACTCGCGATGAGTAAAGGTATTCCCATGCCAAAACCGAGACAGAATAAAAGCAAAGCACCTTGCCATTGGCTCTGGGTTTGAGAAATAAATAATAAAGTTCCAGCCAAAGGCGCAGTCATGCATGGGCCAACCAAGAGCGCAGAAACCACGCCCATAACGCCTGCACCAACTAAAGTGCCGCCTTGTTGCATAGACTGAATACGATCAAGGCGATTTAACCAAGTTTGCGGTAACCGAAGCTCAAAAAGCCCAAACAGATTTAGCGCAAAAACCACAAACAACAAACTAAACGCAATAAGAGTAGCAGGCTGTTGTAGCCAGCGTTGGAAATTTAAACCCGCTGAAGAAGCAATCAAGCCTAGACCTGCATAGACCAATGCCATACTACACACAAAAGTAAGTGCAATCGTCCAAGCTTTTAAACCTTTGTGATCTCGGATAATTAATGAAGTTAAAATCGGCAGCATTGGTAAAGAGCATGGCGTAAATGCAAGCAGCATGCCTAAACCTAAAAATAATAAAACACCATACCAAAGCGAGTGTTCAATTAACTTTGCTGACCAAACCTGATCTTGGGCAATCTCTGGAGCAGCTCCTTCAGCTTGAGTAGCTGAACTCTGATTCTCTAAAGACTCCGTAGAGCTTGATGCTTGTGTATTTGCCAAATCTAATAAGCGTTTTGGTGCTGCACTAGCCTGATTTTGCAAACCGACCAGACCATCTGCGTCAGTTTGAAACTCAATAGTTTGTGGAGGATAACAAATACGGTCTTTGGCACAGCCTTGCCAAGTTACTGTGTAGTGCTCTGAAGGCTTGGTTTTAATCTGGAAGTTGACTTGATGGTAATAAACTTGGCTTTGGCCATAGTTCTCATCATATTGAGAAACCGCTTTAGGCAATTTTAAAGTTAAAGGCTGATTGCCCTGTTGTACGGTAAATTTATGTTGATATAAATAATAATTCGGCTGAATCTGCCACGATAACTTTGCGGTATGCGATTGTGGCGATTCAACCGAAAATGAAAAAGCCTGTTCGGGTGACAATAACTTATCTTCTGCAAAGACAAACTGACTCAATACAAAAGTAGCGGCTACTAGAAAATAAATAATTCCCTGAGAAATAAGCTTTTTCATCAATAATAATGAGTTCAAGTTAGTCTGATCAGAATAAGAATGCCATGCCTAAGCCACCTTTGTAGCTCTTATCTTGACCTTCTAAGTCCACACCAATATTTGCATCAAGTTGAGTGCGGTTATTTACTGCGTAAACTAAACCTGTTCCTAAACCATATTGGTAGTCTTGGCTTTCAGCTTTACGATAAACAAATTCAGAATATCCTGAGAGTTTGCCCGCAATCTTATAATTGATGGTTGGAATTGCAGTCACTGCCCAGTTACTGTTTTGTACTTCATAACGCATGGTAATAGAAGTATCCAACAAATCATTATATTTATAAGCTACTGCTGAACTTAAACTATATATATCGTCATGGGCAGTAAACTCATCATTACCTGTTGCGATAACAGCTTCAGCCAATACAGCCATTGTTAAATTTTCATCATTTAAATCAATCGCTTTTTTTAAGCCGATGCTTACATCGCCAAAACCTGAGTTATCCGTTTTTTTACCAGCACGTTTAGTTTGAGTCCATGCCGGACCTTGCCAGCCTAATTGCAATTCCAAACCATCAGCTAAACCTGTACGGAATAACATATCCTCATTTACAGTAACTGTTTTTTCTTTAACGCCATCAACAGTTGTCTCTGTATAGGTTGCACTTGGTAAACCTTGTTCCCATGCTAATTTACCAACTGGCGTAATGCCTGTTCCAAAGCCTGAACCCGGACGATCAAACGAGAACTCTGCGGCAAAAGTACTTCCTGCAGCAACGGCGGTCAGAGCAAAAGTTAAAATTTGAAATGTTCTCATTCTATTATCCAATCAAGTAGTTAATTCTTTTGACATTTTTGCTCCATGACGGCGCAATAACTCTAGTGTTTCACGCTCTTCTTGAAGCGCTTCTGACCAATCTATTTCATCAAAATCACAATCAAAGAACAACTGACTGATTGAAGATAAAATGGTGAGTCCTTCTTCATCACGTGTGTTTGGATCAACTTTTTCATCTAGCAAGCGCTGAACTGCTGGTGCACATGCCGAACTTGCTGCATCCCATAGTGGACCATAAAACTCTTCTGCATCCCAAAGATGGACATTTGCCTTTGCCTGAATGAGGGCTTCAAGAATATCGAGATAAACTTGCAGGGCTTGCTGTTTTTTTTCTTGTGATAATGGAGTCCCCGCTTCATACGCTTCAGAGACGTCTTCCCACCATTTAAAAATTCCATCACAAATAATGGACACTGGCGGTCCTTGTTCCGGATCAATGAAATTCGGATCAAGACCCTCAGCAAGTAATTTTTGTACTTGCGCGAGTTCTAATTCTTCTATGGCTTTAATTAAAGCCTGCTGTTGGGTGGTTAACATGACCATCTCTCAAAAATATATTAGCGCTATTATGCCTAATCTCTACTGAAGATTTTAGAGGTCAACGCTATTGCATTGCAAACCTAAAGTTGTGAAGAGTTTTTATTGGTCTTTTTACGTCTTCATAAAAAAAGCCCCGAAGGGCTTTTTAGTGTTTTTTAAACTTCATCATCAATGAATTCTGGTTGACCACCTCTCGGGTGTTCTTTTTTCTCAAAGGTATGTTCAAGGCTACGTTTTAGCTTTTCAATCGCGCCATGAATTGAAGCGTCAATATTTCCTGCTTTATGGTGCACTGCAACTGGTTTTAAGCCAGAAGGACGTGCTTCGATCATACAGTGGATATCTTTGTCTCCACCTTTATCCCCATTTTCATCACTAAAATGAACCGAGAAATGTGTAATACGTTCGCTATGACGTTGGAATTCTTGAGTAAGTTCTGCACGTACATAAGTAATTAAACGTTCACTATTATGGATGTTTTTATCTGTGCGGATTTCAATATTCATAAATACCATCCTCTCTTTCTTACTGTGGATCTTTTCTATGCAAAACTTTTTTATGTTGGCATGTTTTAAGCATGCATGAACTGACTTCAATTGTACATTTTGATGGTGTAATGGTTTGTTATCTCCTGACTTAAACGTACTGCTTTTAATTTATTTTGAAGATCTTCATACCTTCAATATCAGTCCATCTATAAAAATATGCAAGCTGATTTTTTAAATTTTTATGAAAAATTGAACAAAAGGAGAGCAATTGTGTCCGAATCTTATCTATCTGGGGCAGAACTTATTGAGCAGATTCAAAAGTCTCCTTATTCACGTGATTTAATCGGTTATCACGGACAGCCTCCAGAGGTGAAATGGCCTAATAATGCTAAGGTTGCCGTGCAATTTGTGCTGAATTATGAAGAAGGTGGCGAAAAACATATTGAACACGGCGACGAAGGTTCAGAGCAGTTTTTATCCGAGATTATTGGCGCTGCAAGTTACCCAGCCAAACATATGTCGATGGACTCTATGTACGAATATGGTTCACGTGCTGGTTTTTGGCGCATTCATAGTGAGTTTCAACGGCGCAAGCTCCCCATGACCATTTTCGGAGTAGCAATGGCGCTTGTTCGCAACCCTTATATTGTAGAGGCAATTAAACAGGCCGATTACGATGTGGTTTCTCATGGCTACCGCTGGCTTCATTATCAAGAGACAGATCTTGAAGTCGAAAAACAGCATATGGAGCAAGCCTTATCTGTTTTAGAAAACTTGTTTGGAAATAAAACTATAGGTTGGTACACTGGACGTGATAGCCCCAATACGCGTCAGTTGCTTGCAGAGTTCCCACAAATACAATACGACTCTGATTATTATGGTGATGACCTGCCTTTTTGGACCACACTTACCGATACGGCGGGTGCATCACGACCTCATCTGATTATTCCTTATACTTTGGAATGTAACGACATGAAGTTCTGCTCACCAGGTGGATTTAATAGCTCAGAACAGTTTTTTCAATATTTAAAAGATAGTTTTGATGTGTTGTATGCCGAGGGAGAAACTGCACCAAAAATGATGTCAATTGGAATGCATTGCCGTATTTTAGGGCGTCCGGGTCGTTTTAAAGCATTACAAAGATTCTTGGACTATATTGAAATGCATGATCGTGTTTGGGTATGTCGCCGTCAGGATATTGCAGAATATTGGTATAAAAATCACATAAATCAATAATTGATTATTAATTTTCCAAATTCTTAAGCAAATCTCAAATCACTCTTGGCACTGTTATTGCTAAAACTCTATATCACGACAACGAGTTTAGGAATAACAGTGTTTTTAGCCGAGTTTAATCAAGCCCCACCCGACCAACTCAAGACTCTGTTAAACAACTGCGTCCATATTCCTGTATGGGCCGAAAAAATTATTTCAGAACGTCCCTACTCATCAACATCAGTACTTTTAGGGTATGCAGAACAATTAAGCCACACATGGTCATGGCAAGAGATTCAGGCCGCATTAGCCACCCATCCAAAAATTGGTGAAAGACAAGCAAAAAAGCAGCTCAATGCAAAAGAGCAAAATTTTTCAGCCCAAGAACAAGCTGGCATTTCCTTAGATGAACAAACACAACAAGCCCTGCTGCAAGGTAATATCGAGTATGAGCAGAAGTTTGGTTTTATTTTTCTAATTAAAGCCGCAGGCCTCAGTAGCGACGAGATTTTAAAAAAACTCCATCAACGTCTTCAAAACAACTTAGCTATAGAAAAAGTCATTGTACATGAGCAACTCGCTGCAATTGCTCTATTACGTTTATCTCAGGAAGTACAAGCATGATCAGCACTCATATTTTAGATACGAATTTAGGAAAACCGGCTGCACAGGTCGAAGTGAAGTTGTTTCATGCAGCCACTCATGAACTGATAGCGACTGCAATTACCAACCAAGATGGGCGAGTGAGTGATTTTGGAATAAAAAACTTAGGTAAAGGTGCTTATCAACTTGAATTTGAAGTTGCCCCTTATTTTTCATCACAGCAAATCAAAACTTTTTTCCCCCGTGTTTGTATTCAATTTTTCATAGAAGACACCAATCAGCATTACCACATTCCATTACTGATCAGCCCGTTTGCTTACTCCACTTATCGCGGCAGCTAACTCAAATATAAATAGGAGAAAAATATGAATCATCAGCAAAAGAATGCGATTTCTCCAGAGCATGAATATTTAGGAATTTCCAAAAGTTTTGCTTACGGCTTACAGCATGTACTCACCATGTATGGGGGTATTGTAGCCCCGCCACTGATTATTGGAACGGCAGCTGGCTTAAGCGCAGCACAAGTCGGAATGCTCATTGCAGCGGCCCTATTTGTAGGCGGGTTGGCAACTCTCATACAAACCATCGGAACCAAATATCTAGGGGCAAAATTACCTCTAGTGCAAGGTGTGTCTTTTGCTGGTGTGGCAACCATGGTTGCTATTATCACTACAGGCGGTGGTTTACCTGCTGTCTACGGCGCGGTTATTGCCGCATCTTTAATTGGACTATGCCTTGCACCTTACTTTTCAAAAATTATTCGTTTTTTTCCACCTGTTGTGACGGGATGTGTCATCACGATTATTGGGTTATCTCTGTTACCCGTTGCGATTCGCTGGATGATGGGTGGCAACAACAAAGCACCTGATTGGGGTAGCGTCGAGAATATCTCTTTAGCTTTGCTGACCTTAGGCATTGTGATTATTCTAAATATGCTGCCACAAGCAAGTATACGCCGTTTATCAATTTTGTTGGCTATTGTTGCTGGTACTACCCTTGCCTACTTTATGGGTTTTGGAGATTTTAGTCAGGTGAGCTCAGGCGCATGGCTGCAATTTCCACACTTATTTGCATTTGGTTTACCAACTTTCGAGCTAAGTGCAATTTTATCGATGCTAATCGTTACTTTGGTGATTATGACGGAAACTACAGCCGATATTATTGCTGTCGGAGATATTGTAGGAACCGAAGTCGATTCAAAACGTATCGCCAATGGTGTACGTGCAGATATGTTTTCAAGCGCTATTGCTCCTATCTTTGGTTCATTCATGCAAAGTGCTTTTGCCCAAAATGTTGGACTGGTGGCAATTACAGGCATCAAAAGCCGCTTTGTCGTGGCAGCAGGCGGTGTCATTCTGATTATTTTAGGTCTATTACCTGTTATGGGCCGCCTTATTGCGGCAATTCCTATGCCAGTACTTGGTGGTGCGGGTTTGGTCTTATTTGGGTCGGTTGCAGCAAGTGGAATTCGCACTTTGGCAAAAATTGATTATAACGATCAGAAAAATTTGATTATTGTAGCAACTGCTTTATCAGCTGGGATGATTCCAATTATTAACCATGAATTTTATGCTCATTTCCCAGTTTGGGTACAAACTTTGTTCCATTCGGGTATTAGTTCGACTTGTATCTTTGCTATCTTATTGAATTTGTTATTTAATCACTTACCTTCATTTCGCAGCTCGCGTACCCCTCATTTAAGCCAAACAATAAACACACGAAATACACATTAATGAGTTAGTTTTTAGCGCCCCACTTCGGTGGGCTTTTTTTTAACCGTTGATCAAATTTGGCTTCATTTTTGCTTAAGACCCTGTATCCTTAGCGTGCTTTATTTGGGGGGAGATCATTTAAATGCAATTAAAGCAACTTGCGGCGACTTGTGCCTTGTTATCTGCAACTGCCATGGTTCAGGCAAAACCAATCTGGCAAGATTTTAGCGTGACTGGACTTTATGGTGAAAACTATGAAGTTGTAGATGACAAAGAAACTACGATTACTTTGGAATATGCAGCAAAAGTTAAATATGCTGATGTATTTTTCTTTATGGACCGCATGCGTGGCGAAAATGACCATAAGAGTACTTATTTTGAGTTATCACCACGTTTAAGCTTAGGCGAAGTGTCTGGCAAAAAACTGGCGTACGGCCCAATTAAAGATGTACTCATTAGTACCACTTGGGAAAGTAATAGCGAAAACGGCAATAACTTTGACAACTTCTTGTATGGTTTTGCAGTTGATTTAGATATCCCATATTTCCAATATGCGAATTTAAACTTCTACCGTGCGAACAATGAAAAAACTGACGACGATTATCAAATGACGTTCGTTTATGGCATTCCATTTAAAATCGCATCTGAAGATTTCTTGGTTGATGGTTTCCTCGACTGGTCAACCGCTGAAGATGACCATGCGAGTGAGTTGAACTGGACAACTCAATGGAAATGGAATGTAGGTAAACACATTTCTCCTGATACACGTCTATACCTCGGTATTGAGCACTCTGTGTGGAATAACAAATTTGGTATTAAAGGTGCCGACGAGAATAACGTCAGTGCTTTGGTTAAATACCACTTCTAAAATTTTTATTTAGAAGATAAAACAGCAAGGAAAATCCTTGCTGTTTTTGTTTTTAATCGAGTGGATTACCCACAATATTGCTAATAATCCCCTGCATAATATGTCCGCCTTGTTCACGGCGTAGTTCTGCATACCATGCCTGCGTGACCGTTTCATCTTTCATATGCGTTACGTCGCAGCGTTTGCGCGCACGAAGCACCAATTCATTGGCACGTTCATTACGCTTGTTTTGATAGCGGCGTAAAGCATCTTCTAGTCCCAAAGTGTTAATTTGCAAAGACCGCGCTAAATAAATCGCGTCTTCCATAGCTTGGCAACCGCCTTGCCCAATATCAGGTGTCGTGCTATGTGCAGCATCACCTAAAATCACCACACGACCTTTATAAAACTGTGTGAACGGTTCAATATCATGGATTTCAACCCGATTGGTTTTTTGCGGGTCTAAGCGCTCAATAAGCTGCTGCACTGGTTGACACCAATCAGCAAAATATTGTTTTAAAAGTTTTTTATATTCATCCCGATTATTCTCTAACCCTGCTGGTAAAGGTACATCTAAAAAGAAATAAAAACGTCCATCCGCAACTGGCATCAGAGACGCGCGCTTGCCCTCTCCTACATAAGTCGTCCATTGCTGAGCTGGTGCTAAATCTTCGGATATTTCAACCAGACCATTCCAGTTCACATAACCTGCATAGCGACGTTGTACCTGCTGACCTAACACATAGGCCCGAGTCATTGAATGCGTACCATCTGCCCCTATGAGTAAATCAGCCTGTGTTGAGCTACCATCAGCAAAATGAACCTCTACAAAATCAGTTTTATCTTCAAGGCTGACCATTTTTTTGCCTAAATAAATCTGATCCCGACCAAACTCATCCATTAACATATTTTGTAAATCGGCACGTGCAACCGGATAAGGGCGTTGTCCTACTTCTTCAATTAATGGTCGTAAACTGAATTGTGTCATCACATCTCCAGTTAAACCATCTACATAGGCCAAGTCATCCATTTGTCCACCAAGTTTGGCGATTTTGTCAGTTAATCCCAGATAGTTCAGACATTTCACACCATTTGACCACAGCGAAATTGCGGCGCCGACCGGAAGAATCTTTTCAGTTTGCTCAAAAATACGAACTTGGTGACCAAATTTCTTTAATGCAATGCCTGTGGTTAGACCTCCCATTCCCGCACCAATAATCACCACATTCATAACACGCTCCTATAGATATTCACCTATAGGGTGCTTATGCTAAAAACATGCCATCGTTCAAAATTTATTTAGCTTTTCCACAAAACTGGCATGCACCATGCTTATATATTTATGTATAAAACTCATCTCAACACGCTCAGTGTGAGTGCAGTTTTAAATGAAAAATCATGTTTTTAACAAGAAATACGGATACTCCATTATGGCAACATTGCACGCTCCTGCTTTTGAACTTCCTGAAATTTTGAATACTAAAACGAATTTGGCAGATGCCCGAATTGGTGCACAAGTGATTGAGTGTTCAGATGATTTCTTTGCAGAAGCAAAGCGTATGCTGCAATTTGAAGCACCTATTTTTGTTGAAGATAAATTTGATGATCATGGCAAATGGATGGACGGTTGGGAAACCCGCCGTAAGCGTCATGCAGGCTATGACTGGTGTATTGTGAAACTAGGTGTGAGTGGAAAAATCAGTACACTTGATATCGACACCACGTTTTTTACAGGAAATTATCCTGCTTCTGCCTCATTAGAGGCATGTTATGCACCAAATGGTGACCTTACTGGGGCAAAGTGGCAGAGTATTTTAGAAAATACCGAGCTAGGGCCGAGTCAACATCATATTTTTATGGTCAATAATGATGCAATTTTCACGCATATACGCCTCAATATTTTCCCAGATGGTGGTGTTGCCCGTTTACGCGTTTATGGTGACGTTCATATTCAGGTGACCGACCACGAGCAGACTCTCGATTTATTGGCCTTAGAAAATGGCGGTCGTGTAATTGCTTATAGCGATGCGCACTTTGGACATCCACGTAATTTGATTAACCCAGGCCGTGGCGTCAACATGGGCGATGGGTGGGAAACCAAACGCCGCCGTGCACCAGGTTATGACTGGTGTATTCTTGCATTGGGTAAAAGCGGAAAAATTGAAAAAATTGAAATTGATACGGCGCATTTTAAAGGTAACTTTCCTGCTGAAGTTTCTATTCAGGCGGTCTACCTTGAAAATGCAACCGATGCACAGCTGATTCCACAAAGTATGTTTTGGTCTTACTTACTTGAAGCCCAACCGATGCAAATGGACCATATTCATGAATATATGAATGAAATTTTACAGCATGAAAAAGTCTCGCATATCCGTATTAATATGATTCCGGATGGTGGTATTAGCCGTGTCCGTTTATGGGGAAAAATTGCCAAGTCATGATCATGAAGAATATTCAAATTCAGCCTTTAACCATTGAGAACTTTCAGCCCTTCGGAGAAGTCATTTGTTGTGACGGGCATGATTTTTTTCATATTAATGATGCACACACCGAGCGCTACCATGCGCTCGTTGAAACTGAAATTGAAGGCGAAGCAAAGGCAGGAATTAGTATTTTCCGAAATATTAAGGCCAGTGTGTTACCTATGGAAATTTCAATGCTAGAGCGCCATCCGAAAGGCTCTCAAGCATTCATTCCATTACAGCAACAAAAATTTTTAATTATTGTGGCCCCTGCTTTAGACAAAAATACTCCTGATATTTCAAAATTATGTGCTTTTGTTTCGGATGGCAAGCAAAGTATCAATTATCGGGCAGGTACTTGGCATCATCCTTTGCTTACCTTTGAAGCGCCGAGTGATTTTGCAGTAGTGGATCGAATTGGAGGCGGTACAAATTGTGATATTTTTCAATTTCCCCATCCGATAAAAATTACTGTCTAAATTAAAATAGACAAATCTGTCTATTTTTTAATTTAATAGTAGAACCCGTTGTGGTGATTTCCAACAATTTAGGTTTAAATAAAAAAATCCCCGCCAATTGAGCGGGGATTTTTTTATTTATTTTTAAACCGTAATATCAGCTAAGTTACCCTTCTGCTCAAGCCATTGCTTACGGTCTGCTGCACGTTTTTTTGCAAGGAGCTTGTCGAGTAAACCTGCCGTTAAATGTGCATCATCTAGATCAAGCTGAACCAAACGACGGGTGTTCGGATCCATTGTTGTTTCACGTAGTTGAATTGCGTTCATCTCACCCAACCCTTTGAATCGGGTAATTTGCGGATTCTTATTGCCTTTAACATTTTTCAAAATGGTTTCAAGCTCTTCATCATCTAGCGCGTAATGGACATCTTTACCAATGTCGATACGGAACAATGGTGGCATTGCTACATACAAATGCCCTTCTTCAACCAATGCTGGAAAATGTTTAACGAATAAAGCGCAAAGCAAAGTCGCAATGTGTAAACCATCCGAGTCGGCATCGGCCAAAATACAGATTTTGCCGTAACGTAATTCAGATAAATCATCACTACCCGGGTCTACACCAATTGCAATGGCAATGTCGTGAACTTCCTGAGAAGCAAGTACTTCATCTGAAGAAACTTCCCATGTATTTAAGATTTTTCCACGAATTGGCATGATGGCCTGAAAGTTCTTATCACGCGCCTGCTTGGCACTACCGCCCGCAGAGTCACCCTCAACAATAAAGAGTTCACTTTCTTCACGCGTTTGGCCCACGCAGTCCGCCAGCTTACCAGGTAAAGCCGGGCCAGAAACAATCTTTTTACGCTCAACTTTTTTCGCAGCTTTTAAGCGTCGCCCTGCTTTAGAAATCGCCATTTCGGCAAGTTGCATGGCAATTTCAGCATGCTGGTTGAGCCAGAGCGCAAACGCATCTTTAGCAATATTTAAAACTATATTGGCAGCTTCACGACTCGAAAGACGCTCTTTGGTTTGACCAGAGAACTGTGGTTCTTGGAACTTAAGCGATAAAATATAGTTCACGCCATCCCAAACATCTTCAGCCGAAAGTTTAAGATTACGTGGTAATAAATTACGTAACTCACAGAATTCACGTAGCGCTTCAGTCACCCCCGAACGCAAACCGTTCACATGAGTACCACCTTGTGCAGTTGGAATCAGGTTGACATAACTTTCTTGAACCTGTTCGCCACCCTCTACATTCCAGCAAATCGCAAATTCACATGCCGCACGGTCTGCTTGCCCACTGCTTACAAATGCAGGGTTTGGCAAAATTTCGCGGTCTTGTAATTCATCCATCAAATAATCGACAAGACCATTTTCAAATTGCCATTCGATTTTTTCATCATTAATTTGATCGATATAAGTGATTTTTAAACCAGCAGCTAGAACAGCTTTGGCTTTTAAATTATGTTTGAGTGCTTTTAACGCAAATTTTGGACTATCAAAATATTTAGCTTCAGGCCAGAAACGTACAGTAGTTCCTGTCGCACGTTTAGGTGCTTTACCTTCTAACACCGCTAAAGGAGCAACAGGTTCACCTTGCTCAAATGCCATCTGGTATAAATTACCCTGACGCTGAACTTCTACCTCAACACGTGTAGATAAAGCGTTTACAACCGAAATCCCCACACCATGTAAACCACCTGAAAACTGATAGTTATCGGTACTAAACTTACCACCAGCATGCAGCTTGGTTAAAATGATTTCGATACCACTTTGGCCATATTCAGGGTGAATATCGACTGGCATACCACGGCCATTATCTTCAACTGACAATGAACCATCTTTATAAACCGTGACACAGATTTTGTCGGCATGACCGGCTAAGGCTTCATCGACAGCATTATCAATAACTTCTTGGGCTAAATGGTTAGGACGAGAAGTATCGGTATACATCCCCGGACGACGACGAACAGGGTCTAAACCGGAAAGAACTTCAAGCGATTGAGCCGTATATTGTGTCACGTTGTACGTTTTCCTTATTTGATGGTGTGCGCAAAGAATTCGATCACTAAGGGTAATTTTTCTTCAAAATCTTCCATGGCATGATTGCCATGAGCATCCGTCAAAATCAATGAGGATGGTGTTGCAGCACTATAATAGCGTTGTGCTTGACGATAATCCAAAATTTCGTCGCCTTGTTGCAACAAGACGAGTATTTTGTCAGCATTTTCAGGCTGTTTCAGTTCCAGTTGTTCTAACTGTCGTAACTGAACATGATCAATTGACCATTGATCATTCACCTTATAAGGCATGCTTTCAACTTGAAATAACTCATCAAACAGCTTCCATGGTTGCATAGCAGGGTTAATCAGTACAGCCGGAATATTATATTTCGCGACAAAATATGTCGCAAAAAAACCACCAAGACTACTGCCGACTAAAGCCACCTCTTGTAAAGACTCAATCAACTCTGAAACCTGTGCTACTACCTGTTCTGGAGATCTATTTAAATCTGGCAAATGCACATTTATGCCCAATTCGCTACAATACTGCTTAAGGCTGAGCCCTTTAATTGAAGAAGAGCTACTATTAAAGCCATGGAGGTAGATAATATTCATATATTTTCCCTCTAAATTGAGAATAAACTCACATTTTTGTTCTCAGTTTGTATATAAAAACACTATTGTCAGACAAGAAAAACCACTCAACTTACCATTCATCAGTATTTTAAAAACATGTGTTATTTAAACTACTAAGATGGAAACGTTAGCTGCCGTTCATAAAAAGTACAGCTTAAAACGTCGGTTATAACGTAAATGGGGAAAAGATATGCCGAGCTTAACACCGTTACATGAAACTTATTGTAAATGGGACCGTACGCCACCTAGTCAGGCCGACGTACTAGAAGGTTTAGCTCAACTGTTCAGTACCAGCTTAAATGGTGTACATGAATTAATACAAGTCATTAATATTGAAGTATTAAAAAATGCTTTTGGTATTAGTGCCCAAAATGCTAAAAATTTCCAAAAACGGCCCTCTGTCCAAAAGGCATATCAGTTTTCTTATGGTGCCTTACAAAAATATGGTAGTTGTTTTTTAGCACCAGGATTACGTCGCATTATTGAAAAATTTCCAACCCTTCATGAGAAGCCATTAACACCAACCCTTCATTTTTTAGTAGGAGTGTTAAATGGTATTTTCGGAGACTATCTACTTAAACAACATAGTCCCCTCGCCTTGCCAATGGTTCTATACGACCACTACGGTGCAATCCAACAAGGCGAACTTGCAGGCCGTATTGTAATTTTAGTTCATGGTTTGTGCATGAACCATCTTACTTGGTCAAATGCACATTATGGCGGGATTGGTGAGCGTTTGTTAGCGCAGCGTGATCACAACACGATGCTGTATTTAAATTACAATACAGGCCGCCGTATTTCAGCCAATGGCCGCAGTTTCTCAAATTTATTAGAAGATTTAGTACAGCGTAATCCAAGAATTACCAGCATTGATTTAATTGGTCATAGCATGGGTGGATTAGTTTCCCGTAGCGCACTGTTTTACGGTAAACAAAATATGTACCAATGGATTCATATGGTCGAAAACCTCGTCTGTATTGGGTCTCCCCACCACGGTGCAGTACTTGAGCGTTTTGGATTTGCACTACAAGATCGGCTAGGCGCTTTTCCATTTGTTGGCCTAATTGGTCAGCTGGTTAACATCCGTAGTAATGGGATTTTAGACCTACGCCATGGTAGTGTTCGAGATGATGACTGGGAATATATGGATGCCCGTATTGGCATGATGGATGACAACCGTGCTCCAGCTCCTCTACCTTCCCATATCAATACCTTTTTAGTGGCAGGAACACTCGAGTTTGAAAAGGTGCGTAATAAAGCGCTTACCGTGATTGGCGATTACTTAGTGAGTGTAAAAAGCGCACTAGGTGAACATCCTAATCCACGTTTTCAGCTTAAAGTTCCAGACTCTCATAAAGCCGTGTTTTATGGCTTAAATCACTTTGAAATTCAGTATCACTCGAGTGTTGCTGAACAGATTACTCGCTGGTTATATCCTCATGTAAATGATTATGTGCAAGACGGTATTCAAACCCATATTATTGATATGCCGAACTATACGCTCGAAGATTTGGAAGGAATTGTAGAGACGTAAATAGAGCCCAACTTTTGTTGGGCTTCTTCTAAATTGTATAGTTTACAATCATTTAAATCTGTCATAAATTTTATATTTAGAAATATTCTTAATCGATGTTTCCTTATGTAAATATCCATTTAAGACAGATATAATATTTATATCTTCCCCTATTTTACCGCAAGACAAATTTACGTCGATAGAGTCCTCTATTTTGAATCCTTCTTTAATTTTTTTTTGATCTAATGCTCTTGAGTAAGCAAATGAATTATTAGGACTATAAATCATAATAAGATCAGTTTTATTATTTTTCATATCAGCCCAATAAATATAATAGTCTTTAGTTTTATACTGGATATGGCTACATGAACCAGTAGAAATCCAATTTTTATCTTTTAGATTAAATCCTATTTGTTTTACTAGTTTTTTATTTTCTAGGCTAAAACTATCATCCCAGACATCAGAACATTGGACGTCTGGCAGCACACTCACTTGTACTGCTGGTTTACTCCAATACTTCATACATTCTTTCGTACTTTCTGCATATAAATTTATGCTATTTAATAAAAGATATGTCATTACTGCTATCTTTAATAATTTCATTATTAACTTAGACCTTTATTCTAAAATTTTCAAAAAAATTTACTACTATCTTACATTCAAGCTTATCTTATATTTTAGAAATCAAATAATATTTTTAGATAGCATTCAAGTTAGCTAAAACATTTTACCCTCCACAATCAATCATCTTATTATTCACAAGCTTTCTTGATTATTTTATTAAAGTATAAACTATCACCATTTTTATCAACATCTGCTAACATGGCTACTAAATGTAGCTGTCCTTGCTCATCAAAATATGATCTTTCTTGAAATGAGTTATATATAGCAATATCGATTGGAACATTATTAAATTCTTTATTTTTTAAATCAACGATCATTTTTTTATTTTTATTAAACAATTTTCTAGCATAAATAAGATTCCGTTTAGAGTCACTTTCAATTAGACAATTATTATTTTTATCTAAAGCAATAAATTCTTTAGTCTGATCTTCCTGTGTTTTACTTATAAAAAAGTGATATTGACATGGTGAACCACAACTACCATAAGCATGAAAAATATTTTCATTTACTTGGTCAACCTCAGGGTATCTCATGTCTCTTAAAATAAAATTAGTTTGATTATCAGAGTTTTTTACGATATCACAATACTCCTGATCATGCCCTTTACATTTCAATTCAACATTAAATGTATCTTTTGCATAGATGGTCGAACCAATAATAAATCCAAAAAATATAAGAGCCAATATAGTTAGCTTCTTAATATTAAAAAGGTATAATTTTATAATTTTATTTTTTAAATTTTTAAGCATGTTTATGCTTTTCTCTACAACCATGAACACTAATCTCTTAATCATCAAAAGACTCAATTTTCCAACCAGAAATTAATTCTGATACTTTTTTTTAACATTTACACTAGACCTAAAAGAAAATTAGTATTTCTATCAATTAAAGGCACTAAATAAATTATTTCTTATCACCACCACAAGGATTTTTTATTTTCTTTTTAACCAATATATCCCCATAATCATTTGCAATTAAATTTAAACTACCATCAGGTAAGAAAAAACTTCTTTCCTTAAAATAAATATAATAATCAAATCTTTGTAACAACCCATTAAATTCTTTGGTTTTTAAATCGACAATTTTTCTAGGCTTATTTGTAAACAATTTTCTAGCATAAATGACTTTTTTCTGACTATCACTTTCAATTAAACAATTATTTTTATTATCAATAGCAATAAATTCGTCTGTAGAATCCTCTTTATTTTGACTATAGAAAAGCGTAACTAAACATGGAGACCCACAAGATGTTTTTACTTTATATAAATTTTTATTTATTTTTGAAATGTTTAAAAGTTTGACATCTTTTATAACTATTTCATTCTTACTATTTATAGTTTTGACAATGTCACAATTAGAACTATATTCATCCTTACATTTTGCAGAAACTACAAAAGTATCATCATTTGCGTATATATTAAAACTAAACATAATTCCGCTTAATAAAAAAATTGATATAAAAGTCTTTTTCATATTAAATCCTGTAACTTCCGTTATTTTTCGCTTAAATATTTCAATCATATTCTATCCTACAATTACTTCCATCAATATCTTCATCACTTAGGTATTAAAACCTTTATCTTAGATATGCCGAGCCATATGCTTAAATGTTAACAATGAACTGTAAAGATATATAAAAAGTAAACTTATGTTGCGCTTTTTTATAAAATTTTAAATCTTTTCTTACTTTTTCAAATATTAAAAATAGAAAAGGTTATAAAGAACCCTATATCAATTATTTATCCTTATAAAATAGATTATCTTTGATATCTAAAACTTCATCGGAATAAAGATAATATTTTCCTTTCTTAAAGACTACTTTTCCTAACTTTTCACCACTTTGAACTTTAAAGAAATATAGTTCGTTATTTTTCTCTTTCACTTTACATATATAAGATTTATCAACCTGAAAGCCAGCAATAGAATACTCACACTTTTTTGGTGTTAGTGTTAAAACCGATTCTATCGTCGCAACATTACCACCCGGCAACTCTTCTGAACTATAATAATGATAAGTACCATTCCACTTATCTGCATTTGCAAATGTGGTAACAGAAAGAGCCAGCAATAATAAACAAAATTTTTTCATTTAATTAACTTATAAATAATCAAGTCAAACCATTATAACCAAATTACAATACAATAAAATATTTTATTGTTTTATAAATCAACTATTAAAAATACTCTTTTTGAAAATTAATTCTTATCACAATTACCAAATCTAGAGAAATATATGAAAGAAATTGTTGTTTTTGACTTGGATGGGACATTACTATCGGGTGACTCTGCAAAGGCATGGTTAACAGATAAATTGAAATCTAATATTTTTAGATTTATCGCTGCACTTATTGTTACGCCCATCGCTTTACCTCTTATGAAATTTAAGAAATATAAATCTAAAGGTGCTTCATTGTATTTATGGATTGCAACGTATAGCTTAAATGAAGAAGAATTAGAATACAGCTTTAAAAATTTCTCTAAAAATATCAATGAAACTACTTCCAGTTCATTATATTGGTTTAAGCAAGGTATAGCCGAAGTTAAAGATCATTTAGCCAATGGAAGAATTGTGTTTATTGCCACTGCTGCACCAGAAAAGTTAGCGAGCATTTTACTCGAGTCTACCAAACTAGATGTACGAATTATTGGTACTCCTTTACAAAATAAACTAGGAGGATGGGTAAGTGGAACACATTGTAGGGCTGAAGAAAAAGTAAAAAGATTGAATAAGCTTGATATCAAACAACCTTGGTTTGCAACATACAGTGATGATATTGATGATGACTTACCTATTTTGATTGGCGCTAAACTGCCCTATTTAATTAACGGCGATAATAACAAAATTAAAAATATAAAAATCAAAAATTTAAAAATATTAAATTGGATTTAAAAGTTATTATATGAATATTGTTAATATAAACTTTCTAACGACTAAATAAAGATAGTATAGGCACTTTTAGTAATAAAAGTCCCTATGCTATTTAAATTAAATTTTCATTTATCGCTAATATTATCAGATACTTTTCATTAATTTTCTCTATATTTATTTCTTAAATCTAACAAACCTTTACTATATATTTCTTCATTTTCAGTACACGAGGCTTGTAAGTTCATATCTAGGTAAGTATAACGATGTAACAATTTTTCTTCATTATTATGCCCTCCCAAAATATTAAAATGTGCCCCTTCATTTGAAAAACATTCAGTTACAATATTAGGAATTCCATCCCCTATCAAATCAACTCCTCTAATTTTATTATTTTTATATAGAATCTGATCCTTACTTAATTCAAAACCATAACCACGAACTAACTCCTTACTTCTTTTATTAATATTATAAAAATAATTAGGCTCATCTGTAACAAAAGCTAATTCTGAAACACAATCACTACTATCTTTTTTCAATATTGGATTCGCAACATCATATTTAAATTTTTTGTCCTCTTTATAGATAATTACGATATCCTTATTAAGAGGTTTTTCACTTATTATACAGCCCTCATCAGAATCTAATAATAAATAAATTTTATTATCTAAATCCTTTTTTATTTTTCTAATTTTTTCAGCAGATTCAATGAATTGGCTATTATTTACTTTCTGTATTTCAAAAGAATTTGCATAAGCTCCTTCAATTAGATATTGAATAGTAGATAAGCTAAAACCTACTAAAAATACAAAAACTAATTTTTTATAAATCACTTCTATTTTCTCACATCACTAATGAAATTAATATTTATAGCCATTCCTAACTTTACTATATGAATATTATCAAATTTCAACTTTCCAAGCTTTATTGGCAACTAGTTTTCCATTTTTTATATTTAAAACGATATTATATGCTGCTGCACCACCATTATTAAAAGTATTTAAAATAAAAATATTATTATTTAAGTAATATATTTTAAAATCAGCAAGCTCGTTCTTGCCCTCATCGATACCATCTTTAGGGAAAAAATATTGCTCGAGCTCAGTTCTACTGATTTCTATTCTGTTATCTTTTTCTTTAACAATAATTTTATCAAGTTGTAAAAAATTATTGTCAGGTAGACTACCATCTGTCCCAAAAAACTTTTTATTATTAAAATATTTATATTTACCTTTGAAAGTTTTATACAGTTTAGGATCCGAAATAGCTTTTTTTGCATACACTTCTACAATTATATTTTTATCACTATAGATAACCTTTTCTCTAGAATATTGAGATAGCTTAATAGAAGTGTAACCACTAAAATTATTTATTCTATTTTTATAGACAAATCCTGTTGCACCATTACTTGCATTAACTAAACAAAAATTATTAGTCTCTTCATCCATCACACAAGAAACAATTTCATTATTATTTAATTTAGATGTAACTTTCGAACTTAAACTTGAATTTTCCCTTACATTCACATACCCATCCTTATCTTGAATAAGACCAAAGTCAGCATGTAAAGCCTCAATAGATCCAATCATGAAAGCAGTAAAAACTATAAATTTAAGATATTTATTCATTCGGTATTAACTTTTATTAATAAGAAAATATTTTCAATATTACCAATTATTTAAAAAGCAGTAAAATAATTTATATAAAATAATCTCTATTTCAAAAAATATAAATACATATCATTATTTTCAATTTTTGAAACAATATTTTTCTCACCCTTTCTCTTTTCAACAATATCTTTAATTAAAAAAGGTTTATTTTTATCAGGAATTAAGGAAAAAGAATATTGAATTGGAAATTTCTCATAATTAACTTTTCCAGTTGAAGCAAAATCTTCAGTTAGTTTTTGAAAGTCATATACTATTTGATATGACTTATCTTTTTTATTATACTTTATGGATGATAATTTTGTAAATTTTATTGAAGCATCATTTAAACTTCTTAATTTAACATTTATTGATAAAAATGATGGATTGTATATCCCTATACTTTTTTTATTAAATACATATATATCACTTTTAAATTTTTTTAAATTATTATTGGACACAGGATTTGTATAACTTTCAATTGAAAAAATAGAAATATTATTATCATTATAAATAATACTAGTACCAATTGCTCCAACATCTGAAATAACAAAAGGAAGTTTATATTGACTTTCCCCTAATAGAATTGTAGGTTGATAGCTTATAAAGTAATAATTCTTTCCTTTTATTTCATTATTATTATTCAAAACCGGATTTAGTAAAACTGTAACTTCGCCATATGGAACAGTAATGATATTTTTTTCAAATCTACATTTTTGCTGACATCAGTATATATAAAGGAAGAATTTAAAACACTCCGATACCCTAATTTGACATTTACTGGCTGATCTTGATTATTTTCTATATTAAACTCAGCATTAGCAGCATTCGCCCAAGCTAATATACTAATTATAAAAAATTTAAACATGCGGTTTTCTCAGTTTACAAAAATATTAGTCTTTAAATTTAAAATTTATATCAGTCAATTGAACATGCTAGCTTCGTCTCTTTAAGATTATTATCTGTTGTATAATTAATTGCAAAATTCAAATTTATTAAATCTACTTTTCTAAAGATTTTAGGAACTATATTCCAAACATTTTTACCGATAGTAACAAATACCAAACTAAATTCTGGAACTTTATTATTATTCGTATCAATTTGATATTCTATAGAAAATTCATCTTTTTTCTTACCAACAATATTATATATACGTGCCTCCTTTAACCCTTGATCACAAGCTTGATATATATAAATTTTGTTTTTTAAAATTTTAATTGTACTTTCACTACAATAACATCCACCTGTTTCTAACTCTTTCACAATACCATCTGTGTATTTAAATGGTTTTATTAGGTTTCCCTCTAAACTATCAAGGTCCAAATATAACTTTTTCAAATCTTTTATTTTAGAACTATTAAAATCACTTAAACATTTATAGTTTTCACTACTTGCTTCTTTCCCATTAAATTTACATTTTAAATTTCTATCTTTCAACCAAGAACGTTGAGTATCTACCAGATACTTAACTTCATTTTTATTATCACTGATATAGCTTTTTATATCTGAATATATACTATTCAGATCATGCTCACTATTACTATATATTGTTTTCTCATCTAACCGTTGTGGTTTATAATCTGCAGCATTTGAATAGATACTCAAACTAGAGACTAATAAAATATTAGAAAACTTAGTGAAACTATTTCTCACTATATGTACCTTCAATAAAAATCAAAATTCAGACAAATTTCTATTTTATAAAAAATTTACAACAACATCACTAATATATTAAAGCTTCTTGTTTTTCCCAACCATAATTTATATATTACACTAGTATTCTCACTAAATAGAAACAAATATTATTGCTGCAAAATTTTAATCAAATTAGTATTATTATCGTATTTTATATTCTTAATAAGCTTACATTTACCTTTATTTTCTATCAAAAAATCAATAAACTCACCATGTGTAGGCGTATTAAATTTAACAGTAACAATATTATCTGTAGCTTGTAGTATACTAAATTTACCTATATCATCTTGTGCATTACTTAAAATATTAAAATCTATATTGCATACACCATTTAGATTACTTCTACAAGTATAATCTTTTACTAACATATTTGTTAATTGATTAGAAAAAAACCTAGAAATAGTTTTTCTATCAGCACTCTCAATAATTTTATTTCCATCCACAGGATAGTTTTTATATAAGTTTGTGATTAAACTTTTTGAGTCTTCAAAACATTTCTCATCGTTACTTGCATTTGTAACACTAAAGAAAAAGGATAGAAAAATAAATGTAAATAATTTGTATTTCATAAATTATACCTAAGCTGATATCTTATTTTACAAGAAAAATTATAAAAACATCGCAACATTTTTTATTTACATTTTTTGAAACTAATAGGAGAAATATTTACTCTTTGAATATCTTCCTTGCAAAAAATACTTTGACATTTATGTAACAATAAAAAATATAACTAATATTCTCAAAATTTTCGTTAAAAATTTCTATCTGTACCCCAAATCTATTGGGGTACAATAAAAGAATATATTAGTCTAATTTTTAAGACAATTCTTATTTTAAATTTTTCTTTAAAATTTTACCATTTTCATCTTTATAAGTTATCACTCCTGAACTATCAATTGAGTAATAATCTCCTATTTTCTCTACTTTTAAATCAGGCTTTATTTTTATTAAATAAAATTCAGAACTAGAACTTTCATCTGTATCAATATATTTTTCAGCAATAGAATAAAAGCTATCTTTGAATTGAGGAAGGAATCTAAATGTATTTACATTTAACGAATCTACTTTTGTGTCCTTAAGTATATTTATAAAATCGGGAGATATTTTTTCTAATTCAGAGAAAGAGTAAGCCCGATTATTAGAATTTTCAAGTTGCGTGCATTTCTTAGCTGAGTTTTTCTCGTTACATTTGGAGAAAAAATCTGAGGAAATTGGAGTTTTTAAATAAACTAGTGACTTATTATTAGTTTTTTGATTTATATTTTCTACAATACTAACCTTTACAAAAGCATCATCAATAATTTTAAAACATGCTTTTGAATTTAAATATGTATCTCTATAAGAGTATAAATCTCCAGCTATACACAATTCATCTTTTTCAACAGAATAATTAAAGTTAGCTTTATTTTTACTTATTTGATAATTTAGAGGATAAACCACATAATTTTTTTGGTTTAATACAGCCAATCTATAATATTTACCATCCTCAATCTTTATTACAGAATAATCTTTGTTAAAATCTGGCTGCATACCAATATTATTTTCAAAAATTTTTAGTTTATCTTTTTTACAATAATAGTTATCCACATCATAATCAAAACCACAAGGCTCAACTTTAATAGTCTTCAGGTTTTTTGGCTCTACTGATTTAGCATTACAACCTACTGTAAGGCCTATTGCAGATAATAATACGTATATTAGTCTTTTCACTGTTCATCTCACTTTTGATGTTGTTGATGATATTTCAAAATTTTTTCCAAAATTTCTTTAACCATTTTTGTAGAGCCCATATTTGCATGATTGGCCTTACTTTCATAAAAAGATTTTGTTCCATCTGAAACATAGACAACATTCTTTTTACCAATTTTCAATCCATGAGGTGTAGCTATTGATGCCCATTCTTTTGAAGCTTCATATTGGGTACCTTTCCCATCTAATACAAATGCACCTAAAGTTGGTCTCTTTGAAGGTATCAAATATTCCCGGAAAATCCGCTCTTGTAAATTGGTATTAAACTTTTCTTTTCCAGTTAGACCAACTTAAATTTAGCTTCTCGCATAGGTCCTAGAATAATATTTAGTACTTAGCAACAGTAAACATTCTTGTAGTATCATTTGGTGATAAATTATAGGTTTTTTTATTTAGTTAATAATTATACTAACGGCAGGGTGTAAATCTACTACGGCCAAAACTTGAATATTTCCTACAATGTTATTCCACTGAATAAAAAGAACAAGTTATTTTCTATTCATCTCTGAGTTTATATAAAACAGTCAGAACAGAACCATAAATCTTTTAAATATCTGCTTCCCTATAATCCCATTGGAATTGTTTAATACATTTTACAGTTAGCTTTGTAAATTCATCTTTTAGTAATACTCCACCAAAACTTGCTAAGCGAATATGAACTGCTCTGATTAACTCACTTTTACCACTGGAAATAGATTGAGGATTGGCTTTACAAATATTCGCCATAATGAAATTTTAGTTCTACCTACAACAGCACACAGGATAATAACTGAGAATATATGAATGCACGCACTGGAATAATCAATGACATCATACTCTGACCCTCTATCTTCCCATATCACCTTTTTTAATAGTAGGAATGCTTGAGTAGTATCCGATTCAGTAATTTCAATTCTACTTATTATTCTCCTATAGTATCCATTAAAGCTTTTATTTCTTAATCGTTTGCAAATAGGTTCTATTCATTCTCCAATGATCTGAATTTGTTTAGCAGGATGCTACAAAAAATTTAATAAAGAATTAATATCAATGTGTCCAATCCAGCTCTATATCGCGTTAATGGATATGATTTTTGATTTATAGATTTACTATTTTTATTTATTTAAGTCCTCAAAACTAAATCGCTTAATATCAATTTTTTTATTACTGATATATGAGCTTAAAATAGGTTTTAATTCCTCAAAACTCCCCAAACCAGGACAACTTAACTCCACACCATTTTTATTTGCTTTTTTTGTTGGAAAAAACTTATCTTCAAATATATCATAGCGGCCTAAATTTCTGAAATATGAAAAATAATTGCCCTTATTATCATTAATAATACTTATATCACTATGGTCATTTTTTAGATAAGCATAATAAACTTGATATTTATTTTTATTAACTTCAATAATTTGACACTCCCCTGTTGACATCCATTGAGCATCTTTTGGATTTAAGCCAACAGTCTTTACTAATCTTGCTTTATTAGTATCTTCCCAAATTTGTTTACATAGGACAGTAACTTTATCAATTTTGATACTTTCATTCTTATGCTTGAAACTATCCCAAATTTTTTCACATGCGTTGTCTTCAGCAAAAGCTTGTATTGAGATAAATGTGCTCAGTAGCAATATTAGACTACGTTTCATTTTTACTCCAAATTGATTAGATTTATCTTTTAAGACACCTTTATATTCACTATCTAAAGCTTCTTTAAGCTGATTTTGAATTCCATTACCTACCCTATATTATAATTATAAGGCACTTCATTTACCCCTTTGATTTTATAATAATTTTATTATTACTACTACTCATAAATTGAATTTTAGACAACATCCCGATATATTTCTTATTATTTTTTCATGATTTTAAATCTAATTTAATCTTTTAAATTTTCTAAATTGCAAATATCATTATATTTAAATCTCGACTAAAAACTTCACTCTCAATTATTTTTAACAACTCAGCATTTACTATTCCCCTAATCGTAAACAAATGCTGCCCAGCTTTACTTTTATACTTATTATTAAAAATACACCATTAGCATTAATTTTAAGCTGTGCCCCACCTGCTGTTAATACAATTTCTTTAAGACTTGTAAGCTCATTTTTTCTTCAGTAGAAGAAATTAGTTTGATGACTTTCTTAGCAATTGCTTTAATAGCATCATCTCATGCTTGCAGCTCGAGCTTTCTTTTTGCTGCATAAGCCCGTAAACCCTTTTGTACAGCAAACAAACTAATTTTGTCTTGTTCTTGTTGTGCGCATCTGCACTACTTTCTAAGCCTTGGGTATAACCCTCTATAAAGCTTTTAAAAGAACTCAATGATTTAGAAGGTGATACTTTCAATTTACTACCTTTACTAAAAAGTTCCAGATTCACATAAAGCTATCTTTTAAAGCTTAAATCATTTTGAAATTTATAATTGATAGCAGACCTTGTATGTACTTAAAGATTTAAAAGATATTGGAAAAACCCAACTTATGTTGGGCTTTTTACACTAATTAGCTTTTGTAGCAGGAAGAACCCCTATTGTCTCACATCCTAAAGTAGATGAAATACACTTTAAATTACTATTAAAAATAGTTTTTATAGATTGAGTTTTTCCTGTTTTATAAGATTTTATATTTGCTAGATAAATATATTGTCCTTTTTTTGAATCATATGTTAACTGATCTCCTTGTAAGATATCGGTCGACTTACTTTTATCCTCACTATCTGAATTCAAAACTGGTACTTCAATAAATTTATTATTTATCAAATTATAAAAATATGCATTTGCAGTAAAATTTTTATATGGTTCTTTCACATAATCTATATTACTATTTTCCCGAATTCTAAAAACCACAATATTTTTATCATTGTATAACAATGTAAAGTCAACATTAGATTTTAAAGGAACTTTACCTTCAAAAATATTATATACCTCTTTCCGATTTAAAATTTGAACTCCATATTTTTTTAAAGAATATTTAATATCTTTTTTAGTTTTACTAATATTACCAAAATCTACTAATTTAATTTTTAAATTAGGATTTATAACTGTATATTTATTATAAGAATCTATATATTCTATAGGTGAATTTATTTGGGTAGAATCTTGTAAATAATCGTTCCACTCGCTATTGTCTTTTGCATAACAAATATTGAAAGATACACTACAAGCTATCACCATTGCAAAAGAATTTAGATTTTTCATAAGTACCTCAAAATTAATACGGCAAATTTACATTTATAATGCTATTGGGAAATCTTTCGTCTAATTCTACCTCTAAAAAAAATATACTTCTAGCTGAAAATGAAGATGAGTATCTTTGTAGGTGTTAGTTAACTTATTCATATTATATAATTAACTCTTCAGTATAGTTTTTTTATGACAGAATATAAATTGTTTAGACTATATTTACTATTACTATATATTGTTTTCTCATCTAACCGTTATGGTTTATAATCTGCAGCATTTGAGCAGATACTCAAACTCGAGACTAAAAAAATATTAGAAAGCTTATTAATATATATTTGCACTATATTCCTTTAATATCTTTATACATTTTACAGTTTTTATATTTAAACAATACAAATTAATTAAAGTTAAATACAACAAACTTACATATTGTTTATAAATTTTATAAAAATTAAATTTAATGTCAATAAGTTTATTTTTTAGGAATATTTAAATAAATTACAAACACATAGCATATCACTACCATATATTAAAATTTAAATTTTTCATGTATAAAACTCAAATTAATTAAATACCATTTATCTTCACTATTTAAAAGAAAATGGTATTATTCTCATCGAAATTATATCAAATTACTACTTTATATAACTTATTTTATCAACCACACAAATTAAATTAGTATAATGAAACATTGAATCAGCTGAATATAAATTTTTACATATTATTTTTACTGGCTTTTTATATTCGATTTTATATTTTTTATCTAAATAGTTCAATTGGATCTCTTTTATCTTTTTATATTCCTCATCTTCTTCTTTTAAATAAAAATTTTGAGCGACAGGTAATAAAACTACATCATAAGGATGTACTTTATTTTGCTCATCTATACTTTTTTTGTTGAGTATATAACCGCTTAGAATTGTAGAGTTTTCACTCGCAATTGCTTGCGATAAAAATATGACGTTTGCTACTAGAACAAAAAAAAATGCGTTTAGTTTTAAATTAATCATCATGGTTCTCTACTTTTACCAATTTACCATCCTCATCCCACTCTTTCCACTCACCCACTTTAACTCCTTTTTTATAAGTACCATCATAAATAAATGCTTGAGGGTTCATTGTATATTTTTCATAACATCGGCCATCCTCTAAACCATTTTTATAACTACACTCCCCTGTTAATTGCCCATCTTCATTCCAAGTTTTAGTGATTCCATTTATTTTACCTGCTTTATAATTTGTTTCTTCCTTTAAATTCCCATTTTCATACCAAACACGCCATAACCCATTTTCTTTATGTTCATGATATTCCGTCTCCGCTGCTTTATCTCCAGATTCATACCATACAACTCTTGAACCTTCTCTTGGATAATATGATGTATCGGCTTGTTCATTATAAACATAATCTAATTTACCATCAGTTAAGATATAGGGATCTGTTTGTTTTTTCCCTGTAATATAAAAATCCTGAACTAAAAATCTGTTTCCATCTAACTTCTTCAACAAAATCCGATAAAACTCTGCCTGCTCTTTTGTTGTAATTTCTTGGCCGGAGGATTCTGCATTTTTCATATACAAGATAGGTGAACTGACACTTGCATCACGAGTTTCTTTTTTTTGCTTAGACTCTTCATTTAAGTTAATACTGTGAGTTTCTGATTGTGAACAACCACTTAACAAAAATAGGGAAGATAATACGCAAATAACACTAAATTTCATAAATATATCCTAATTTTACCTTGTAGCATTTCCTGTACGCACTGCTTTTAGCCCAAGAGCTCCATATAGATCATCAACTGACATTTTCTTTTCCAAAACTTGAGATTTTGCAAATTCTTGATAAGCTTTTGGTATGTAGAATCGATAAGCTGATATGGATTTACTTGCAATTGTGATTTGATCATCCTGATTTCCACCTATTATAAGAAATCGTCCAGCTGTTTTATCTAAACAATAAACAAAACCAACATGACCTAAACCAGAGCTAGCTTCTGGATTAGCTCCAGAAGAAGTGGGGATAGTAGCCAATGCGCCAAAAATAGGCTTTGTAATTTTAACAAAATTTTTTGTATCACGGCGAAAGCTTAATGCACTCGCTGGCTGAGATGATTTTGCATATTTTGCTTCTTGTAAACAATAATTTGCAAACGATGCGCACCACGCTTGATTTGAACCAACCAACGTATTGATTTGACTACCTGTCAATATATGATAGTTATCTTGCTTAGTAATCACCCCCTCTCTTTTACCATACCATTGCTTTAATTCACGAATTACAATGGGCATCCAAGGAGCTTCTCGATTACTTACAGGTAAAATCGCTAGTCCCTCTCCTGTTCCTGACTTACTTCTTGTAACATTTTGAATATTACTACTTAAATTAGAAGTAGTATGAGTGGCTTGTTTTGTTATTGTACTTTTTGGCTTAGTATGAGTACTAGAAATAGATGTTGGTATTGTAACTATTTGACCAGCAAAAATCGTATCTCTTTCTTTAATTTTTGGATTTACTTTCATAAAGCTTTCAATTGAGATACCTTTCAATTTACAAATCTTAGAAATTGTATCACCAGACTTAACTTTATAAATACCTACAGAACTATTTCTATTTTTACCTTTTTGTTGCTCATTACTTTTTTTTGCAAAATACCCTATTGCAAGTGTTTGTCCTGCATAAATTTCATTCGCATTTTTTATATTATTCCATTGTTGTATTTGTTGTGCGGTAACACGAAAACGCTTTGCTATTTTTGATAGCACATCTCCATTGACAACAATATACTCAATTCGTGGTATATCATCTTTTTTTGCACTAAAAGAACCATTTTGAGGCATTAATTTACTAGTAAAACGGGCTGCATTATTAACCAAGCTAACCACTTGAGATTCAGCGGAAGTCGCAACCTCTCCAATTAATTTTTCACAACCATCTACTATAGTACTAAAAAATATTTTATCCCCTTGTTTAGCATGGGGAATTGGTGGCAAATTTCCATTTTTATTGGTGACATATTCTTTCTTTTTATCATTATGACTAACTATAATTTTTTGATCAGCTAATGGACTAGAGCCATTGCTAACATTTACGGTAGTGGTACTAATCCATTTATCAGAACGGGGTGGCTGTGTATTTGTATTATAGTAGCCCTCCTTACGCTCCATAGCATCCATTAATTTTTCAATTCCTTTATCATCTAATGATGATAATACAGTTGAACGCGTAAATCCTGTATGTTTTACCAAATAAGCAATATATGCTTCCGTATCATTTTCTTCAGGTGGTGCGTAAATATATAAAGCATCTTTTAATGAATAATTATTATATTTACGTCTGAGTAAAGCTTTTTTTTCACGCCTACCTACTTCATAGCTTTCAAAAATAGCAAAGTTTCCACTTTTCGTATTCCCAGTACCAATTTGACCTGGATACATTCCGTTATTTTTTGGTCTTACATTTCCTGGGTTGTTAAATCTCCACGCAATTGTCCCCCCTGTTCTTAATAAAATTTTTCCATCATCTCCAATATATTGAACAGTTAATGTCGGTCTATCATGTGAAGCTTTAATAAATTTTGTCATACTTAATTCCTACTTATTTATTATTGAATTTATTAAATCTGAGTCAAGAAAACCATGTTCAGTATTATCATCATCAAATTCGCAATATAAATTTTCTACATCTTCAACCTCATCTTCAAAGTTTTTTTCTTCACTAGGAGACAATACTTGAACATCGAGTTTCCATGATTCCTCACTAATCGACAATTCAACCTCATCTTCACTATCACTAAAAACTCGTGGCAATTTTTTTCCAGTGATAATCCCGCTTGAAAGTATTTCTCCGCTTTCTTTATTAATAATTTTGTAAGGTTGATTAATGAATCCCATTAAATCAAAGTTAATATCATTACCAAAAGGAGCAAATCTCAAACTAAATCTATTTTTTTCTATCTTTGGTAAATCATACTTGGGTATAGAAATATTTTCGCCGCCTAAAAAAATATGCTGTCCAGCTTTACTTTCGAACTTACCACCTGTTTTTATGAACACTCCATTTCCATTCACAATAAGCTGGCTACCTCCCGCTTTAATATCAATTTCTTTCGCACTACTAAGCTCGATTTTATCCTCTGTCGAAATTATTTTAATCACTTTTCTCGCAATTGCTTCAATAGCATCATCTTGCGCTTGTAGTTCGAGCTTTCCTTTTGCTGCATAAGCACGCAAACCTTTTTGAGCGGCAAACAAACTAATTTTGTCTTGTGCATGCCCAATAATATTTTTCTGTGCACTCAAATTAATTGAACCGCTGGCACTTTCGGCAATATCTTGCGAAGCTTGCAGAATAATATTTTCAGGTGTCGTCAACGCAATGCCATTTGGCGATGCTAATAACATCAAGGCCTGTCTAAAGATTTTGCCTTGTTCTTGCTGTTTAGTATCGGAACTACTTTCTAAACCTTGGGTATAACCCTCCATAAAGCCTTGTAAAGAACTCAATGCTTTAGAAGGTGATACTTCCAATTTACTGCCTTTACTAAAAGTGCCACATACACTCATCATGTCAAAGTCTTTAGTCTCAACATTGGCTAAGACTTTTCCGACCTCTTGAATGCTTTCAAATGGATTTTTATGAATGCGGTCTTTAATGCTGGCAAGTTTACCTTTAACGATGTCGGCACCATGTTCTTCAACGTTTTCGATGAACGCTTTTAAATTTTCTACCGCATCTTTGGCATCGGTAAAGAAAGCATTAAATTCATCTACAACGCCTTTTGCATTTCCACCTAGTGCACCAATGTCTTGAATAAAGCCGCCACAGTCTTTTAAAGCGTGAATAGGATCGTTATTAATGCCTTCTTTAAATAGATTTATCGTACTATTTAATGCCTGTCCTGTGGTTTTTAGCTCAAGCGACTGGATAAATTTAGGTAAGCGATTAATCACGTTCAAAGCATCAGTTTGTTGCTTGGCTGCAACTTCACTGAGCATTTTCATGCTTTCATAGCCTTGTGAAAGTAAAGATTGTGCTTGTGCAGCCTCTAAATGGTCTGCAATCGCCTGCTCTTGTGCATAGGTACTAATGAGCATGCCTTTACCTGCACGTACAGCTCCCCAAGCGTCTGTTCTCAGTTCAAAGCCTTCACCACGGCCTTGGCTCGTCTCTTGTTCTTTCGGATGGCTTAAATTACCCAAATTCAGCTGTGTTGCTGCATGGCTACTTTGGAGTTGGGTACTGATTTGTCCGGTTGTATCATCAAAACGTAATTGGTTGAAGCCACTTCCATTGATTTCCTGACTGCGAATCCCACTCAGTTTTTTAGTTGCAGGAAGTTGCCCTTTTACATCGAACTTGGTTGGTGAGCGCTGCGCTTCATGGATGCGCCCAGTCACAAATGGACGGTCAATGTTGCCGTCAAAAAAGTCAATAACAACCACTTCTCCAATACGCGGCAAGAAACGTGCACCATAGCCTTCTCCTGCCCAAGGAGTCAGTACATCCACCCAAGCCGAGTCGGTATCATTGTCATTACTACCTGCGCCACCATCATGGCCATGATCATCACTACGAGTAAATAGAAAACGTACTTTAATGCGTCCCCATTCATCGACATGAATAGTTTCTCCCTCAGGTCCCACGACTTTCGCTCTTTGTGGGTAGGCTATTGGCCGATGCTGTTCTGGATTATATTCAGGGGCAGTTTTGATTTGACGGCGTATTAGAGTCAGCTCATTACCTTGACGCTCTATATCATCATAACCATGTTGATCCCAACGACTTTGGGTTAATAACTGGCTAACCTGCTGATGTAGATCTTTAGGCAAGTTATTTTGGTTATAAAAGTTTTTAGCAATAATCAGGAACTCTTGATCTGCCCCTTCGTGCTGATCAATTTCAGGGTGTTCGCGTAGGTTAAACCAATAGCCGACTTGGCTATCGCGAACACTACTATAGGCTTTAAAGTATTTAGCCCGACTCGCATGCATGTCGGTGAAGTGCTGATTTAGTTTTTCTAATTGACTACTGCCTGAAGCGGTTGCCTGATCTTCCCCTTTTAAATCTTGCATCCAAGCGGGGCTTACATGCCATGCTTGTTCAAGACTTAAAGTGGCCGAATCAAAGTTATCCGAATGTGTATGCGTGGTAACAACCGAACCATTACCCTCTTCTTGTGCAAGTGCATCTGGTTGCCAGCGCTGTACATGTACGGCAGTCGGTTGCAAACTTCGCACTGCAACAAAACCAGTAATACTATCTTGATATTCGGTTGCACTGCTTCTGTGATAGCGAATACTACGACGCTCTAAAGCCTGATACTGGCTATTGTCATCAATTAATCTTAGTTTTTGAGCTTGTATGGGCGCAGTAAAATGTGGAACAAAAAGCTCTGACTCATCAATGAGCCAACTAATGCCTTCACTTCGCCATAAGCGCGTAAGAAAGTCATAGTCAGACTCATTGTGCTGCATGGTGAAAGGTCGAATATCATAATTTTGACTTAACCCACTCAAGTCTAGACTTAAACTCGCAGCAAACAGTGGACTTTTTTCTTGCCACTCTTTAAATAAAACTTCGGTAATTTCTACGATACTTTTATTCATAAAAACACGACTATTACGGCGTTTGTGCCATAAATTTGTCGCGTCTTCTATAGTCAGCTTATAAAGCGTTAAAGCACCATCACTTTGTCCATAACTGGCTTCGGTCACAATACCTGTTGTTCGGAACAATTGGCCCGAATCTGTGACCTGATCAACAGCGACTTGAACGCCAATAAATTGCTTCAATGCAATTTGGGCATTGGTTGAAAGGCAAATCAACTCTGCCATTAGGCCACCATTCAGCTGATGTTGGCCTTCTATACGTTGTAAGAATATTTGGTTATTGAGTAGTTCATTAGAAAACTGTACATGGATAGCACGTTTCTGAGCATTTAGCCCTATTTTTTCCAAGACACTAAATATATTAAAAAGCATTTTTTTATAATCATAAGGATATATAAACGGCTGCACTTTATAAAAAACAGAACTATCTGTCTACAAAATTATGCGTTATTTTTATCAATTTTTCTTATATTCTCACTTATTCTAATATGATTAAAAAAAGCCCAACTTAAGTTGAGCTTTTTTTAATCGCGTTAAACTCACTTTTTAGCAGTCTTAAATACTGGATAAAAACGGAATAACTGCCATAAACAGACCAGCAAAAGCAAAACGAAATAAACCAATGACCACATTGGTAAAGACTGGCCTAAAAAAGTCCAGTCAATTGCCGCACATTCACCTGAACCAGAAAGCACTTCTTGTAAAACTGCTTTCATCGGTAAAGCATCGATTAAATAATTTAAACCCGGTCCACAGCTTGGTACTTGGTCTGCTGGTAAATGCTGTATCCAAACATGACGGCCTGCCACGCCGACTGACCATAAAATTGCAATACCTGCTAAAAATGCATAGAAGCGTTTAATCGCATTGGAAACTGGGTTATGCAAAAATGCAATGAGCGCCACAAAACCCATTGCCATTAAGCCAACACGTTGAAAAATACAGAGCGGACATGGCTCTAACCCTTTTACATGTTCCAAATACAACGCAAAAGACATGCCGACAATGCTTGCCAGAACAAGCAGTCCACTCACCAAACGGTAACTTAATCGCATGTAAAACCTCGTTTTTATCTATATTGTTCAAGATATTGATCAAAACTGATCTGACTATCTTGCTCAAGTTGTTCTTGCTGCTGTAAAGATTGCACAGCCAATTGTTCAAAATATTGCAAAGTCTCTGCACTAATCTCATGCTTTTCATAAGTTTCAGCATGTAACTGTGCCATATGACTACCAAAACTCCAGGTTCCACCATGCTTTAATGTGTCATCAATCACATGAGCAGATAATGTTTCATCTACTTCATCAATACGTTCTTGCATCACAGCTAAAGCCGAGCTGTATAGATCTGTTGCATAGGTCTGATCGAGTAACCGAGCACAATCCTGCATTTTAGAAATATGCTGACGTGCCCAATCTTCAATATGGTAAGACCCGTTTAAATCAGTAATGGTTGCGTTTGGTGCTCGACCACGGTTAACCACTTCTGTCTGGTTTTTCTCAATCAAATCTTGCTCAGGGCATAACAGTTCAGGACTATCGCTTAATAAACAATAAAGCGCTAATGCCTCAAGGAAACCTGCTGTTGTTTCATTGACCCCAATTGCCGAATATGGATTCACGTCTACTGCACGAAGTTCAACATACCCCACTCCTCGATTTTTCAAGGCCTGAGATGGTGTTTCACCCGCTTGAGGAACTTGTTTTGGACGCACGAGACTGTAATATTCATTCTCGATTTGTAAAACATGATCATTAATTTGCAATGGTTCACCAGAGGCATCATTTAACCCTAAACGGCTAAATGGCGGGTATGGAGAATGTACTGCTTTTTGTAAACCATCCAAATAACCAGTTAAGTTGTTATAGTGAATGCCTAAACTTTTTTGTGCCGAGTTTTGGTAGCCTAAACGTCCCATACGCAGAGCTGTAGCATACGGTAAATAATATGACCCTTTGATTAAAGGCAACAAATGATGTTCATGACCCGTCAGAAAACAACGGCAAACCGATGGACTCGCACCCACCAAAAACATAACCAGTGGCGTTAAACGAATAAAGTTACGAATCAGACCAAAATAGCGATGACTACGATAATCTTGCAGACTAAGTGCTTTTAATTTTTCGTCAGTTTCATGTGCCTGCAAAGCAGAAAAAAGAGAATCAGGGAAAGATAAATTATAGTGTACGCCCGAAATCGTCTGCATACGGCGACCATAACGAATACCTAAACCACGGCGATAAAGCGTCTTGAAACGGCCAATATTAGAAGTGCCATATTGAGCTAGACGAATACGTTCTTCATTGTCATCTAGCATACATGGCATAGACAACGGCCAGAGCTTTTCACCATTTTCTAAATGACGGTGCACAACCGCATGAATATCGGTGAGCTCATGCAAGGCATCACCAATGGTTGGCCGTGGTGAAGTAATAAACTCCATCAACGCTTCAGAATAATCTGTGGTGATTTTCGGATGTGTTAAAGCTGAACCTAATGCCTTTGGATGTAACTCTTGTGATAAGAACCCATTACTTTGCATACGTAGGCTTTCACGTTCTATTCCACGTAACATGCCTTGTAGTAGCGACGAATCCACCCAAGCAGGAATAACTGATTGAGATGGTGTAGTGGGTTGACTCATGCATTTGCTCGCTTATAAAAGATCACTATATACAAAATCGTGACATGATACGGCTATTGATATGATCACATCATTTCAGTTTGGCAATTTTTATCACAATCTTGTTATTTAAGACACGAAAGAATTGTGATTTTATTGAAGAATAATTGCTAAAGAGTTGTCAATATCATGAACGATCAAGACATTTTAAACTTCTGGTTTTCACCTGAACACCGTTCACTCTGGTTTGCAAAAAGTGAGGATTTTGACGCAAAAATTCGTGATCAATTTGCAGAAGTTCATCGACAGGCAACTCGAGCAGAACTTTGGTCTTGGCGGAAAACACCAGAAGGTCGTCTTGCAGAGATTATTGTGCTAGATCAGTTTTCTCGCAACATTTATCGTGATCAACCCGAATCTTTTGCTTATGACGGTCTTGCTTTAGCCTTATCACAGGAAGCAACTAGCTTGCAACTCGATGCACAACTTAACCCAGAACAGCGTTCGTTTTTGTACATGCCATTTATGCATAGTGAATCGAAGTTGATTCATGAGTTTGCTTTAAAATTATTTCAACGCCTCGGCAATGAAATTAATTTAAGCTTTGAGAAAAAACATAAAGTGATTATAGATCGCTTTGGACGTTATCCTCATCGCAATGCCATCCTTGGACGTGTCTCAACACCAGAGGAAACCGAATTTTTATTAGAACCGAACAGTAGTTTTTAAGACTTCTCTATTTTTAATGCTGACGCATCCATTCTTTTATGCTCAGCTGGGAGTTCACCATGAAATATCTCTCTCTTTGTTTAGCCTTAGGCACTGCCATAACTTTAAGTGCTTGTTCAACTGTACCCAGCAAACCAAAAACTTTCGATCAGCTTGGCCAGTTTTCGGCCTATCCGTTAAATGCTCAAACGTTTCGAATCAGCTTTCAGGCTGATCCAAACATGAGCTATGGAGCAGCCGAAGAAATTACTTTGGTGAAATCAGCACAGACTACAGTACAAAAAGGTTTCCGCTTTTTTAAAGTGCTGAACGACCCAAGTAATCAAAGCCAAAAGCCACCGCGTCAAGCTGTAGTTTACCCATCTGCACCAAGCTTTTACCCGTATGGTTACTACCGCCGCTATCCGGGTTTCTGGCATGATCCGTTCTATGATTTCCCGCAAGTGGTCAATATCGACCCTGTTCAAGTGTCGTATACTATTGAATGTTATCGGGATCAAAAGCAGGCTCCTCAAGATGCCTTTGATGCAACGTTAATTCTCAAATCTATCGGACAAAAATATGGTTTAAGCCCGACAGGAGAATTGTTGCCGCCACCTGAGCCGCCAGTAAAACAAAAATGAATAGGATGACCGTATGAATATGGCAGAAGAAGTACACCATGCACCCAATCTGAAGCGTAGCAAATATTTCGCTACGATGGCACTTATTATTGTGGTGGTGCTGTGGATTGGGTTATTGATCGCCAATCGCTTTCTGCCAGAGTACACAGACTTAATTCATATTTTAATGCTAGGTGCGGAAGCTGGTGTAGTGGGTGGACTAGCAGATTGGTATGCGATTACCGTTCTGTTTCGAAACCCATTTGGTAAGCTTCCTATCCCTAAGTTTTTGCGTGATCATACCGAAATTATTCCACGTAATAAGGCACGTATTGCCGAATCGATGGGTCGATTTGTGCAGGAAAACTTCCTGTCGCCTCAGGTGGTCGAACGAAGCCTAGAAAAAACCGATTTAAGTCTTGCCATTGGCCAATGGCTTGCCAGTCCACAAAACAATACGCAAGTGGTACAACTCATTCAGCAAACTGTACCTAAAGTTTTTGAATTTGTTAGCCAAGAACAAATTGCCAATTTCGTGCAAAACAACAGTGTGCAATGGGTGCGTAACACTCAAGTCAATAAACTTGCGAGTGAAATGCTGCGTGCAGTATTGGAAAATGATTTCCACCAAGATGTACTGCAACGTGGTCTCGATATCGCGCATGAGTGGGTGGTACAAAATCCGGATAAAACTCGCGAATTGACAAGAAAAATGTTTAAAGCGCTGGGCGTCTGGTCTCTTGCAAAAGGTGCAAGCTGGATCGGTATTGATGTTCAGCAGCGCACCATTGATTCACTGGTTGAAAAAGTAGAATCAATGCTGGCTGACCATGAACACCCATGGCGACAGGAAATTGAAACTATTGCCCACTCGCTCATGCTGGAGTTGGCAAACCCTGAGAGTATTGCCAGCCAACGTCTAAATAGTGGCAAAGATGCGCTGCTAGATAGTCCTCAAGTCTTAAATTTCATTAGTGGCGCTGTCACTATTTTATGTGATGCCATTAAAGAAGATTTAATGAAAGAAGACTCTGGTATTGCAATGAACCTCAGAGCTGCCATTCAGCAGTTGGGTGAAAACCTTGTCCAAAATGTAAAAGTACGTGAAGTTCTCAACAAAGAAATGACAGGACTTGCCATGAACTTTACGGACCAATATAGCCATAAAATCATACGCTATGTGAGTGAGCGCATTCATGAGTGGGACTCACGTGAAATGATTGGAAAAATTGAAAACGAAGTCGGTGGCGACTTACACATGATTCGTGTGAATGGCGTTGTGGTAGGTGCATTTATCGGCTTAACTCTAGGTGTAATACGAGCAGCGATTGAATCAATTTTATAACGTTAATAATTTCCTTAAGAGAACAATATGCTACAGCTTCAGTCCAAATTGCCCGCACAAGGGGTGACTATTTTTAGTACAATGACGGCAATGGCACAGCGCTTGGGTGCACTTAACCTTTCACAGGGTTTCCCGGATTTTCCTGCACCCCCTGCTTTGCTCGAAGCCCTATCTCAGGCAACTTTGGCTGGACACAATCAGTACCCACCTGGTGATGGCATTCTCGCACTGCGTGAACAGCTCGCTTTACAATTTCAACAACGTGATCATCTTCAACTTGATCCTGTAACTCAAATCACGATTACGCCCGGTGCAACCATAGCAATTTTCTGTGCCATACAAGCCTGCATCAACACAGGTGATGAAGTCATTATTTTTGACCCGAGTTATGACAGCTATGGACCTTCTGTCGAGTTAGCAGGTGGTAAAGCGGTACATATTGCCTTGCAAGCACCTGACTTTAAGGTGAACTGGCAACAAGTTAAAGATCGAATTAACGATAAAACCCGTATGATTGTGGTAAATACCCCCCACAATCCAACAGGTACAATCTGGTCCGAACAAGACTGGTTAGAACTCATTGAACTAATTCAGGATAAAAATATTGTAGTTTTATCTGATGAAGTCTACGAACACTTAGTTTTTGATGGTCAACAGCACTTTAGCGCGTTGCATTTCCCTGAGCTTAGAGAACGTAGTTTTGTGATTGGTTCTTTTGGAAAAACCTTCCATGTCACAGGTTGGAAAACCGGTTACTGCGTTGCTTCACCTGATTTAATGCGTTTGTTCCGCCAGATTTATCAATATGTTAATTTCTGTGGCACAACACCATGTCAGATTGCACTTGCGCAATATATGCAGCAACACCCAGAACATATTCAGGAACTTTCACAGTTTTATCAGACTAAACGAGACCGATTTAATCAGGCGATTCACAATAGCCGTTTTTTGCTTAAACCATCGCAAGGAACTTATTTCCAAAACCTTGATTACAGCCAGATTAGACCTGACTTAAACGATGTGGAAATGTGCCAGTTTCTTGCCGAGCAACATAAGATTGTGGCTATTCCTGTTTCGGTGTTTTACCAACAAGCCCCAGAGTCTTTACGCCTAATACGGTTCTGCTTTGCAAAAAATGATGAAACACTGCAAAAAGCAGGAGAAATTCTGAATCAATGTTAATAAATTTAGTCACTTAGCATAGTAAAAATACTACAAGAAATTCCACACAACTATGCTAAGTTGAATATCCGACCCGTTCATCAAAGAGATGGGCGATGGAGAATACATGCCACCAAGACAGTCTTTAATTCATCAGCAAAATCTTTGGAAAACATTTTTTGTTTTCTTATTGCCCCTGATTGCAACCAATATCTTGCAAAACCTGTCCGGTACCATTAACACCATCTTTGTTGGACAAATGATGGGAGTCGATGCCATTGCTGCAGTTTCTGTATATTTCCCCATTTTGTTTTTACTGCTTGCGTTTATTATCGGTATTTCAACGGGTACCACTGTTTTAGTGGGCCAGGCTTGGGGCGCACAAGACATAGAAAAGGTTCAAAGTGTGGTGGGTTCTACCCTATTTATGACCATCATTGGCGGTATCATTACCGCAATCATTGGTGTGTTTTTTGCCCACGACATTTTAGAACTTTTAGGTACGGACCCGAAGGTGATGCACCTCTCTTTGCCTTATGTGCAATGGATGTTAGCAGGTAGTCCTCTTCTCTTTGTTTATATTATCTATACCTCAATTTTACGTGGTGTAGGAGACAGTACTACCCCTTTACTTGCACTGGCTTTAACCAGCGTGATCGGCGTAATTATTACACCAATTCTGCTGAAAGGTTATTTTGGCTTTCCTGCCCTCGGTATTATTGCACCAGCTATAGCATCAATTATTAGTTATATTGCTATCTTAATTTTTCTTGCGATTTATCTAAATAAGAAAAAGCATCCACTTCGGCCAAACCGTCAGCTTTTGCAACATATCCGTCATAATTCGGCATTGAGTAAAATCATTTTACGCCTAGGTGTTCCAACCGGTATTCAAATGATTACCACTTCAATGGCCGGTTTAGTCATTGTGGGTTTAGTGAACCGTTTCGGAGCTCATGCCACAGCTGCGTATGGTGCCGTGAATCAGGTACTCAACTATATTCAGTTTCCAGCGATTTCGATCTCTATCGCGGCCTCAATCTTTGCAGCACAAGCGATTGGTGCTGGTAAGTCGGACCTACTCGCACGTGTTACACGCACCGCTTTGGGAATGAACTTTTTATTTACAGGTGCCTTAATTGCACTTGGCTATCTATTTTCAAAATATTTGATGGCTTTATTCATCACAGATCCAACTGTGGTGGTGTTAGGGCAACAGCTTTTATTCATTGTACTTTGGGCAATTTTATTCTTTGGTGCAGGTGCCATTTTTGCATCAATTATGCGTGCCAGTGGGACTGTAACCGTACCAATGCTGATTAACATCTCTGCCATTTTATTTATTGAAATGCCATGCGCTTACTGGTTTAGTTCGATGTGGGGGCTTAAAGGCATTTGGGTCGCCTATGCCTTGGCATTTGTCAGTTTATGTATTATTCAAGGCTTGTATTATCAATTTATTTGGAAGAAAAAGAAGATCAAAGTTCTTATTTAAAATGCATTAAACCTTATAAAAAAAGCCATCAATTGATGGCTTTTTTCTTTTAAACCTTATTTCATCCATTTGGTTACAATGGTTGAAGCACGTTGATATCCCGTTGGGAATAAACGCTGGAATGCATCCAGAATTTTTGCATCGCTACCAATGAGTAAACGGCGTTTATTTTTCAAAACTGCATCTAAAATTTGACGAGCTGCTTCCTCTGGTGGGGTACGCAATAACTTGTCAAAGTTTTGAATCGATTTAGTTGGGTCCATACCCAAACTACTCAAGCTATCACTCATTTTTGCAGCTTTAGCGATATTGGTACGAATACCGCCCGGATGTACACATAGCGAACTTACGCCGCATTTTTCAATATCTAATTCTTGACGCAATGACTCAGTAAAACCGCGTACCGCAAATTTAGTTGCATTATAGCCAGACTGGGTTGGCTGAGCCGTTAAACCAAATAAGCTGGAAATATTAATAATATGGCCATCTTGTGTTTGCTTAATGAACGGTAAGAATTCTTTAGTACCGTAAACCACGCCCCAGAAGTTAATTCCCACAATCCACTCTAAATCTTCGTAGGTTGCGCCTTCTACAGTTGAGCCTAAAGCTACACCAGCATTGTTAAAAATCAGGTTAACACAGCCATGATCTTGAACAGTTTCCTGTGCCCACTGCTTTACTGCCTCGCGGTCAGAAACATCTAACTTCTTGGTTGTTACAGTAATATTACTGTACGGTTTTAATAGCTCAACAGTTTTCTCTAAGCCCTTTTCATTAATGTCACTTAATGAAAGATGGCAGCCCTGCTTTGCCAGAAGAATTGCTAATTGTTGCCCAATGCCAGAACCCGCACCCGTAATTGCAGCGACTTTGTTTTTAAAATTTTTCATTGTCCATCCTTTGTTTTTCGATTTGCACAACTGGTTCATTGCATGTGCAATTTAGACTCTTTCAATATAATTTTGACAATATACATTGTCAATATAGTACACTGTAATTTCAGATAGATTGGCACAATTCTGCTGACGGCTTTATCATAGGGCTCATATTTGCCGAAAAACCGATAAATTAGGAAACCATTTATTTATGGCGACAAACGACTCAACCAGTAAAAAGAAAACAAAAACTGTGAGTAAAGAACGTCAGTTCAAAGGGTTATCTCTGTCTGAGCGCAAAGAGGCACGCCGCGAAAAACTCATTGAAGCCGGTATTGCAACTTATGGAACCCTTGGCTTTTTTTCCGTGACGGTAAAAGATGTCTGCCAAGAAGCAAAACTCACCGAACGTTATTTTTATGAATCATTTAAAAAGAGTGAAGATTTATTCCAGACTATCTTTTTAAAAATGATTGAAGAATTACAGCAAAACTTGATGCAAGCCGTCATTAAAGCGGCTCCAGACCCTGAGCAAATGGTCGATGCTGGTTTACGTGCTCTACTGAGTACTTTAAAAGACGACCCTCGTTTGGCTCGTATTGTGTATGTCGATGCAATTTTGGTCCAAGAATTACATAATCAAGCCACCATTCAGGAAACTCTCGCCCAGTTTGATCGTATGATTCAAGCTTTTGTGATGCTAACCATGCCGCAAATCCAGCATAACGAAAATGAACTCTCATTAATCGCTACTGGTTTAAATGGATACGTGACACAAATTGCCGTTCGATGGGTGATGGGCGGGTTTAAGCAGTCTCTAGAGCAAGTTTTAGCGGCCTGCCGTATCGTTTTTTTAGCTTTGCTCGCGAAAGTTTCAAAATAATATTAAAGTTTTTTGACACTGTTTTTGTTTTAAAAACCTCGTTTGAGATAAGCTTATAACACACTGAATGGTTTTAAGAAAATTTATACCTACCTGTCATCATTTGGTCATGCGCTTGCCGTATTTTTGTCACAAATTATTGCTAAATTCGATTTTATAGACTTTTCTGCAATGAAATTGTCATAATTAATCTTTGTAATAAGCCTGTCATAACTACAAAACGGTTCACCGTTAAAATCTACAAGGTATTACGCTGTGAAAGATGACTATATTTTAATTGTCGATGATGAGCTTCCTATCCGCGAAATGATCCATACCTCTTTGGACATGGCAGGCTTTCAATGTTTACAGGCAGAAGATGCCAAACAGGCTCATCAAATTATCGTCGACCAACGTCCGGCGCTTATCTTGCTCGATTGGATGTTACCCGGGGGCGTAAGTGGGGTCGACTTATGTCGCCGTTTAAAACGTGATGAAAACTTAGCAGAAATTCCAGTCATTATGTTGACCGCTCGCGGTGAAGAAGACCACAAAGTACAAGGTCTGGATGCTGGTGCAGATGACTATATGACCAAACCATTTTCAACCCGTGAATTGGTTTCTCGTATTAAAGCTGTTTTACGCCGTGCAAATGCATTAAGCGGTGAAAAAACAATTGATGCCAATGGTTTAATTCTTGATCCCGTAAGCCAACGCGTAAGCTTTGGTAACAGTATTTTAGATATGGGACCAACAGAATACCGTCTGCTTGCATTCTTTATGACCCATCCGGAACGTGCCTATACACGTGCCCAGTTGCTCGATCAGGTGTGGGGCGGTAATGTATACATCGAAGATCGTACCATCGATGTGCATATCCGTCGTTTGCGTAAAGTCTTAGAACCTTTTGGTGTAGACCGATTTGTTCAGACTGTACGTGGTACAGGTTATCGTTTCTCAACACGTGCAGATTTAGCCGCAGGTTAACCAAAATTTATGTATGAACCCTACCCCGTCCCCGAACAGGTACGTGAACAAAAGCTTTCCCGCTACAGTAGTTTATGGACGTTTGCTAAACAAGATTTACGACTTTTATTATTTTTCCTGATTATTGCAGGTTTAGTCGGTTTAGGAATTGGGTATTTCTGGAGCTGTATTTTTATTGCCTTTGTGGTGTTTTTTACACTTCAGTTGCGTTCTTTATATTTGGTCAATGACTGGATTGCCAATAATCCATACGATGTCCCTCCGAACCTCAACGGAATTTGGGGGGCATTATTATTTAACGTTTACCGTGCCCAGCGCCAAGAACGTATTGTTCAAGCGGAAATGGTAGGACTTATTGACCGCGCTCAATCTTCATTAGTTGCACTTGCCGAAGCGGTAGTCTTGATTGATGATCAACATCAAATTGAATGGTGGAACCCAGCCGCAGAGCGTTTACTAGGAATTAGTCCACTTGACCGTGGTCGTAACTTATTAACCATTTTGCGCCAGCCAACTTTTATTGAATATTTTAACAATATTGATCAGGCACCTGATGGGATTAAGCTGCATTCCAATTTTGATGATGACCGTTATGTGCAGGTCAAACTCACACGGTTCGGTGGAGAAAGTCGCTTACTCGTAGCTTACGACGTAACGCGTATGCACAACCTTGAGCAAATGCGTAAAGACTTCGTCGATAATATTTCGCATGAACTTCGTACGCCCTTAACTGTACTCAGTGGCTATATCGAAACATTTACCGACCAAGAAGATATTAACCCGCGCTGGAAACGTGCATTTGACCAGATGCAATCTCAAACCAAACGTATGAATGCGTTGGTTAATGATTTACTACTGTTATCAAATTTAGAAAATAATAAGAAAATCGCAAAAAATCAGATTATTGAAATGCCGAGCTTAATGAATCAATTATTTGATGATGCTCAGGCCTACAATGCCGATTATGGACATACACTCAACTTACATATTGATAGCCACTGTGACCTCATCGGTTCAGACATGGAAATTGCCAGCGCATTTAGTAATTTAATTACCAATGCCATTAAGTACACACCAAAAGGCGGAACCATTACCATTGGCTGGCACGATGACGGTGAGCATGCTTACTTTAGCGTACAAGATACCGGTATCGGCATTAACCCTAAACATTTGCCGCGTCTGACTGAACGCTTCTACCGTGTAGACAGCGACCGTAGTCGTCAAACCGGTGGAACAGGTTTAGGCTTAGCGATTGTAAAACACGTACTCATGCAACACGGCGCCTACTTAGACGTGCAATCTAAAGAAAATGAAGGATCAACCTTTACCGCAGTTTTTCCAAAAGAAAGACTCTATAACATGACTTAAAATCATCTTTCTTCAAATATAAAAAGCCGACTTATGAAAAGTCGGCTTTCTTGTAGCATTTAAACCCATTTATTTAAAATTCGAGCAATACGATTTTGTCTGATTTTTCTCTATGACATTTAAAAAGTCAGTAGCAAAAGTATGACTCTGACGTAGTGCATCGCGATGATCTCCACCAGCAATCGTTTGATAAATTGTTGGTTTTTTTAATTTACATAGCTGTTGGTAATAAGCATATGTTCCTCTAGGGTCAACTAAATGATCTTTAGAACCCTGAACAATCATTAACGGTACAGTCGGCACCATATTTTCAATAGACTGCTGTTTTAAATAAGACAAAAGAGGTTTTAAATCTACATTAGGTCGAAATATGCTAGAAGGAGATTTTTTTAAGTCTGATTGTAATTCAGATAGGCAACGGCTACGTGCTTGAGTTAGCACCTTGCCCATTTCTGAACTGACTAAATTCTCAGGAATAATACTTGGCTCTGCGGCTTGTGCTCCCAATAACACAATTGGGAAAAATGCTGCCACATTTGGTTCTGGGCTCGGATTAGTTTTCACATATTCTGCAATGCCTTCATATTGATAGCCACCTGGCGCAAGAGCAATTGCCCCTTTTAAATCTAGTTCGGGAGCATCTTTTTGACCATAGGCAGACACTGCAATTGCCGCAGCCCCGCCCTGACTATGCCCCATTACCAACCACTGTTTATTAAAATCTTTTGGCTTAAGCATATGTAACGCCCGCACTGCATCTACTACTGTATGCAGTTGGCTCTTGGCATTCATATAGGGATGTGCGCCTAAAGTACCCAAACCTTGATAATCAGGTGCGACTACTGCATAGCCTCGTGCAAGCCAACCATCTAACGCTTTTGAAGCAACTTCCTGATATGAGTGAACTGGTCCACCGACATAATCACCCGAAGGTGCACAAGTATCGGCTACTCCTGTTGTACCATGCGCCCAAGCTAGTACGGGCCAGCCATTTTTTGGTGGTGTTCCTTTCGGTAATAAAATAAACGCTGAGCCAACGATAGGCTCATTATTCACACCTCGACTACGATAATTTACTAATAAGCGCTGATCTGCATGCAGAAATAAATCCGTCACATCTTGTTGCGCTATAGAAAGTATTGAGCCCGGTTTTTCACTCACAATTTGCTTACTCAAATCTGTAATTGGAGCAGCCATAGCAGAACCAGATATCAAACAAATACTGCTAAATAAAATTTTTAATAAAGAATTACTTTTTCTAATCAAGGGATTACTCCTCTACTTTCTAATCATCATTTCAAATTAGTTTTATAAAAAATATGCCCCCTATTGCATATAAAGAACCTAACAAGAGGCAAATGAAAGAACTCACATACCAACATAGATGACTATTCCCACTAAATCTAGACTTTAAGCTTAGAAATGCCAATCCATAGAAAATAAAAAAGAGAGCAAAAGCTCTCTTTTTTAAATCTATTGATGGGTTAAAGCGTATGGCCCATACGTTCGCCCATGACAACAACGGACTCGGCTTTAAAACGTTTTTCCCACTCGATTTTATCTTTTTCAAATAAAATAATTGCAGTAGAACCTAAATAAAAACGTCCAAGCTCAGCACCTTTCTCTAACTTCAACTCATGATGCTGTAATTCAATACGACCCGATGGTTTTACTTTACCCGTTGCTACAGTTTCAATACCTGCCACAATCATAGCGCCGACCAAAACAACAGCCATACGACCAAGCTCAGTATCAAACAAACAAACCATACGCTCATTACGGGCAAATAATCCCGGTACATTTTCAGCAGTCACCTGATTTACTGAAAATAACTCACCCGGTACATATAACGTTTCAGTTAATGTGCCTGAAAATGGCATATGAACACGGTGATAATCACGTGGAGAAAGATAAACCGTTGCAAACTCACCTTCTTGGAAAGGCTGAGCAAGTTGTGGATCGCCAATTAACTTTTCTACAGAGAAACTTTGGCCTTTTGCTTGAAATACTTCGCCCGCAGTGATTTTACCAATTTGAGAAATCGCGCCATCCGCTGGTGAAACAATACTATCCGGATTTTCATCAACTAAACGTACGCCGTCTTTCAATGCACGGGTAAAGAAATCATTAAAAGATTTATATTTCAGTGCATTGCCTTGTTCAGCAATCGATAAATCAATGCCGTATTTGGTTTTAAATGCATGAATAACAGCAGCTTTTAAAATTGGATTTTCACTTGCAGCAACTTTGCCCACTACACGACTTAACTGATGCTGAGGAACAAGATTTTGTGCCTTAATAAATAATTCTTTTTTTAAGCGAGATGTAAAACTCAAGACGGCGATTCTCCAGTAATGATAGGACTATCGAGGCGATTGCCCCATTCACTCCACGCACCATCATAGGCTTTTACTTCCCAACCTAAAAGTCTAGCCAGAATATAAGCCAAACCAGAACGGTGATGTGACTGGCAGTATACGACTACAGGTTGCTTTAAATCGAACCCAAGTTGTTCAAGACGCTGCCGCGTGCGTTCAAGCGGATGCAATTTTAGATGATTTTGACGATTAAGTGCAGTACTCCATTCAAAATGGAGGGCATTTGGAATGTGACCACCGCGTCGCGCTGCTAAACGGACGCCACTATATTCATCACTCGTCCGGCAATCCCAGAGTTGCACACTTTCTTGCTCAACTTGTTTGCGTAGTTCTTCATAGTTCACTCGGAACTGAGCAGCATGTGATAAATCGATCTGAATTAAGTTATCAACTCGAGGAAGTTCTTCAACCTCGGCTGTGGTGGGTAAACCTGCCCCAAGCCATGCATGAATTCCGCCATTAATTAAACTTGTACGGGTAAAACCTAAGCAATGGAGATTCCAGATTAAACGCCCTGCCCATGCCCCACCTTCATCATCATAGACCACCACATGGTGATTTGGTGAAATATTCAATTTTTCAATAAGCGCTTGTAAACCCGCTTCATCTGGTAAAACACCTGTTGCTTCTTCGTGTTGAGCAACTAACCATTTAGGCTGTAAGTGAATAGCATGCGGAACATGGAGCTGCTCATAAACTGATGCACGGCTCAAATCAACAATACGGATATATTCATTGCCTAAATAAGGCACTAACTCTTCTGCTTCTATTAATAAATCGAGTTTAAAATCAGGGAGTGTCATCGTCATGGTTACTTTTTATACCAGCTTAATTTCATCTTAGCATAAGCTTATATCTATCAAACTCTGATTTTCTGCTAGTGTTTAGCAGAAAATCAGATATTAAAATTCTCAAGTCTTAAGTGGCAGCCAAGCGCTTAAGCTCTATTGTAATTAAATTGCTTCATCCAGCTCTTCGATTTGGAAAACCTGACGCAAATAGGCCAAGAATGTATCGTTATCAGTCATGGTTTTGCCAGGGCTGTCCGAAATTTTAGCAACAGACTGACCATTACACTCAACCAGTTTCAATACAATATTGAGCGGTGTTTGGCCCATGTCATTGGTCAAATTAGTACCAATACCGAAACTCACCTGAAAACGGTCTTTGAAATATTGGTGTAGTTCCCAAGCCTTTGGCAAATTAAGGCCATCACTAAAGGTCAACATTTTGGTTTTGGTATCAATTTTTAATTTACGATAGTGTGCATATGCTTTATCACCCCACTCGTACGGATCACCACTGTCATGACGTAAGCCATCAAATAATTTGGCAAAATACAAGTCAAAATCTCTGAGGAAAGCGTCCATACCCACAACATCAGTTAAAGCAATTCCTAAGTCTCCACGATACTCTTGAACCCACGTTTCTAAAGCAGCTTTTTGAAAGTCACGTAAGCGAACATCAAGCGCCTGAAACGCTTGTAGGAATTCGTGGGCCATGGTTCCAATTGGCGTAATATTTAACTCTTTGGCAAGCAAGACGTTACTTGTACCACGGAACACATTTGGCACAGTGTTATGGAATGCAGCAACTACATGTTTTTGCCATTCAAAACTATAACGACGGCGGGTACCAAAATCAGAAACTAAAAATGGTGGATCATTCGGTTGTTGAGCTTTTTCGTATTGCTGAATTAATTCAAGTTTTGCCTGTAAACGACGCTCGCCTTCACCCCAGACTTCATCTGTTTTAATCCGGCTAAAATATAATTCATTTACAATGGCTAAAACAAAAATCTCAAACATCATGGCCTGAACCATTGGCCCTTCAATACGGATGTCTAATCGACCTTCTTCATCTATACTCGCATGAATAAAACGGCGTTTGAGTTGAAATAATTCTAAATAATCGACAAAGTCGCTTTTAATAAATCGTAATTTTCTTAAATATTGTAGTTCGTCTTCTTTATATTTGAGATTACATAAATGGTCGAGTTGCTCGTTTAAGTCATCCAAAATATCCACTAATGGATAGACCGTATCTTCTAAATTTCTGCAACGAAAGTGATAGACGCTATGCGTTTGCGGGAATTTATGCAGAACCACTTGTAGCATCGTAAATTTGTACAAGTCTGTATCAAGTAAAGAATGGATAATTGGAGACATAGTCAATGATTATTCGCTTGCTTCTTAGCATTAAAGCATATTTTTCTAGATGAATTGCGAGCTTTTATACCATTGTTGCAGTTCCATGAAATTTCCTTTTAAAAATCATTTAATTTAATTTCTGCTAAACTGCATCCATTCAATTAATTGCAGAAACTTTCTCTAACAATGCGCGCTTTAATACAACGAGTTCTTGAAGCTAAAGTAGTAGTAGACGGTGAAACGACCGGTGAAATCCAGCATGGCTTATTGGTTTTTTTAGGGATCGGTCGAGACGACACGCTCGCCACCGGACAAAAGCTCATCGACAAGATTTTGAAATATCGTATTTTTGATGATGAGCAAGGCAAAATGGGCTGGAATGTATCTCAGGCGAATGGCGGAATCCTACTTGTTTCACAGTTCACTTTAATGGCTCAAACGCAAAAAGGACTACGTCCAGACTTTGGTCCGGCCATGCCACCTAGCGACGCAAAAGCACTATATGAACAGTTAGTAGAATATACCCGTTCACAGTTTGAAAATGTTCAAACAGGTATTTTTGCTGCGGACATGAAAGTTCATTTGATTAATGATGGACCAGTCACTTTCAATTTAGAAGTTGAAGCATAGATATAAAAAACTCCCGAATGGGAGTTTTTTATTAGATCTTAACGACCAGTTTTTTCTTTAATAAAAGCACGTGCTTGACGTACTTTATCTTTTACTGGTTTTGGTAATTTTGGTGGAATCAATTTAGCTGCTTGGTTAAACCAAACGAGCAAGCTGAAATCACCTTCCATTTTAATGCTACCGTCTTGCATACCTGTCATAAATGCTGTTGGGTCACCTTTGAGTAAAGTTTTTACGCCTTGTTCGCTATCTGCAAACTGCAAAATAAAGTCAGCTTTTTCAGGTGATCCAGCAACTGTATCGATGTGACCATGATTAATAATAATTTGGCGAGCCACACCTAAATCAGTACCAATTTGAATGCGGAATGCACGGTCATGCACTAGCTCAATAAACTTAGGACTTGTACGTGCCAATTGTTTCATACGCAGCGCCAAACCTGCTACCAATAAATCTAACGGGTCTGTACTGACATCAACAAGTGGTAACTTGACTACAGGTATAGAAGAAAGTTTCATGAACATTCACGCCTATTGTATTTTTATGAAAACCTTGGGGCAAAACTCAGCAAGGACTCACCATTGCCTGTTTCGTGCATCGACTGATGATATTCTAATTGGCAACGCAATCTATATATGAAACGTCAACAGACCAGTCTATCGTAGCATAACTGGCTATTTTTTAATAAATGCTTTGTATAATAAAAATCATGTTTTCGTAAATAAAAAAGGCATGCTGTGCATACCTTTTTACCGTTAGATAACAATTGAATTATCGGCTAGAACATTGCTGCTGATCATCTTCATATACTGGCGTGTGTTCTATATATTGGCGATTTGCCAAAGCCTTCTGTGCCTGTTTATCCTCACGTAATAAAACAAATGTAACCATTACCATCGCTAGACTTAGTGCAGTTAAATAACTATATGTGACTGGCATTTCAAAAGTGACTTGAACTCCAAAACGGACCACTTCCAATAGCCCCCAAAAAAACATCCCTGCAAGCATAAAACCAAGCCAACGACGGTAAGGAGAAAAGAACACAGCAACAAGCGCGACAGCAATTAAGCTGAGTCCGGCGATAGCGGCAAAATTCGCTGTTACCATAGAAACCTCCGTCTTAATGAAAACGTCTAAAAACATTCGGTCTGAACACCAGACCTCATTCCAAAAACAACTTTAATTCATGATTTGTGTTGAAGCTTAGAAAGCATTATGGATGTTTTTTTTTAGAAAAAAAGACCTGTTATTTGTCGATGCGACATACTTTGTCGCAACATTCTTTTGTCATTACATTTTTGTAAATTTAAAAAAGTTCTACTTCCTATATGGCATCAATTCTGGCGTGTCATTACAAAAAACTATGCTGTTTTTTTACCTCAAAATAAGTTTTTTTCAGTTTTTTTTATTGCCTTTTTTCTGTGCATAATTTTGTCATAACTTGCTTGTTTTTATGACTATTCTGCATAAAAAAAGCGCTACTCTTGAGCAGCGCTTAATGATTGTTCACTATTATTTAAGCACGGCTTAAATCTTTGTCATGCATACCGAGTAAATACAGTACTCCATCCAAACCAACGCTTGAAATCGCCTGATTTGCATTTTGACGCACCAGTGGTTTAGCACGATATGCTACGCCAAGTCCTGCAATCGCAAGCATCGGTAAATCATTTGCGCCATCGCCAACAGCCATCGCTTGCTCTAGTGAAATACCGAGTTTGTTCGCCAGCTCACGCAGCAACTCCGCTTTACGTGCACCATCAACAATTACACCTTTTACTTCACCAGTCACAACGCCATCTTGTACATCTAAAACGTTAGCGTGAACTTCATCAATGCCTAATTTAGCTTGTAAATATTCAGCAAAATATTGGAAGCCACCAGATAAAATTGCCGTTTTATATCCAAGGGCTTTTAAAGTCGAAATGAGGCGCTCGGCGCCTTCGGTGATCGTCAATCGTTCGGCAATTTTAGGTAAAACTGATGCATCAAGACCTTTGAGTAAAGCAACCCGCGCACGGAAACTTTGCTGGAAGTCCAACTCACCTTGCATCGCTCTTTCAGTGATTTCAGCAACTTGCTCACCCACCCCTGCTTCAAGCGCCAATTCATCAATCACTTCTTGTTCAATTAAAGTTGAATCCATATCGAAGCAGACTAAACGGCGGTTACGTCGATAAGCGTTATCTTCCTGAACAGCCACATCAATATTTAATTCGCTTGAAAGAAGCAAACAAGCTGCACGCATAGCTTGAGCATCTAAAGTCGGACCACTGCTTAAACCAAACTGTACACAAGCACGGCGAGGCAATGTGCTATCTTTTTCAAGGTCTACACGGCCAGATAAACGAGTTACCGTTTCGATGTTAAAGCCTTGGCTAGACACAATTTGTGTAACGGCTTGTAAATGTGCAGCAGTGAGTTCCGGTGCTAAAGCCGTGACGATATAACGAGTTCGTCCACCTTCGCTGACCCATTGATCGTATTCTGCGCCCGAGATAGGTTTAAAGCGCACTGTTAAGCCAATATCATGTGCTAAAATCAAAATCTCTTTCATTGCCAACGCGGTCGCAGTTTCATTTTCAGAGGCGACCACAATGCCCAATGTCAGTTGATTATGAATAACAGCCTGACCTACATCCAGTATTTGCAATGAATGTACGGATAGTACTTGCATTAATCGGGTAAACTGGTTTGGTTGGTCCGGTCCTAAAAAGGATATAAGAATGATTTCTCGCATGAATTGACTCTAGTCTGAGTGACAACTATTGTAAGAATCATAATCGAATTTCAATATAATTGCCTTGGAAGTTTAACTTGATTGCGCCTAGACAAGGGCTATTTGCTAGCCTACTGATCATTAGTTTTGCATTGCATACCTTTTTATTGGTGATTGCAACGACACACCAGCTCAATGAAAACCGTGCGAGCCAAGGTCAGCTCATGACCAGTCAACTCGTTGCAGACAGCTTATCTGAGCTTGAACCTGCCAATACGGTCTCTTTAGCTCTGATTGCCAATCGCTATGCGACCAATCCAAGTGTGGCATCTATCCGTATTCTTGACGCCAATAAACAAGTTTTGGCAACAAGCGGCATGTCAAAAACTCGCCAAGGTGAAATTTTTGTTCGTGATGCGCTTCAAAACGAGAAAAAAGTCGGTTCTATTGAAATCACACTAATTCAACCAAGTATTGGAGAAATTCTTCGTACCCAATGGCTTGCGATTTTAGCTTCACTGTTTTTACATGTTTTATTATGGCTGGCTTACCGCGCCATTGCTCGCCCAACACGTAGCGAATACTTAGCCCGTATTAACGAAGAAAACCGTTTAAAACATGAAATTCAAGAGTTAACTCAAGCTCTCGCGCTTGAAAAACAAAATACAGTGACCTTGGTTGCTCAAGCTCAGCAGCAAGCTAAAGCTAAACCAATTGTTCGCTCACAACCAGAAAAAAGCTTAGAGTCTACAGACCAAAATACCTTGGCACTTAATATTCAATTTTATGACCCTAAACAGTTATTAAGTAGTGTTAACCAGTCTGTTTCTGTACCGTACTTTAAACTTTGTCAGCTCTTTTTAAATAAGAGTATTGAGCTATGCACGAAGCATTATCATTTGAAAGCAACTGATATTGATGTTGTAGACGAGTTTCATGCAGAGGGCGCAACACTTGCCATTTCGACGTCACATCCACACGCTGTAGAATGCCTCCTTATGGTAGGTACAGTTTTCCAATTGCTTTCGGACGTTTTATATAAGCGTTACCGTGAAGATAAACGCTTTGCGCTACAAACTCGCAGTGCCGTGTGTAATGCCGTAGAAGCAATGCAAATTGATGCCAAAGAAGCCGCTCAACGTTTAGCGCAACATCTTCATGCGAAAGAATCTGCACTCTACCTTGATAATGAACAGCTTAAAGCAATTCAAGACAGCTATCAGCTTGTTGCAATGCCTAACCCAAGTAATGTCATGACTCGTCATGCATTTATGATCAATGGTATGAATGCTGAATGTGCAGAGCTTGCACAAAATATTCGAACTGAAATTTTGATGGGTAAAAAATCAATTCCTCAAAATGACAGCCCGAGTAGTGCAGCATCTTAAAAATTTATTGTGCGCATTTAAACCTAGCCATCCGGCTAGGTTTTTTTATCTACATTTATGGTATTTATTTTAAATAATTTTATTTCCTTATGATTTATTTATCTAAATAAATCCGGTTCTATGATGTTGAGTCGTAAATTTGGATAAATCAGAATCATAGGCAAAATTCTATAAACAGCGTAAACTATGCGAAATTTATTCAATAGAAATTGTCTTACGACAAAAAAAGGTGAAAGCGAATGCCGCTGAGTCGTGTTGAAGAACTTGTCGCCGATATTCGTGCAGGCAAAATGGTCATCTTAATGGATGACGAAGACCGTGAAAATGAAGGTGACCTTGTCATCGCAGCAACGCATGTACGCCCTGAAGATATTAACTTCATGATTACACATGCACGCGGTTTAGTTTGCTTAACTTTAAGCCGTGAACGTTGTAAACAATTAAACCTCCCGCTGATGGTTGACCAGAACGGTGCCCAGCATGGTACTAACTTTACGTTATCTATCGAAGCAGCTGAAGGTATTACTACAGGTATTTCGGCAGCAGAACGTGCTCACACGATTCAAGCTGCTGTGGCAGCACATGCCAAACCAACCGATATTGTACAACCGGGCCATATTTTCCCACTCATGGCACAGCCAGGTGGTGTATTACACCGTGCAGGTCATACCGAGGCAGGTTGTGATTTAGCACGACTGGCAGGTCTTGAGCCTGCATCTGTCATTTGTGAAATCATCAAAGAAGATGGCACAATGGCACGCCGCGCAGATTTAGAAATTTTTGCTGAGAAGCATGGCCTAAAAATTGGTACAATTGCCGACCTAATTCACTACCGTATGACCAATGAGCAAACTGTAGAACGTTTGGATCAAAGAACGATTCAAACAGAATATGGTTCATTTGAGCTCTATCGCTATCGTGAGATAGGTAACCCTGACATTCATTTGGCTTTAGTCAAAGGTGAGCCAAAAGAAGGCGTTACAACGGTACGTGTACATGGTTTTAGTCCTGTTCGCGATTTGCTTAAGCTAAATAAAGCTGACGGTGAACCGGCTTGGAATCTAGACCGTGCGCTACAAACGATTGCAGCAAGTGACCGCGGCGTTTTAGTCTGGATCGGACAAGATCATTTGCAAGACTTGGGACCAGCGTTGGATGATTTAACTAAGCCAAAACCGGTGAAATCCAATGCAGCACTTTCACATCAATATCAAACCATTGGTGTTGGTGCTCAAATTTTGCGTGATTTAGGTGTTGAAAAAATGAAGCTTCTTAGCTCACCATTGCGTTTCAATGCCTTATCTGGCTTTAATTTAGAAGTAGTGGAATATGTCACTGCTGATCAAATCACAACGAAATAATCGAGGTTGCTATGGCAATTCGCCGTATTGAAGGTTTATTACATCTCGCAAGCGAAGGTCGTTATGCGATTTTAGTGGGTCGTTTCAACAGTTTTGTTGTTGAACACTTATTAGAAGGCGCGATCGACACGTTAAAACGTCATGGCGTAAATGAAGATAACATTACTGTTATTCACGCTCCAGGCGCATGGGAACTACCGATCGTTGCTAAAAAATTAGCTACATCAAACCAGTTTGATGCCATCATTGCACTCGGTGCAGTCATTCGTGGTAGCACACCTCACTTTGACTTTGTTGCTGGTGAATGTGCGAAAGGTTTAGGTGTAGTCGCGTTAGAAAGCAGCTTGCCTGTTATCAATGGTGTATTAACTACTGACAGCATCGAGCAAGCAATCGAACGCTCAGGTACAAAAGCAGGAAACAAAGGTAGCGAAGCTGCTTTAACTGCAATTGAAATGGTTAATTTATTAAAGGCAATTTAAAGCATGTCTCAAACACTGCAAGCCGCTTATGCAGCAAAACGTAAAGCACGTCGTTTTGCTGTACAAGGTATTTATGAGTGGCAAATGAGTCACAACCCTGTACATGAAATTGAAGCGCGTACACGTGCTGAAAATGCAATGCACAAGGTAGACTTGAACTATTATCACGAACTACTTACTCAAGTTATCGCTCAGCACGAAGACCTTGATGCGTTACTTATTCCGGTACTTGACCGTGAAATTGACGCGCTAGATGGTGTAGAGCTCGCAACTTTGCGTTTAGGTGCTTACGAGTTACGTGATCATCTAGAAATTCCATATCGTGTGGTACTTGATGAAGCAATCGAACTTGCGAAGCATTTTGGCGGAGCAGACAGTCATAAATACATCAATGGTGTATTAGACCGTTTAAGTTCGACACTGCGTAGCGCAGAAAAACAACAAGCAAAATAATAGGCTTGATGTTCTATGGCTGAGTTCTCAATTATTGACCAATACTTTAATCGTCAGTCACATCCTGACGTTGCGCTTGGTATTGGTGATGACTCAGCCTTAATTACTCCCCCTCCAAATCAACAATTGGTGATCTGTGCAGATACACTTGTTGCTGGACGTCACTTCCCTCTTGAAACCTCGCCCCATGCGATTGGCTGGAAAAGTGTTGCCGTAAATCTGTCTGATATTGCTGCAATGGGCGCCAAACCACATAGTATTTTACTTGCGATCAGCTTGCCTCAAGTTGACCATGAGTGGCTTGAAGGATTTAGTCAGGGAATCTATGACTGTTGTGATCAATTTGGAGTTGCCTTAATTGGCGGAGATACCACTCAAGGTCCGCACCTTACCATTACCGTCACAGCCATGGGCTGGATTGAAACAGGAAAAGCTGTATTACGTTCAGGCGCTAAGGTCGGTGATTATGTTTGTGTAAGTGGGCAGATTGGTGATGCTGCTTATGGGCTTCAGCATTTAGGACATTCCCTACAACAAAGACTGGACTATCCGACGCCACGTTGTAAGCTTGGAGAAGAGCTAAAAGGGCTCGCCTCTAGCATGATCGATGTGTCAGATGGTTTAGCTCAAGATTTAGGACATATTTTAAAAGCGTCCAAGGTTGGAGCACGACTCATCCTGGAAAAATTACCTGTTGATCCTGTACTGCAACAACTAGAAGAACAACAACGTTGGCAATATGCCTTGGCAGGTGGTGATGACTACGAATTATGTTTTACAATAACACCGCAAAATTATGAAAAACTTTTGCAAAAACAACTAGACGTTAAGATTACAATGATCGGACAGATCGTTGAGCAAACAAAACTAACTTTTGAGCATTTGGGTTCAGATTACCCATTGCGAATTCATGGATACCAACACTTTGCATAAACCGCCGATTCATTTTAAAGACATGTCTTGGTTCAACCGCTGCATCGTTTTCTGTGGGGTTGGTTTTGGATCTGGTCTTGCTCCTAAAGCACCTGGTACTTTTGGCTCTGCTTTCGCCTTACTTTTTGTTCCCATCTGGTTATCTCTTGGATTTACTTTAAGTTTAATCGCTATTCTCATCATGTCAGTGGTGGGTATTTATATTTGCGGTCAAACTGCAAAAATCCTTGATGTTCATGATGATGGACGAATTGTTTGGGATGAATTTGCAGGACAATCAATTACTCTTCTGCCTTTAATATTTTTTAATATAATGTCGTTACAATGGGCACTAATTGGTTTTTGCTTATTCCGCCTGTTTGATGTTTGGAAACCTTGGCCAATCCGTGTTGCTGACCAGAAAGTTGCTGGTGGCTTCGGAATTATGCTAGACGACATCATTGCAGGGCTTTGGGCGGCACTCTGTATCATCATATTTATTACTTTCTGGGGCATAACGCCATTTAAGTAGGTTTACTCATGTCAACTACCGTCATTATCCTTGCTGCAGGCAAAGGAACGCGAATGCGTTCACAACTACCTAAAGTATTGCAACCTTTAGCTGGACGCCCGCTACTAGGACATGTTATTAAAACAGCAAAACAACTATTAGCAGAAAATATCATTACCATTTATGGACATGGCGGCGATCACGTAAAAAAGACTTTCGCACAAGAAAACATTCAATGGGTTGAACAAGCAGAACAGTTAGGGACTGGTCATGCTGTACAAATGACTTTACCGGTACTTCCTAAAGACGGCATTTCATTAATTTTATACGGTGATGTTCCTTTAGTCCGTCAAACAACGCTTGAACAGCTGATTGAAGCATCAAATAAAACCGGTATTGGTATGATTACTTTACATGTCGATAACCCAACAGGTTATGGTCGTATTGTCCGCCAAGACGGTAAAATCCAAGCGATTGTTGAACATAAAGACGCAACCGAAGCTCAGCGTCAAATTCAAGAAATCAACACAGGTATTTACTGTGTCAGCAATGCAAAACTGCATGAGTGGTTGCCTAAGCTTTCAAATGAAAATGCACAAGGCGAATACTATTTAACTGATATCGTTGCGATGGCTGTTGCTGATGGTTTAGAAATCGCCTCAATTCAACCAGAGCTCGCATTTGAAGTTGAAGGTGTAAATGACCGCCTGCAACTTGCAGCACTTGAGCGTGAATTTCAGAAGCAGCAAGCAAAAGAACTTATGCAGCAAGGCGTAACTTTTGCTGATCCTGCACGTTTTGATTTACGTGGTACAGTAAAAGTTGGTCATGATGTCCGTATTGATGTGAATGTCATTATTGAAGGCGACTGTGAACTCGGTGACTTTGTCGAAATCGGTGCTGGCTGTATCTTAAAAAATACAACCATTGCAGCGGGCACTAAAGTCCAAGCATACAGCGTTTTTGATGGAGCAGTTGTTGGGGAAAATACCCAAATTGGTCCTTTCGCACGCTTACGTCCAGGTGCTAAATTGGCAAACGAAGTACATATCGGCAACTTTGTTGAAGTCAAAAATACAACGATCGGTCTAGGCAGTAAAGCTAACCATTTCACCTATTTAGGTGATGCCGAGATCGGTGCTGAATCAAATATTGGGGCAGGTACAATCACCTGCAATTATGATGGTGCAAATAAACACAAAACCACTATTGGCGATGCAGTTTTTATCGGTTCTAATAGCTCGCTGGTTGCGCCTGTGACTATTGGTAATGGAGCAACAGTCGGTGCGGGTTCTGTGATTACGAAAGATGTGGCTGAACAAAGTCTCTCCTTTGAGCGTGCTCAACAAATTTCTAAAGCAAATTATCAACGTCCCCAAAAGCTTAAAAAATAAGAGGATTGAAGTATGTGTGGTATCGTCGGAGGCGTTGCAGAACGTTGTGTAACCGAGATTTTAATTGAAGGTTTAAAACGTCTTGAATATCGTGGTTATGATTCGGCAGGCGTTGCTTTACTCAATAACCAGCAAATTTTACGTGAGCGCCGTGTTGGTAAAGTTGCCAATCTTGCAGACGCTGTTTCAGAACACCAGCTTACTGGAGCAATCGGTATTGCTCATACCCGTTGGGCAACACACGGTAAACCGACCGAAAATAATGCTCACCCGCACATGTCAGGCAAGGTAGCAGTCGTTCACAACGGTATTATCGAGAACTATCAAGAGCTTAAAGATGACCTTCAAGCTTTAGGATATGTATTTACTTCTCAAACAGATACTGAAGTGGTAGCCCATTTAGTTGCAGAAGCTCTAAAAAATACTGATAGTTTACTTGAAGCAGTAGAATCTGTAGTTCCTCAGCTTAAAGGTGCCTATGCGTTAGGTATTATTCACAGCGATTACCCAGATGAACTCATTACTGTACGTGAAGGTTCACCACTTGTAATTGGTGTGGGTATTGGCGAGAACTTTATCAGTTCAGACCAATTGGCCCTTTTACCAGTAACAAACCGTTTTATTTACTTAGAGGAAGGCGATATTGCCCGTCTTACTCGTACTTCAATTGAAGTATTTGTAAAAGGTGAACGTGTTGAACGTCCAGTTAAAGAACTTGATGCAACTGTAAGCAGTGCTTCAAAAGGTGAATATAAACACTACATGCTCAAAGAAATTTATGAGCAGCCTGAAGCAATCAAACAAACAATTTCTCAAGCACTTGATGGCAACAATTTACGTGATGATTTCTTGAAAGATGCTGATGCAGATTTCAGTAAACTTCAAAGTGTTCAAATTATTGCTTGTGGTACAAGTTATCACTCAGGAATGATCGCTAAATATTGGTTTGAACAGTTAATTGGCGTGCCTTGCCAAGTTGAAATCGCAAGTGAGTTCCGCTATCGCACTCCTGTAATTGTTGAAAATACACTTTATATTTGTATTTCACAGTCAGGTGAAACTGCTGATACTTTAGCTGCACTACGTGAAACTCAAAAACGTGCTAAAGCAAACAATATCGATATTCAGACTTTAACGATCTGTAACGTCGCAACTTCTTCAATGGTGCGTGAAACTGATCACCACTTATTGACGCTTGCAGGCCCAGAGATTGGGGTTGCATCAACAAAAGCGTTCACGACTCAGCTTGCTGCATTAATGTTGTTAATCTTGAAAATTGGTCAAGTGAAACAGCGTATTAGCAATGTGATGATTGAAGAGCTTGCTCGTGAATTGTGGCACAGCCCGAAAGTCATTCTTGATACGCTTAAGCAAGATGCTGAAATTTTACGTTTATCAGAATTGTTCGTTGAAAAACAACACTGTTTATTCTTAGGCCGAGGCACACACTATCCAATCGCTTTGGAGGGTGCATTAAAGCTTAAAGAAATTTCATATATTCACGCAGAAGGTTATGCGGCTGGTGAGTTAAAACATGGCCCATTGGCACTTGTTGATACTGAAATGCCAATCGTGATTCTTGCGCCAAATGACGAAATGCTTGATAAGCTTAAGTCGAATATGGAAGAAGTTCAGGCGCGTGGCGGTGAATTATTCGTTTTCGCTGATGAAAATAGCGGCGTAGTTGAAAAAGATCGTCAACACGTTGTACAAATTCCAGCAGTAAACGAATGGCTTGCTCCAATCATTTATAGCGTACCAGTTCAGTTGTTGTCTTATCACGTTGCTGTATTACGTGGTACAGACGTTGACCAGCCACGTAACTTGGCGAAGTCAGTAACTGTAGAATAAAAATATAGGCTTATCAAAGCGGCCATAGTTTTGATAGCTCATATTGAAAAGCCCGATATGTAACGCATATCGGGCTTTTTTATTGCCTGATTCAAAGGATTCATATAAAACAAATATAAAAATGTAAAAACTGATGGCAATCCTAGATGTGTAGCCGAAGTTAGTTTCCAGCTTAATAAACAAAACATTATGATCTTAGAGGCTGATACTTCTGATAATAAGAAACTACTTTCAACTCGTGTTTTATCACTTAAAGATAGAAATCATTGCAATACTACTAATCATGCCAAAGTACTTGAGCTAGTAGTTACTCGATGTTTACGTTAGCCAAAAGAAATCTTTAAAAACCTGCTATAAAAAAATAAAGCTTCGAATATCAGCAATGTAACTATAAATAATCAGATATTATCAAATAAAGATTTAAAAAAAGGCGTGATCGTCCAAGTGATTGCTAAATACTATTTAAGCAGCAATTTCTTTTAATTGAGCACACTTGCTTAAATACAAACTATTTATAAAATACTCTATTTTATCTAAGGAGCTATACAGAGCCCCTGTCCCCGAGTAATTTTTTTTAAAATCGTCCCAATACATGTATATAGCTTTTTTCAAACATTCTGCTTCTGCTAAATTTTTACATTTTATGGAAAAAATACAGTCAGAAATTACTATTTCTAGTTCTGAAGATAAGATACAAATTTTTTCCTGATTAAAATTACCTACTCTAGGAAATAGAACTGCAGGCCCCCTTACTATAGAGTTTTTATTAGCAACTTTAAAACAATTTAAAAAATCGATAGTATTGTTTTTTAATGAAGAGGTATGAACTAATGGATAACCTTTGTCGAAGCTATTAATTGATGCCGTATGCATCTGAAATTTTCCTCTAAACACTCTTGGATTTAATTTATCAATAGATAATTGAATATCCTCCTGATAATTAGTTGGTTTTATATTTTCAATCATAATGATTGATGTTTTTACTCTTACTTTATCGAAAGTAGCTTCTCTATTATGTGTAATAATTTTAAATTTATAATTTTCTTTTAAGTAGGTTAGTGCTTTTTTATCTCTTTGGCTTGTTAAGCAGCCATTAGGAACAACAGCAACTAAAAAGCCACCTGATTTTAAAAAATTAAGGGAGTTATAAATAAAATTAAGGGCCACACCAGATTTGATTTTCGCTTCTGTATTCTCCCATAATATTGGTTTAATTCCTCTTTGACTAAATGGCGGATTTAATAAAATTAAATCAATTTTATTTTCGAATTTTTTTAGTTCAGAGTTAGCAATAGCTCTTCTATCTAAAAAATCAACATTGAACTTATCCCAGTCATTATTTAATAAATTTAGAGTATTTATAGATAAATCATTTGCAACAACATTTAATCCTCTAGGCCACTTTTTTAAAGCAGCATAAATTAAACTCCCCTCACCAACTGCAAAGTCTGCAATATAAGAAGGCTGAAATGCAGTTGGCAAGGAATCCACCAAAAGACTTGCTAAAAGAGGAGGAGTAAAGTGTTGATCTATCATTAAGTTAAACTTGCCCTACGTGTTCTCAAACTTCTGATGAAATCTTGTGTCCTGGTTGGATTAGGCTTAACTATACTAGAAACATGATAAACATGCAGCTTTGAAGACCCATCAGTCCTTCCAGGTTTTCTAACTGGATGATCATAGATTATCTCTATTTGGGGATGATTCAACACAAACATAACTGCTGCTAAAGCATGAGGTTTCGTTCCAATTGGAGCTATTTTGATATGTTGATCTTTAAACCTGCTATATAAGTCAGTTAATAAGTAATAACAGCTAAATGGACAATCTCCAGGTGCATATCGAATTGATTGCCATGAATGAGTCTCACTTAATGAAGCTTTATTACCTTTCAAAGTTTCAAAAACATACCAAGGTTTAAATCCTGGTAGGCCTATGATAGGAAAAATATGCTCATTTGCTGGCTGAGTTTGCTCAATAATATATTTTAATCGAGCTCCTTCAAAACCAAGTAGTGGGATAAATAATGTCTCAGCTTTCTTAGGAGCTAGAACAGCAAAACCTGGCAAAGGAGAAATTTCAGTAATTTTATCACTTAAATCATATATTTGACCTTCTAAAGGGGCTGAACTTCGACTATATAAACTAGGTTCAACATATACAACTAAGACTTTAAAACCATTATCAATTGCGGATTTTAAAATACTGGCCCAAGTTGAATGAGACAGACCTGTAATATCTATATAAATATTTGTACTTTTTTGGATTCCTTGCCAAAGACTTGCAATATTTTTATCGCTTCTTAAGAAAATTTCATTCGATTTATCTCCATTAATGATAAATGAACTCATTGTTTGCTCTGAAATTTCAATGAAACTAACATTAGTAGTAGAACTTTTCCATTCAGCAATGTGTTGGCTTCTAGCTTCATCTGTAAACCCAAAAACATACACACTATTATCAAGTGGTTTAAATTCAGCCACACCATTGTAAGTATCTGTAAAAATAGGAATATTTTTTAATTTATTCATAGTAGCTTCCGAAAAGTTGAAGCTGATCTGGCAACTGTAGTCCTAAACTCTCACTACGGTTAGAATTATCAAGAACTTCTTTAATCCCTGCTTTTGGCTGATGTATTAACTTTAAAAGACTGCTAGATGACAATGCAATTTTGCGTTTTTTTCTATGCGAAAATTCAAAGAAAGGAGCAAAAATTGGATGAATCATATATTCATAAGCTTTAGTATCAGCTCTATCTGTAAGCTTATTACCTGGGGTTCTAGTTATTGCCAAATGCATCACTGCTTGGTCTAAAATCATTTTTACCTTATCTTCAGTTGCTACATCAGAATCAGGAATCAACTGAAATTGATTTGCTTCTGGCGTATGCCCCAAAGGTGAAGCAGCCAAAACTCCAAAAACTCGCCCTAGACTTAATAATAATTTTGTAAGTTTGGCACCTTCAACACTGAGTCCCTCTAATTCAGAAAGATTCTTTTTTCCAATTTGAATTGCTGCATTAGTTTGTAATTCAAAAGAAATAGGAATAAAGCTATTGATTTCTTTTCCTTCTAAAGCTGTTAAGTGTTCAAGTAATGCTGCATGTACCAATTCTAATAAATATCTTATGTTTCCATTAGCTAGATTTAAATATGTATCCCAGCCTGTATAATATTTACGTATTCCTACTTTACCTGATCGAATGGCAAACAGTGATGCGTAAAAGTGATTATTTAATCTGGTATTCCAAATATCTCTACCATTTGATATCCAATCTACAACTAATTCAGGAAAACTTTTATCTTTTTCCTTTTCACTCCAATACTTTATAAAATATAGATACCCAGGTTCAATCTCTTTTGCTTTTTTAAAGCTATCTTTATCTAATTTATTTTCTAGCTCTTTTAACCACTCAAGATGACTATCTCTTAGAAGTAAATTTGCCTCTTCCAGTTGAGTAAGTGCAGGTAAAAGATCAGTAATTCTAAGCTCTTGCTCATTTCCAAGAAAACTCGGATCATTTAAACGGCTATCAATTACTGCTTCAGCAAATTCCTTAAATTTATTAGCATCTTTTCCACTAGCATTCTGAAATTTTTCAGTTAAATCTATACGCACATAATCCGCAGGTGATGTTAACTGCTCATTCTGATTTAAAGTAGCTTTTTGTCTAAAACCCAGTTCTCTTACACCAATTTTAAAAGTATAAAAGCTATTATTATGCTTAACAAGCGTATTCAAAATCTGTTGCTGATAATCTTGAAAATTTTCAAACTCATCAATTAAGAAGAAAAACTGTTTACCTTCTAGTACAGTGTTTGATATTAAGGCTTCACTTAAAATATCAATTGGGAGGCCCAACATGGTAATTTTAGTAGGTGGATTATCAATTACTTGGTTTATAGATGATTCAAACTCTAATAAAGAGATTTCAATTTCTTCATCTAAATAGTCTAAAGACTCTATTGATTGATCAAATTGAAATACTTTATTTATATTTCTCCATTTTCTTGAAGATATTTCTATTTTCTCACCTGTAGTTTGCTCATACCATAACGAAAATCTCACTAATTCTTTACAAAAACATAAGTTTATATAATGGCTAAAATATCTTATCCACTTTTCTAAAGAAACATCATTGCCACCGAATGTAGTTACTCGATTAGTATTTGCACGATAATAAATACCGATAAACTGCCAATCTTTAATTTTTTCTCTTTTCGTAAACAATTGATTAAGAGTGAATTGTCCATCATAAGAGAGCCCCTTTAGTACAGTAGTTTTCCCAGTTCCTCTGCCCCCAATTAAAACACATGGTCTATTTGTTTTTAATTCAGAAAAATATCCTGGTTCATTGAAGTGGTCGAACAGCTTTGAACTTAACCATTCAGCCCTATATAAACCTAATAAATTTTGAGCTTGTGTTAATCTCAGTAAATAATTATTCATAACTCTCCCTTTTTCAAAAGAGGCTTAAACCCTCCTTCATTATGATAAAATAAAGGCAGTGTTGCATCTGGCCAACCGTGGGAAAAACTTAATGCTAACCCCAATTCTAAATATCCTTGCCAACTAACAATCTTTGTCCCATCCGCATTTACAATCACCCCAGCATTTTCTAATTCAGGTATACCAACTTTCATACTCATTTCTTTAATAAAATCTGGACCATCTTTAGAGAAATCTCTCCATATATAGGATTCTGAATTCAATGCACTATGAAGTTCAGTATATAAATGAGCAGGTAGTACTTTTACAGGACAAAATTTGCTAATTAAGTTATATCCCATCTGAGTACATATTGCTGGACAATAAAAAAATTTCCTATTCGGGAAGTGCTCATATATTTTTTGAAAAGTTATATTCGGTAAAATTTCTTGATGATGCCAGAAACTAATAAATTGATTACCAGAACCAACAAAATCATCGACAAAAACAAAGCTTGCTTCAGAATTAGATTGAATTACTTCAATAAACTTTTGTGAGGTAATTATTTGTGTTTCTGGTATACCTAGCACATCTCTAGAGCTTCTTGTGAATATGTAACCACTATCCGCATCACTTGGATCCTCTCCCGTAACCCTCATTATATAAAGATTATCTAAAAAAACTGACCACTCTCTAGCTGATAAAATAGAATCCGTCTTATTTGTCAGAATATATTTTGAAAGTGATACAAAACTACTTTTAAATAATTGTTTAACCATATCTTCTGAAAAATATGTGAATTTTTCTAATAACCTTTTTGCAAAACGTGACTCGTCTGAATCAAAATTGCTCATCCATTCTTGTGGAGCAAATTGATTTCTTCTTGGCCAAACTCCTGTCTCTACAAAATACTTCCACTGATCATCGCTCTGAAACATTGCTATATCCAACTTATTTATCTAATTGCTTATATCTTTTTTCTAATTGATTATATAAATAAGTTGATAATTGAGTATCAAGATTACCTTCATAATATGTATTCAGAATCTCATATAAGTGTTCATTATCTTCACGATTATTCCAAATCTTTATATATTCTCCAGATTTATATCCATTATGCTGTCTAAAATTATTTAATACATTCTTTGCAATATATAGTTTGTGGATTTCGACTATATCAAGCGATAACAGAAGAGAAAGGTTCATGAAACTTTCAATATCAAATTTCTTATGTTGTATTGTAAAAGCCATGAAATCTTCAATTTTTTCTAATATTTCAGCTTTATTGATAGTTTTACGATGAATTTCTACTAAAGGATCTAAGTTAACATTTTCTAACCCCTTCAAAAGATCATCGATTTTGAGTCTTCTTTGAAGAATATCACTAAGACCAAAATGCCAAATGTCTATTAACTCTATTTGAGCTTGTTCAATATCAATTTCTTGTTTTTTCCACCATTTCCAACCGACATGATCCATTAATTCTGCACATTCAGTCCATATAGCCCTATACCAAGGATTATTTGCATTTCTCCATTCTTTATTGATTAAACTATTAGTAGAATTCTGCAATTCTAACATTTCTTCCATAATTTCAGCATATTGATTTTTCATAAAAACTCTTAAGGTATAAATTATTGTTGCTATACTACTTTACAAATTATCTAAATTTAATTCACTTAAATTTATGACAATAATTGCACTGGCAATACTTTAAAATTTTTTTCTAAATCGTAAACGTTTTCTAAGGTAGGATTGACCTTACCTCTTTCAATTCGCCCTAGGTAACATCTATCCATATTACAGACCAGTACTAATTGCTTTTGTGACATATTTTTTCTTCTCTGTATTTACAAACTAATTGACTAAATTGAATAGTAAATTCTAACATAAACATTCAAATGCTTAAAAAACAGAACGATCACTGCTTGAGGAATGTAATACCTACGGATTATATTCTTCTTTTTCTAGTTTTTCATTATGGAATAAATCGTTTCACCAATCTTTCCTTATATCAAGGACAAATCGTTGAATGGATATTCAATGATTGGGAATAAATTAAATCTTTCTATAAAAGAAAAGTAAAAAACAAACAACAACTTTATAGTCTTTTCAGCAAAATTGTACAATAAGGTCACTTAGTCAAATATATTCCTTCATACAATCTACGACTTTCAGCATTTGTTGAAACTTAAAGTATGTATATCTTTAAAAAGCAAACGATATATAGAAATCAAACCATCTGAACAAACTATTGCGGTATTTCCAGAGCTAAAACAGAAATTTTAAAAAGAAAAACTAATTACTTCAAAATATTGAAGTAATAATGATTTTTAATTTCATTGTTTGATTAACCCGCAAATTCTAAACACATAGACGAATCTTTTTGTGAGTTTTTCATAATCTAATGGAAAATTATCTGTAAAATAGCTGATAAGAGAGGAAGCCATTACCATGCCAAAAAGAATAGAGACACATCGTATTGATACTAAGGCGATCAGAACTATTTTTACTCACTTAAATGAAAACTGGCTTGTCCGTAATCTTGAGGAGAGAGATTATGGGGTCGATCTACAATTAGAAAGATTTGATTTGAATGATGCGACTGGCGATTTTATCTTTGTTCAGGTTAAAGGTACTGACAAGAAGTTCAAGAAGACGGTAAAACTTTCTAGTTTTCCTGTTGATACAATAAAATATGCCTTAATGTTTGACGTACCTTTTTTTATCTTCCACACATCAAATACTTCCCAGCAGACAAAGTATGTATGGTTGCAAAACTACGTGGAAACGCGGCTTGAAAAAGATAATCCGCATTGGAAAAACCAAAAAAGTGTAACCATCTATTTTCCTAAAGAAAATGATCTGCAAGCTAATGATTCTAAAATTACCGACATCATTAAAAATGATAAGCTAAAGAAAATGGGAGTCAAGTTCTTAGCAATTTATGAGTCATTAAAGTTTCATTCAGAATCAGTGTTATCAGGACAAACTGCTGTTGCAATAGGATGTGCGATAGAAGCAAGAAAGCTACAAAAGTTGTCTTCATTCATTAATGAATATAAAGATCTAGTTTTTAACGGAAATTATAAAGACTTCAACACTTTTCATGCTGCTTACGACAACATTGCAAATACATCAGAAATTGATTCTGCCGATGAAGAAACTATTACTTCTGCAATGTCTTTTCTTGAGGAAATTAAGTCCACCTTCTTAAATCAAGATCAAATTGCTGATGTTTTGATGGAAAATACTACCGACTATCATTCTTATTAATTTTAGTTTTATACTATTTCGCTATGATAAAAACGTAGATCGCTTCTGTTGATTAGAAAGCCCGATAGGTATTAATTGCCTATCGGGCTTTTTTATTGCGTTCATACCAGAACATAAAGAACACTCCCCCTAGGCCCCTGTATCACAACAGTCTTTTACTTTTGCGCTGATTTAAAGTTTGAGAGATCATTGCGACACAGAGATAAAGGCGCTAAGCGAACTTAGCCCATTTCAGTTTTATCGCAGCGTTGAATGCTGCTGAACAAGTTAGGGGCAAAGTCCTGTGGGAGAACAGGACTTTGCAAACTGGTGCGTTTTAAACGTTGTACGGTTTGAGGTGAATACACCTGTGCAAGCTGTTGGCAAACACAATTACAACTGGCTTGCATGTATTCATCTGACAAACAAATTCTTTTAAATTCCTGCTGAGCATTGGCATCATCATTGGTAATACTGTAAGCACCGACCACAAGGTTTAAAATCAATATAAATTTATGAAGTTTCATATTATTCTCATGATTATTTATATCTTTAAATAAAATAAAAATATAATTCGATTAAATATTAAAATAATTTTTAGACAATAATTAATCCTCCCACAAACATAGGAAAATAAAATAATTAAAATTTTAAAATAGAAATAATTTATAAATTTAAAAAATCAGGTCGCAAAAACCTAAATTTTAAATAAATAAAATAATTAATTGAGAGAGAAAATGAGTTTGAATAATGGCATGGCCAACTCCTTAAAAATGGAGTTCTACCACCAAATCACCGCGAACTAATTTAGGGTGGTAGAACGAAAGAGGGTTAGCAGACTGACCTAGCGACCAGCACGCGCGAACGCGTCCCCCTTCCGCCCTACCATAGAGAAAAAGGGGGCACAAAGGTTCCACACGGGTAATACTGAGGAAGTATAACCCGACACGCTAGGGTACGGTCTGCTAAAACCGACTGGCAATGTAGGCCAGCAACGACATAATAATCGGTGATTTTAATTACGTCAATTTATTTTAATGAAAAAATTTAAATATAATTATTTTATTCATATTTAAATAGTATTACCCTTATTATTACATTTATGGCTTTTAATTAAATTTAAAATATAAACTTGGGTTATATATATTTAGTTAATAAAATAGATTAATCCTAAATTAATAGTTTATACAAATAAATCTAACATGAAGACGATTTAAGTATAAAAAATATCTTATAGAAAAAAGCCCCTACTCCATAAGTTGATAAGCGATCACTTCTAGCATCTTTTCCAGCGCTTATTTTTCTATAGCTTTATTGAATTTATAAAGTTCTAAAGTATAGTCTCGGCCTTTATTAAGGAATTCTAATAAATACATTTAAATCAATGTGTTATATACAAAAACCAACAAAAACACTTGGCTTTTTACATGAAAAATTATGATATAAATCACGCTTCGAAATTTGCCTAATAACTATAAATTTCGACTATTACAAAACACTTTCTAATTATAAGGAACAACTCATCATGGCTAATGGATTCCCAACAGGAAACTTTAGAATCGTTAATAAAGAAACAGGTGCATGTATCGCAAGTGCATACGGTGGTCAAACCCATGGTATGCAAGATGCTGTAACTGCACGTGGTGAAACGGGTAAGTTACCGTATTCTCATACAAATGACCGACTATTTACAGTACATGACAAAGTTAAAAATATAGACGAAGAGCTTTGGTATTTTGACAGTCGCGTATATAACGGTGGTCATCGAGAGAATAAGCTATACAACAAAGTTAAAGATATCCGTTCTAATTGGGTTCTCGGTGCCAATGTTGAGACAAAAGTCATTGGATTTAAAATGAATGACAAAAACCTAGCAAACTTTCTTAGTCTTTTACCAAAGCAAGATGAAGAAACACTTGCTCATTTAAAAACCAATAATCATCTTGATATTGTTGGTTTATTAGAAACATTTATTAATATTAACGGCGAAGAAACCATTAAATCGGAGCTTGTAGGTAAGCTCGACGATAAAAAATTGGAAGAATATTTAAATCCAGTCCTCGCTCATAAGTCAATTCGTAGCATTGAGCAAAAGTTCTATGAATATGCACGCTCTCCGTTTCTAGATTTAGATATTCCTGAACTTAAGGATTTACCTAATAGCCCTTTCACTCAGCATAATGAACAACTCTATAAAATCATTCTTGCTTCTGTGCAATTAGATATCTTGGATCACATAGATTGGCAATCAGATTCAGTGTTCCGATTGTATTTACACAATTACGATATGAATGAACTTCTAAAAAAACTTAAAAAAGAGCAGCTTGAGATATTACGAAACAAAATATGGATAGAGCTTCAACATGTAGAAGCCCCTCAAAAAGAAGCAGTAAAAATTATTCTAGAGCTTAGAAAGACTCTAGATTTACATATTGATGAGAAAAATATGAATACTGCCAAAAAGATTTTGCAGACAGCTTTAAAGTCAAATGAGTCTTTTGAACAACTGCAAACAGCATTAAACAGTGTAAATTATGAAGAGACGCAAGCAATTCACTGGCATAGTGGCGATATTTTCTTGCAAGGCGCAGGTCGCCAGTACCAAACTAATTGGGCATTTGAAGATGGTTATATCTTTATAGAAGGTCAGCCAGATGCGGTACTAACGCATAGCTGGGGTTCATATGCAACTATTAGTCAACGATCTAATGATCCGAGACAACGCTGGGAATTGAAATAAGCTTAATTTGAGCTAGAACATAAGATGGTAAGAGAAAATGCTCTTACCATCTTTATAAAATTTATATTGCGATATCTTTTACAGGTAAATGCGTACCTAACAAAGAAAAAGAAACATCAGCAACTTCCAACGGGTCTGAACTGGTCCAAATAATATGATTTCCCTCATTTGGACTTTCAGAATTTAAATGATATTGATTGAGCTGCCGAATTAATTGCGCTGTCACAGCCTCCGAAGGCTCAATAATTTGAATATCACGGCCTACAATTTCCTGAATCGTATCTGAGACAAATGGATAGTGTGTGCATCCTAAAATAATCGTATCGACTTTTTGCTCGACTAACGGCGCCAAAATATTTTTTAAATAATCTTTAACTTCCGCTGTATGTGCTTTACCCGTTTCAATTTTTTCGGCTAAGCCAATACAAGGCACCAAAGACACTTTAATATCTTGCGCATACGTTTCAATTAAACTTTTTAGGTTTTTACCCCTCACCGTAGTTGCAGTCGCCAAGACAGCAATATGCTTACTTTGTGTGATTGCCACAGCAGGTTTTACCGCTGGTTCTATTGCTATAAGTGGCACACTAATTTGCGCTCTAATCGTTTCAACCGCTACAGCCGTCATGGTGTTACAAGCAATCACGATCGCTTTGCATTTACCCTGAGCAACTAGGTTTGAAATTAAATGCGTGGTCCTTGAAACAATCCAGTCGCTTTCTCTGTCTCCATAAGGGACATATTTCGAGTCGGCGAAATAGATAATATCTTCATTCGGTAGCGCCTCCCGAATATGCTTAAAGAGAGACAACCCGCCTAAACCAGAATCAATCATTCCAATCGGGCTGTTATTGTTATTCATGCTTTATCCTGTATTTCATGTGTTTAGAAAAATTCTTTCATGGTTGCCAAGTCTGTTAGCACGACTTTAGGTTGAATGGTTTTTAATTTTTCGGCCGATGTATAACCCCAACCTACCGCAGCAAAATCAATACCTGCTTCATGTGCAGCTTCGCCATCCGTGGTTTGGTCGCCGACATAAATTGCTTGGTTTTTACTTACATCCAAAATGTTGAGAACACGCTTTATTCGCTTCGCTTTGCCAAATATAGACGAGCCACCATCAATATGGCTAAAAAGCTCACAGAGTTCTTTACCAAGTACATTTTGACAGTTTTCTTTAGAGTTTGAAGTAATAATTGCAAGCGTATACCCCCGCTTATGCAGTTCAATTAAGTGGTCCCGCATACCTTCAAACAAATGAATTTCTTCATCTCTTTCTTTCATTAACCGAATAAAATCTTTCGCAATCCAAGGCAGTTTCCACCTAGAAACATTCATCTCTTTCATAATTTCTCTAGGCGTAAGTTGTTTGTAGTAATCGACTTCGTGAAGGCTTACCGATTTAAATTTATACTTTGCGGAAAGTTGATTTAAAACGCTTAGAAAAAAATGAAAGGAGTCGGCTAAAGTGCCATCTAAATCAAAAATAATAGCCTGATATTCTTTTAGGTTTTTTTCCATTTCTAGTTTCGAAAATATATTTTTTCTTATTATATTCTGTTTTCTATCGGTTTTTAAATCAGGCCCAACGAGGACCTGACCTAAATTTCGATTTTTGTTTTAAGCTGCCGCTTTTTGTTCCTTTATCCAATTTTTAATACGGGCATCGAGTATATTTAAAGGCAAGGTTCCTGCATTTAAAACCATGTCATGGAATGCTTTGATATCAAAACGGTCTCCAAGCTCATGTTTCGCGAGCTCCCGTAGCTCTAAAATTTTGAGTTGGCCCATCTTATATGCTAATGCTTGGGCAGGAATAGCGATATAGCGATCCGTCTCTGCCTGAATATCAGGTTCATCTAAAGCAGAGTGTTCACGCATAAAATCAATCATTTGCTGACGGGTCCATTTTTTATAATGTACGCCAGTGTCCACCACTAGACGACAAGCACGGAACAACTCACTCGATAGTCTTCCATAGTCTGAAAGCGGGTCTTTATAGAAACCCACATCTTTGCCCAATTGCTCTGCGTAAAGTGCCCATCCTTCAATATAAGCGGTATGGTTGGGTTGCTTTCGGAACATCGGCAAATTTGGCAGGTTTTGAGCAATATCAATCTGCATATGGTGGCCGGGAATTGCTTCATGGTAAGCGGTTGCTTCCATTGATATTTTGGAACGTTCAGAGAAGTCGCCAGTATTTACATATACCTGTCCCGGCCGTGAACCATCAGGCGTTCCTTGATGATACTCCGCACCTGCCGCTTCTTTTTCTCGATATTGCTCTACAGGTAAAACTTCGACTTTATTTTTGGGTAATAAACCAAACAGCTTCGGCAGCTCTGGTTGCATTTGGGCAATATACCCGCGATAAATCTCTAAAATTTCTTCACGAGATTTTGGGAAAACCGCAGGATTTGTCTTTAATGATTGTTGGAAACTTTTTAAATCATTGAAACCTTGTGCTTTGGCAATTTTCAGCATTTCCGCTTCTATCCGAGCAACTTCTTTTAATCCGAGCTGATGAATAGTTTCAGGGCTTTCAGAGGTTGTCGTATTGTTTTCTACATAAAAACGATAGAGCTCGTCACCGTTTGGCAAGCTCCATATACCCTCGTGTTGTCGTCCATAGGGTAAGTAATCTTTCTGAATAAACGTCCCGAGTTTTTGATAAGCAGGCCGTACATTCTGGTCTATGACCTGTAGTACTTCACGGCTTAAACGCTCTTGTTCTGCTTTCGAAATGTTGTTTGGAAATTGCTTTAATGGAGAAGCAAACACACTGTCCTTTCCTGCTGGAGTTGCAATGCTATCAATCTGCTTTGCCACCTTTTCAATTAAATATTTGGGTGGCATCAAGCCATCTTTTTGTCCTTGTTTCGCTAACTGAATACCTTGCTCAAGAATAAGAGGAATTTGTTTTAAACGAGCAATATAGTCTTGATATTGCTTAGCATTATTAAATGGAATCGAACTAATAAATCCCGGAAATTGTAAATGTAGCCCCCACATTTGATTAAAAGGCATCTCATACAATTTCAAATCATAATTTTTAAGTGTTTCTTTCAACTGATAAATCATTAAATCTTTATTTAATTGATCAGTTGCTGAAAATCCTGTGCTATCAATTGCTTCGAAACGTTTTAAAAAATTTTGCGTAGTTTTTTTATCTTTCTCGATCTGATTTTTTGAAAATTCGGTCCATCGATCGTTATAGCGTAAGTCTCCTAAAACGGTTGCAGTTTCAGGACTATTTTTTAAAGTGTATTCCCACTGTTCCTGTAAAAGCTGATTTAAAGCTTTCACCCGAACAGAGACATCGCTCTTTTGTTTAGATTGTGATTTTTCGATGGTATTTGTATTTATTTCGGGGGTTGCAGCATCAGAAGAATGAGACATCCAAAATAAAACACTGATACAAGCAAAATGTAAGGTTCTGTTTTTCATTTAATTATCCAAACATATTTAACGAAGTTTAAAATAAAGACAAAACAAATTACGTGCCAAGCAGCATATAAAATAGTGTAAAAATCGAGTATTTTTTAACTCAATGATTTTATAAATTAATTTTCTTTTTAATTAAATTAATTATAGTTGCTATCTATATTCCGTATCTGACTTTAATTTACCAGAAAGTCAAAAAAAAGCGCACATGAGCGATCTCAGTGCACTTTTTCATTTCTACATTAAAAATTGTTTCTCAAAAAAATAAATATTGATAAACAATGTACGCAGCCAGTTTTGCTGTTCGATTGTCCAAATCAAATTTTGGATTGCACTCAGCAATATCTAGAAGTTTGATTTTGCCAGACTCTTGAATATGCTTAAAAATCGCTTCAAAAGTCGCTAAATCAATTCCTTTTACAGCAGGTGCACTGACTCCCGGTGCAACCGCAGCCGCGAATACATCTAGATCAATCGTAACGTACAAACAGTCTACTTTTTCAATAAAAGCATCAACCGCTGCAAGCACGTTGTTTAGGTTAAAAATATTAACCTCATGATCACGTAAATATGAACAATTCAGCGCATCGGCAGTATCAAACAAAATTTTAGTATTGGCATGGTTGGCGACCCCAATACATAAATAATTAAATTGTTTTTGATGCTGTTCTGAAAGTCGAGCTGCCTGTAAAAAAGGTGTTCCAGAGGTGGCATGCTCTGCTTCACGCAAATCAAAATGGGCATCGAAATTAATAATGCCGATTTTTTTATCTGGCGCGTGAGCTTGTACATATTGGAACAGACCGCTAAAGCTGCCAAATGCAACTTCATGTCCACCGCCCAATACAACAGGTTTTAAGCCATGTTCTAGGCTATTTGCGACTTGTTCAGCTAATTCGCTTTGTGCTTGCTCTAAATTGCCATATTCACAGGTCACCGTCCCTAAATCGACAATACTGACTGGGCGATGAATCGGTAAATTAGCAAGTTGCGTACGGATTGCATCTGGTGCATCGGCAGCACCAACTCGGCCTTTATTACGTTTCACGCCTTCATCAGAGCTAAAACCAATCAGGGCAAATTCAGCATGTTGGGTGGTGTTCACTATATGGTGAATACGTTGATGTGCCTCACCCTCGCCATCATGTCGGCCTTGCCATTTAAATGTGTGATTCATGTGACACCGTTTAAAAAATAACTTCTTGTCCATGCTGAACGACTCGCTTAGGCAAATCTCCGCCCAGCCAGTAAACAATTTCAGATGGATGCTCAATATCCCAAGCGACAAAGTCAGCGACTTTACCCTGCTCCAAACTACCGTGTGTTTGCTCTAAACCGAGCGCTTGTGCAGCATGAATAGTGACACCTGCTAATGCTTGCTCAGGCGTTAAACGGAATAACGTACTGCCCATATTCAGCATTAAACGTAAAGAGAGTGCTGGAGATGTACCCGGATTTAAATCACTCGACAGCGCAATACGCACTCCGTGTTTAATAAGACTTTCAATCGGTGGGTATTGTGTTTCACGCAATAAATAAAAAGCACCCGGTAATAACACTGCAACCGTGCCCGACTCTGCCATGGCTTTGACATCATCTTCGGTCATGTACTCTAAATGGTCAGCCGACAAAGCATGATAACGTGCTGCTAAGCTTGAACCACCTAGCGATGAGAGCTGTTCGGCATGAAGCTTAACGGGTAGCCCCAATGATTGTGCCGTTTTAAAAACGCGTTCAACCTGAGCTGGCGAAAATGCTAAATGCTCGCAGAAAGCATCAACAGCATCGACTAAACCTTCAGCATGCAGTTTAGGCAGCATTTCTGTACAGATATGCTCGATATAAGCGTCGCTTTGGTCTTTGTACTCTGGCGGTAAAGCATGTGCAGCTAAACACGTACTTTTTACCGTCATTGGTAAAGCTTCACCAATTTGACGGATCACACGCAGCATCTTGCGCTCGTTTTCGTAGTTGAGTCCGTAGCCAGACTTAATTTCAATGGTGGTTACACCGTCTTGTTGCATGCAGCGAATACGCTTAAGGGCTGATTTCAGTAATTGTTCTTCACTGGCTTCTCGGGTTGCGCGTACTGTACTAGCAATACCGCCACCACTTGCAGCAATTTCAGCATAACTCACGCCCTGTAAGCGCTTTTCAAACTCAACACTACGGTTACCACCAAATACGCTATGCGTATGACAGTCGATGAACCCCGGGGTTACCCAAGCGCCATTTAAGTCAACTGTTTCGGAATAAGTGTCGGCAGGAAGTTGTTGTTGTTTTCCAATCCAGTGGATGAGATGCCCTTCTGTGACAATTGCAGCATCTTCAATGTAGGAATATTGCCCATTTTGCATGGTGGCAATATGGCAGTTTTGCCAAAGTTTTTTCATTAGCCTATCCTCGAAACTGCCCAACAGTAAAACTATTGGGCAGCTGATTTGTTAGCTTTCCATTTCTATGTTTTGCTGGACAGGCTCACTTTCCTTTCCCAAGCTTTGCTCTGGTTTTACCCAAATACGATAAGCAATAGTTAAGAGAGCAAGCCAAGTGATTCCTACATAAATTGCAGGACGCGAATCTGGGAAGTAGCCCATCATCACTAAAATGAACACCATAAAACCGATTGCAAAAGCAGGGGCATATGGCCAGCCAAATACAGGGAAATCAAGTGCCTTAATTTCAGCAGTAGATAATTTACGGCGCATAGCCACTTGCGAAAGCAAGATCATGAGCCATACCCAAACAGTTGCAAACGTTGCAATTGATGCAATGATGACAAACACATTTTCAGGAATCAGGTAGTTCAGCACCACACCAATTAACAGCACGCCAGCCATAACCACAACAGTCATCCAAGGCACGCCATTACGCGATAATTTTTGGAAGATTCGAGGTGCTTGGCCACGATTTGCCATACCATACAACATACGGCCTGCACCAAACACATCACTGTTAATTGCCGAAATTGCAGCAGTTACCACTACAATATTTAAAATATTTGCAGCAGATTTAATGCCTAAGTTTTCAAAAATTTGTACAAACGGGCTGCCTTGGCTACCAATCTGGTTCCATGGGAAAATCGACATGAGTACAAATATAGTCAGTACATAGAAAAGTAAAATACGTACCGGAACAGCATTAATTGCTTTAGGTAAAGTAGTTTTCGGGTCTTGTGATTCACCTGCTGTAATACCAATAATTTCGATACCACCGAAAGCAAATACCACTACAGATAAACATGCAACCAAGCCTGCAATGCCATGTGGCATAAAGCCTTCATAGATCCATAAGTTTTGAATCCCCGGCACTACACTGCTATGGTCAGCATGGAAGCCATAGAACATCAAACCTAAGCCACCTAAAATCATGGCAACAATGGCACTCACCTTGACAATTGAGAGCCAAAATTCGAGTTCACCAAAGACTTTCACATGAATGAGGTTAATTGCGCCCAAGAACATGATGAGAGACAAAATCCAGATCCACCGTGGGACATCGGGATACCAGAACCCCATATAAATACCAAACGCAGTGACATCGGCAATTGCAACAATCACCATCTCAAAAACATAAGTCCAGCCTGTCGTAAAGCCGGCCAAAGGACCAATGTATTGAGAAGCATAGTGGCTAAATGAGCCAGAGACAGGGTTATGGACTGCCATTTCACCCAGTGCGCGCATCACAATATAAATTGCAATCCCTGCAACGATGTACGCAAGTAATACTGAAGGCCCTGCCATTTTAATAGCAGTTGCCGAACCATAGAAAAGCCCAGTTCCAATTGCTGAGCCCAATGCCAAGAAACGAATGTGGCGGGTGTTTAAGCCCCGCTGTAGTGTGGAGTTTTGTGACATTATAATCTCCAATCCTTGAGGAAATTTAGTTGGATTCGGCCACTCCATGTGACCGTTTTATCAATCACACTTCAGATAAACTAGGGAGTAGTTTTGGAATGAGTAACTCGTTTAGGCAACCACTCGCAAGCAATTCACTAGCCTGTTCGATATCAGGAGCAAAGAAACGGTCTTCACTGTAGTAAGGAACTTGGTCGCGCAAGATTTTACGAGCTTGTTCAAGTTTAGGCGAGCTTTTTAAACCTTCACGGAAGTCTAGACCCTGACAAGCGCCTAACCATTCAACAGCTAAAATGCCGCGGACGTTATCAGCCATATACCAAAGACGTTTACCAGCATTTGGAGCCATCGATACATGGTCTTCTTGGTTGGCTGAAGTCGGCAAGCTATCCACACTTGCAGGATGTGCAAGCGCTTTGTTGTCACTTGCAAGAGCAGCAGCGGTTACCTGAGCAATCATAAAGCCCGAGTTAACACCGCCATTTGCTACCAAGAACGGTGGAAGCTGTGACATATGACGGTCCATCATCATCGAAATACGACGTTCAGATAGTGAACCAATTTCTGCAATTGCCAATGCTAAATTGTCGGCCGCCATTGCAACAGGTTCTGCATGGAAGTTACCACCAGAAATCACGTCACCTTGTTCAGCAAATACAAGCGGGTTATCCGATACAGCATTTGCTTCAATTTCTAATACTTCAGCAGCCTGACGGATTTGAGTTAAACATGCACCCATCACCTGTGGTTGACAACGTAAAGAATATGGGTCTTGAACTTTGCCACATTCTTCATGTGAACGAGAGATTTCACTCGAATCAGTCAATAAATCGCGATAAGCCGCAGCCACATCAATTTGACCACGTTGGCCGCGTACTTCGTGAATACGCGCATCGAAAGGTGCACGTGAACCAAGCATTGCTTCAACACTTAAGCCACCACAAACTGTCGCGGCAGCAAATAAATCTTCTGCTTCAAATAAGCCGCGTAAAGCGTAAGCTGTTGAAACCTGTGTACCATTTAAAAGTGCCAAACCTTCTTTAGCCGCTAAAGAAATTGGTTCTAAACCTGCAATTTTTAAAGCTTCAACTGCTGGTAACCATTCACCTTTATAACGTGCCTTACTTTCACCAAGTAAAACTAAAGACATGTGTGCAAGTGGTGCCAAGTCACCAGAAGCCCCTACTGAACCTTTAAGTGGAATGTGTGGGTAAACTTCAGCATTAATTAAGGCCAACAAAGCATCAATGACTTTACGACGAATACCGGAGAAACCACGTGCCAAGCTATTTGCTTTCAATAGAATAATTAAACGAACCATTGCATCATCAAGTGCTTCGCCTACACCTGCCGCATGCGAAAGAACTAATGAACGCTGTAATTTCTCTAAATCTTCAGGCGCAATTTTAGTTGAAGCAAGTAAGCCAAAACCTGTATTAATACCGTAAGCTGTACGTCCTTCATTTACAATTTGCTCTACACAAGCCACGCTTGCATTAATTGCAGATGAAGCACTTTCATCTAATTTAACTTTAATTGGGTTGAGGTAAGCTTGACGTAAATCGGCTAAGGTCAGTTTTCCCGGTTGGATCAGTAATTCCATGTTGGCTTCCTAATTTTTTGCACTATATTCTGCTGAGACGGTGCTTTTCACAATTGCAAAAAGCACCGCCAGTTCTTCCATGTATTTTTATTGCGTGATCATTGGCAAGTGTAGGCCTTGCTCTTTGGCACAGTTAATCGCAATTTCATAACCTGCATCAGCATGACGCATAACACCTGTTGCAGGGTCATTGGTTAGTACGCGAGCAATACGTGCAGCAGCTTCATCTGTACCGTCACACACAATCACAACGCCTGAGTGTTGAGAGAAGCCCATACCTACACCACCACCATGATGTAGAGACACCCAAGTTGCGCCGCCTGCTGTATTTAACAATGCATTTAATAAAGGCCAGTCTGATACTGCATCTGATCCGTCTTGCATTGCTTCAGTTTCACGGTTAGGACTTGCAACCGAACCTGAGTCTAAGTGGTCACGACCAATCACGATCGGTGCAGACAATTCACCGCTACGAACCATTTCGTTAAATGCCAAACCAAGTTTTGCACGTAAGCCCAAACCTACCCAGCAAATACGCGCTGGTAAGCCTTGGAAGCTAATACGTTCACGAGCCATGTCTAACCAGTGATGTAAATGCTCATCATCAGGAATTAACTCTTTAACTTTGGCATCTGTTTTATAAATATCTTCAGGGTCACCAGAAAGCGCTGCCCAACGGAATGGACCAATACCGCGACAGAACAACGGACGGATGTATGCAGGTACGAAGCCCGGGAAATCAAAAGCGTTTGCTACGCCTTCTTCTTTCGCCATTTGACGGATGTTATTGCCATAGTCAAATGTTGGAACACCCATTTTTTGGAAATCAAGCATGGCTTGTACGTGTTTCGCCATCGACTGTTTCGCAGCTTTTACAACAGCTTCCGGTTCTTTTTTCGCGCGTTCACGGTATTCATCCCAAGTCCAGCCTACTGGTAAGTAGCCATTAAGTGGATCGTGTGCACTTGTTTGGTCAGTCACCATGTCTGGACGTACACCACGGCGTACAAGCTCAGGTAAAATTTCAGCAGCATTACCATGAAGTGCGATTGAAATTGCTTTACCTTCTTTTGTATAACGATCAATACGCGCTAAAGCATCATCTAAATCAGTTGCTTGTTCGTCTACATAACGGGTACGTAAACGGAAATCGATACTTGCTTGTTGGCATTCGATGTTTAAAGAACATGCACCTGCAAGTGTTGCAGCTAAAGGCTGAGCACCACCCATACCGCCTAAACCAGCAGTAAGAACCCAACGGCCTTTTAAGTCACCGTTGTAGTGTTGGCGACCTGCTTCAACGAAAGTTTCATAAGTACCTTGTACAATACCTTGGCTACCAATGTAGATCCACGAACCCGCTGTCATTTGACCGTACATTGCCAAAGCTTTAGCGTCTAATTCGTTAAAGTGTTCCCAGTTTGCCCAGTGCGGTACAAGGTTTGAGTTTGCAATTAAAACGCGTGGCGCATCTTTATGAGTTTTAAATACACCTACTGGTTTGCCTGATTGAACTAATAACGTTTCGTCAGTTTCAAGATTTTTTAGCGTATCTACAATTTTGTCGAAACATTCCCAGTTTCGTGCTGCACGGCCAATACCACCGTATACCACCAATTCTTTCGGGTTTTCTGCAACGTCCGGATCAAGGTTATTCATCAACATACGCAATGGGGCTTCAGTTAACCAACTCTTAGCCGTTAATTCAGTGCCGCGTGGTGCACGAATTTCTACATCACGAAATTTTGTTGTCGTTGTTGTCACAGTCGGACTCCTTCCTTTGAGCTTACATCAGCAGAACATCACTTGTTTCTGCATTTGTATAGTAATGTATTAACTTGTATATACATCTATATACTACACAAATATTTTTCGGCGTGAAGAGGCTTGCTCGTATTTTTTTTAAAAAGTTGAATAAACTTATGAATTAAATTAATTTATTTTTATATCTGACATAAAAAAAGCACATATCTTCTAACAAGACATGTGCTTTTTAATCAGTAAATTATATCTTTTTAACGTTGAATTAACTCAATGATATAGCAACTTTTGAGCTGTTTTTTTGGAAAATTGATTGATGTGACACTAGCATTTTTCTCAATTTTTAGCGTCTCATGAGCAGCAAGCTGAACGGAATGCTCATCAACGTTCACTTCCGTTTCACTACCCTGATTAAAAATAAAAATCAGGTCTGCCGAGCTTATAAATGCCTGCTCCGCTGCCTCATTCAACCACTGAAAACGGGCATGAAACTTTGCAGGATCATAAATTAAATTTAAATCCCGAATTGCACCGTCTACCAGTTCACTTTGGACCTGACTTTCACCATGAAAAGCAAAAATATCGCCCTGTTTCAGCTTTTTGGCAGGAAGGTCATCGACATGCAGTACCATGCCCTGCCCATCAAGTACGCTAATAATGCGTTGTTTATTGGGAAATAACGAAAATGGCCCAGAAGTTGTTACATCTGCCATCGAAATGCGCCACTCAAAGTCGGCTTCACCTTGGCTTCGAGCAATTTCTAAAGTAAATCCTGCACCGTTTTTCCAAAGCATTTTTGTATATTGATCGGCCCTGATCAATTCAATCATGGATTAAATTTCCCTTCGAGATAATAGCGGCTGCCCGGATAAATCAATCTTGCACTTGAAATGAGTTGTTTGTTTGACCATGTGCGACGGCGGATGAGTAAACACGGTTCAGCTTTCGTAATCTTTAACCACTTACACTCTTGAGGCGATGCTAAAACGGCCTCAACAATGTGTTCACCTTCTGTCACGGGTGCTTTTGCCATGAGGTAAGCATTTGGGGTAATGGTTTTAAAATCTTGTTCTAAATAATCTGGAATCAGTGCTGCATCAACTAAACGATCTTCGACCTGAACAGGTACATCATTTTCATAATGCACAATAATCGAGTGAAATAATTTTTGCCCTTCGCGAGTCTGCATTAACACGCTTTGCTCTGCATTTGCATAAATTTGTTCTAAGACTAAAACTTCAGCATGGTGCTTATGGTTTCGTGCAATAATCTCATCGGCAATATTGTTAATTTGGAAAAGTGCAGTTCGGCCTTGCCCTTCAGCAACGAAAGAACCAACACCCTGAATTCGAACAAGTAAGCCTTCTGTTGTTAACTCGCGTAGCGCACGGTTTACCGTCATACGGCTACAGCCGAGTTGATTAACGAGTTCACTTTCCGAAGGAATTTTTTTATTTACAGCCCAAGAGCCTTCATAAATCTTTTGTGAAATCAGCTGTTTTACGCGCTGATATAAAGGAACTGGACTATCAGCTTCAATCGAAAGCTCAGTATGTTCTTGTTTTGATGTTCTGGGCATAACAAATACTCAAAAAGGCAGCAGGCAAAAAGGTATTTTAGTTGACATGCTATGTATATACAACCACATACAACATGTTAATTTATGAATTAAATATATTTTAAAAAGTTTAAAAAATAAACATAGCTCGACAAGAGCTAATTTAAAGTTTTATGTAGAGAAATTCAAATATATAAAGGCTTTATCAACATTTATTTAATAGTTATTTTTGCTAAGTCAGTGCCCCATCCAAGAAAACAAAAATATCATTTTTTCTGGTTTACGAAATGATGCTTAAATTTTTTATTTAAAATAACTGATCGATAGTATTCTTCTGCCACACAGTATATTAATAAAACTGGAAGCACATCGAATGCGTAATTATAAAATAGATATTCTTCGAGGAATTTCTATCCTTTTGGTTCTTTTACATCATTTTAATATTCCCTATAAACTTAAAGATACATGGTTAGGTTTTGATTTCTTAGGTGAAGCATTTAGCACAGTCATCGCAAGAAACGGAAATTATGGCGTCACCATGTTTTTTGTGATTTCGGGTTTTTTAATTACCCATCACACTTTAAAACGAGACAAACAATTTTCTGCAATTAACCTCAAACATTTTTATATCCGACGAGCAGCGCGTATTTTACCGTGTCTGGTATTACTCATTTTAGGTGTAAGCATACTTGGTTCATTTGACTTAAAACCCTTTATGAACCAAGCACCGAATGGCATTGAGGTCTCTTATCCTTTAACCATATTTGCAGCCTTAACCTTCTGGATGAATATCCTGATTATTAAATTTGGTTGGGTAAACTACGCTTTGGGCGTGTTGTGGTCGCTCTCTGTAGAAGAAGTTTTTTACTTTGTTTTTCCATTATTGTGTCTACTCACCCGTAGTAATAAGGTCTTTGTTGCTGTACTTGTTGGCGTGATTTTATATGGGCCTTATTTTAGGTCTCTCCATTTTGGAGAAGAAAGCGGCGCTTATTTATATCACTATTTTTCAAGTTTTGATGGTATAGCGGTGGGCTGTTTAACTGCCATTTTTTCTCATAAATATCAGCCAAATTGGACCTATAAAAAACCTCTTTCATGGCTAATTATTTTGAGTATGACCGCTCTATATTTATATGCGCCCATTAAAGAAGTCAGTACATGGGGTATTAGCTTATTTGCTCTTGCCACAGGTTTACTCATTTTGTGTTTCCAACATCCTTCCGAAACCCAAGCACATAATCTATTTACCAAAGTGATGGTCTGGTTGGGGCAAAGAAGTTACGAAACTTATTTGTTTCATCTGGTTGTGCTGGGCCTTATGAAAGTTGCTTTTATTCCAGCCCAAACCGACTCTAGCATCAAAATTATGCTTTTAATTGGCTATTTGATTCTGACTTTTATCATTAGCGCAGCAATAGAAAAATACTATTCCACCCCACTTAACAGCTACATTCGAAAGGTTTTTATCAAAGATAAATCATAAAAAATAAGCCCCTTGAAAATGGGGCTTTTTTATTAAGCAATCAACATCGTTTCATCATCTTGCTTAAAAGGATTAGACCAGCTCCGCCATGCTTGTGGTCCTAAAGCCATTTCTTCATCGCTTAACAAGCAGCTATCCAAGCGTTGTATTAAAGCTTGCTCATCCATTTGCATACCAATTAAAACCAGCTCCTGACGCGCATCACCTGTTTGAGCATCCCAAACCTTTTTAATTTGTTCGATGCTGTCTAAGTCACTCGGCCAGTCTTCTTCTGCAACGGCTGCCCACCAATAACCAGCTAAACCGTGTCGAGCCATTGCTCCCGCTTGTGACCATGAGTAAGCCAATGTCGGTTCGGCAGCCAACCAGAAAAAGCCTTTGGAACGCACAACTCCCGGCCATTCAGCCTGTACCAAATCATAAAAACGCTCTGGATGGAAAGGTCGGCGGGCACGGTAAACAAAGCTACTAATGCCATACTCTTCAGTTTCAGGTGTATGCTCGCCGCGTAACTCTTTTAACCAACCCGGTGCTTGCGCGGCTTCATCAAAATCAAATAACTGTGTATTTAAGATTTTATCTAAAGCGACCTTTCCAAATTGAGCAATTTCAATTCGGGCACGCGGATTTAACGTTTTTAAAATGGCGATAAGCTGGTCTTGCTGAGCCTGATCAATCAAATCAATTTTATTCAGTATAATCACATCACAAAACTCAATCTGATCGATAAGAAGGTCAACCACAGTTCTCTCATCTTGCTCGCCTAATGATTCGCCGCGTTGTTGTAGGGTGTCAACTGAGCTGTAATCTTTAAGAAAGTTAAAAGCATCGACTACCGTAACCATAGTGTCGAGTCGAGCAAACTCATTGAGTGAGTTTCCATCTTCATCTTCAAAGGTAAAGGTTTCTGCCACAGGTAATGGCTCTGAAATGCCAGTTGACTCAATCACCAATTGGTCAAAGCGTCCTTCATTGGCTAAACGTCTCACCTCAACCAATAAATCTTCTCGTAACGTACAGCAGATACAGCCATTACTCATTTCAACCAGTTTTTCATCTGTTCTTGAAAGCTCTGCCCCACCTTCGCGTACTAATGCCGCATCAATATTCACCTCAGACATATCATTAACAATCACGGCAATACGGCGGCTTTCGCGATTATTTAAAATATGGTTGAGTAATGTGGTCTTTCCTGCACCCAAAAAGCCCGATAAAACAGTGACGGGAAGCTTGGCAAATGAGTTGGCGATTGCAGTGTGCATGGCTTGATCTCTTTGAATAATATTTAAACTGATCATGGTTGGCCATTTAAATATGGCCAGATCACAGGCGTAATCTATTTCTAAACCACAATAATGTTATGTTATAACATAACTATTGATCAAGTTTTTATTCTAGTTTTATCTAAGCCAAATCACTTAGTGTTTGAAAAAATTGCTTTTATAGTCCCTGACAAATTGAGGTTCTATAGTGATGGTCTGGCCCCCATGCACGGAATCCTTGGCTATCAATATGGATTTGTCCTGAAGCATAAACACCCAGCCCCATATTAAACGCTTGGCCTTTAGTCGCCCAGAACTGACAAAGCTTGGTTTTAGTTTGTTGAATATTGAACTGGTCTAAATCGCTAGGCTGTTCTGGTCCAATTCTAAAATCAAGTGCTGCATTAAAGACATGTCGGGAAGCATCAGCACCACCTGCACAGCGGTTTAAAGCTAAAGCTCGATAGACCGAAGTCACTTCAAAATCGTTAATTACACCATCATCAACCAATGCTTTTAATATATTGAGCGTCGGAACAATATTGGACCAAATCTCGCTTGGTGGCACTGCGTAAGGCTCAACTCCACATTTTTGCCAGTCTCGGGCTGAACGTAATAACTCGTGGTCTGGAACTAAATCGGCAAGTCCTTTTTGCTTAAGAAATTGCTTATAAGCTTGTACAGACTGTCTGTGATCTGCAGTTGCAATCCAAACGATATAATCTTCAGGCTGTTGTTTGATTTTAACCACAGTTTTAGATGGTTGAGGCAAAGAGGGAGAGCGATGAGTAATCGTCGGCTGGGGTGTTTGAGTACTACAAGCCGCCAGAGATAATACGAGTAAACCTAAATAACGCTTCATAAATATATTCTATCTTCCCTAAACATCTGGAAGCCTTTAATCACTTAATTTCAGAAATGTTATAATATAACAATTATTAAATCCTTTAATTTCTGTTGTAAATTTTAAAAAATAAAAAAGGACGTATTTATACGTCCTCTTTAGCTTCTATCTAAGACCTAATTACATATCGGCTTCTAAAGCATGTACAGGCTGCTCAGCTTTTATTTTACGGCGCTTAAATTGATAAGCCACCATCAAACACAAAATCCATCCTGGAATCATCATAACTGCCACACGCATGTCTGGCGTTAAAGACATCACAACTAAAATTCCAAGCATAAATGCCATGCAAAGATAGTTGCTAAATGGATACATGAAGCTTGGGAATTTAGTCGTTTGACCTTGACGTTGCATGAATTTACGGAATTTTAAATGTGTCCATGAAATCACTACCCAGTTAATTACAATCGCTGCTACGACAAGCATCATGAGTAAACCAAATGCTTTTTCAGGGAAAATATAATTAAGTAAAACACACAATACCGTTACAAATGCAGAGACTAGAACCGCATTGGTTGGAATACCGCGTTTATTAATACGGGCAAGAGCTTTCGGGGCATTACCTTGTTGGGCAAGACCTAAAAGCATACGGCTGCTGCAATAGCTGGTTCCGTTATAGACGGAAACCGCAGCTGTCAAAATAACGAAATTTAATAATGTCGCAACACCTTGGCTATCTAAAGAGGCAAAGACCATCACAAAAGGACTGCCACCTTCTGCCATTTGATTCCACGGAAATAATGAGAATAAAACAAAAAGTGTCGCAATATAGAAAATCAAAATACGATAGATAATCTGGTTTACAGCTTTAGGTAAAGTTTTGTCTGGATCACGCGCTTCAGCAGCAGTAATACCAAAAAGCTCAATACCGCCAAAAGCAAAAATAATCACAGCCATAGCCATAACCAAGCCTTCAATACCAAATGGGAAGAAACCACCTAATGCCCAAAGGTTAGAAATACTGGCCTGAGGCCCTGCTGTGCCGGTTGCAAGTAAATATGAACCGAAACCGATCATGGCTAAAATTGCTAAGATTTTGACAATAGAAAACCAAAATTCCATTTCGCCAAAAAACTTAACATGCAGTAAATTGATACCATTAATGAGAATAAAGAACGTTAGAGCAGATGCCCACGTTGGGATTTGCGGCCACCAATATTGAATATAAAGACCAATTGCACTTAACTCTGCCATACACACAAGTACATTGAGTACCCAGTAATTCCATCCTGACATGAAACCTGCAAAAGGTCCCCAATATTTGTAAGCGAAGTGGCTAAAAGACCCACTTACAGGTTCTTCTACGACCATTTCACCGAGCTGGCGCATCATTAAAAAAGCAATAAATCCTGCAATCGCATAACCCAAGATTACCGATGGACCTGCCAATTTAATCGATTGTGATATACCAAGAAACAGCCCTGTACCAATCGCTCCACCCAACGCAATCAGCTGGATGTGACGATTACTCAAACCATGTTTCAGGTTTCCTTGCTCTTGTGTTGACATATGATTATTCTCATCCTTGTCACGTAATTTTTTTCCAATAAATTACGTATATCATAAATTGATCGGATTTTCATAGAGATTGATGAAAAAATAATTGCGTTACTTTTCTCACAACCGCGCATGAAAACAGAAAATGCAAGAAATAACAATTATTATGCAATGTGTAATTAAATTATGTATTGCGTAATTTTATGAATTCAGTATTATAAGAACCATGAAGTAATTGGTTGTTCTCGGTCTCTATCAAACTCATAAGTAAAAAGATGATCTAAATAACGGTTAAAACTTATTGAGTAGCTCAGTCCCTAGACCGAACTTTTATTTGTATAAGACGCGAGATGAAGACAAGGAAGCGAAAATGGAACAAAAACTAAACTCTTTTATTGAAGTTTCACCTCAATCTGATTTCACTATTCATAATTTGCCTTATGGTATTTTTAGTAGAACAGCCGAAGGCGAGCGTCAGGTCGGTGTAGCTATCGGTGATTGGGTCATTGATCTCGCTGCTCTTGAAAAGCATGGTCTTTTAAAACTTTCAGATCAAGACACCTACTTTAACCAGCCTACACTGAATAAATTTATTGAATCAGGCAAAGCCAATTGGTCTAAAGTTCGTAAAACGCTACAGTCTCTTCTTTCAGTTGATAATTTAACGCTTCAAGAAAACGAAGCATTGCGCCAAGAAGTTTTGGTTAAGCAAGACAGCGTGACTTTGCATTTACCACTTCAAGTATCTGGTTATACCGATTTCTATTCTTCTAAAGAACATGCCACCAATGTAGGCTGTATGTTCCGCGACCCTAAAAATGCCTTACTTCCAAACTGGACTGAATTGCCTGTTGGTTACAATGGCCGTGCTAGCTCTGTTGTAGTCAGTGGCACTCAAGTCGTGCGCCCATCTGGACAAATTAAACTTCCAAATGAAGAGCGTCCAGTTTTCTCAGCTACGCGTAAACTCGATTTCGAACTTGAAACAGCATTTGTTATTGGTAAACCAACGGAGCTTGGCCAGCCAATCTCAATTGAAAATGCTTGGGACCATATTTTTGGAATGGTATTACTCAATGACTGGTCAGCGCGCGATATCCAGCAATGGGAATATGTACCTCTAGGTCCTTTTAATTCAAAATCTTTTGCTAGTGCCATCTCACCTTGGGTAGTCACGCTTGAAGCACTTGAGCCATTTAAAGTGGAAGGCCCAAAACAAGAGCCTAAACCTTTAGCGTATCTACAAGAAAATATCGCGAATAGTTACGACATTAATTTGAGTGTTGAAATTCAAAGCCCGAAATCAACACAACCTGATGTGATCTGCCGTACTAATTTTAAATATATGTATTGGTCTATGGCTCAGCAGCTAACTCACCACACCATTGGAGGCTGTAACGTTCAGGTTGGTGATTTAATGGGTTCAGGTACTATCTCAGGTTCTACACCTGACTCTTATGGTAGCTTGCTTGAGTTGACTTGGAACACCACCAAGCCTCTAACACTTGCGAATGGTGAAACTCGTGGTTTCTTGCAAGACGGCGATACACTCATCATGAAAGGCCACTGTGAGAAAAATGGTATCCGTATTGGTTTTGGTGAAGTCCGAAATACGGTACTTCCTGCATTAACTTTTGATTTTGCAGAAACTTCGGAGCCTGATTATGAAGCTGTATAGTTACTTTCGTAGCTCTGCAGCTTACAGAGTACGGATTGGTCTCAACCTTAAAAATCTCGCTTATGAAACTGTACCCGTTCATTTAGTTAAAAATGAGCAGCAAAGCGAAGACTATTTAAACTTAAATCGCAGTGCCTTAGTACCAACTTTAGTGGACGGCGATTTAACCCTGTCACAGTCATTAAGTATTTTGGAATATCTGGATGAACAATATCCTGAAACCAAATTACTTCCAAATGATGTGAAAGAAAGAGCCAAAATCCGTGCTTTTGCCCAAGCAATCGCTTGTGATATTCACCCGTTAAATAACTTACGCGTGCTGAAATATTTAAAAAATGATTTAAATGTTTCGGACGAACAAAAAAATTACTGGTATCAGCACTGGATTCTTGAAGGTTTTCAAACACTCGAACAGCAACTTCAAGATTCAAATGGGCAATTTTGTTTTGGACAACAAGCAACCATTGCCGACTGCTGCCTAATTCCACAGGTTTACAACGCGAAACGCTTCAAGATTGATTTGTCGGCGTTTCCAAAAATTGAATTAATTTATCAACATTGTTTGTCTATCCCAGCCTTCTATAACGCGGCGCCAGAACAACAACCAGATTGGGAATAGTAAAAAGGAGTTTCAACATGACATTTGCCATTAAAAAAATACATCACGTTGCATATCGCTGTAAGGATGCGAAAGAAACTGTTGAGTGGTATAAAAAAATGCTCAACATGGACTTTATCTTAGCTTTTGCAGAAGACCATGTACCTTCAACGAAAGCTTTTGACCCGTATATGCATTTATTCCTAGATGCAGGTCAAGGCAACGTTTTAGCATTTTTTGAATTGCCAACCCAACCAGAAATGGGCCGTGATGAAAATACGCCTCAATGGGTGCAACATATTGCCTTTGAAGTTGAAGATTTAAATGCCCTTTTAACTGCCAAAAAACATTTGGAAGACAACGGTGTTAAAGTGTTAGGGATTACCAACCACGGTATCTTCCACTCAATTTATTTCTTTGACCCAAATGGACATCGTTTAGAACTGACTTATAACGATGCACATGCTGAAGAAAAAATTGCAAAAATTACTGAAGAAATGAAAACTGAAATGTTAGAGGAATGGAGCAAAACCAAACGCGCTCCACACCATACTCATTTCTTGCATGAAGAAGAATTAGGCGCGTAATTCTTTCAAAGCAATCGTTTTAAAGTCGGCATTGATGGGAATAGTTTAAATGAACTGTTCTATATCAATGCCGATTTATATTGTTTAAATCTACTAAACCTCTATCAATTTACGCTATAAATGTAAGATGAAGGTATTTGTAAAAATTGTGGATTATTAAACATGTGAATTTCGCTAATAGAAAAAGGTGATTTCTATTTTTCTATAGGCTCAGGCATGATGTAAAACGCATCAATGCCAATTCATGTTCTGAATAAAACTGTTTAACTGCTGAAATAAATCGATTAAGGGTATTTAAATGATTGAAGAAAAAATATCTGGGGGGGTTCAATCACTTGAAGTTGGCTTATCCGTACTAAATGCCCTTTTAGAGCACAATCAACCCATTATTCTCAAAGACTTATCTAGTAAGCTTGAGATGCATCCTGCCAAAGTACACCGCTACTTGGTGAGCCTAATTCGCATGGATTACGCCAAACAACTTGAGGATGGCCAATATGCCTTAGGTGATCAAGCATGGCGTTTAGGCTTAAACTGCATTCAGCACAGCGATACTTTACAGTTAGTACAACATTTAATTTACGACTTACAAAGCAAAATTGGCTGTGGTATTCAAATTAGTAAGTGGTCACCCAAAGGCCCTGTCGTGGTTCAATCGATTGAATCTAACCACCCAATTTCGATTGTGACCAAAGTTGGCTCAATTATGCCTTTAGTCAATTCTGCTGCTGGGCGTTTATTTGCTTCTTACCTTCCTGAGCATTTTGTTCGTCCTTTATTAGAAACTGAGTGGCAAAAACATCAGGAACTTGGGCTAAACATTGCGCCACATAACTGGGAAGAATTTTTAGAACTTAAAGAGACGATCCGCCAACAACAAATGTCTGCGGCGAAAGGTGATTTACTTACCGGTATTAACGCAGTAGGCCTGCCAGTATTTAACTCAAACCAAGGGATTGAGTTTTGTATTGTGGCGCTTGATAGCGAGATGTTTTTACCCGTCGATCCACAAAGTAAAATTATTGAAACACTTAAAAATGAGATTAATTCAATTAATCAATATATTAAAAGCCGCTAATCAATAGCCATAAAAAAACCAAGAGCATTGCTCTTGGTTTTTTTAGATTAGAGACAAAGCAAAACTTATTTTGCTTCGAGCACACCACGGCGAATCTGGTCACGTTCAATCGATTCAAACAGTGCTTTGAAGTTACCTTCACCGAAACCGTCGTCATCTTTACGTTGAATAAATTCAAAGAAGACTGGCCCAATCATATTTTCAGAGAAGATTTGTAATAAAAGCTTCTTCTGGCCATCTTTAGTACTGCCGTCTAATAAAATACCGCGTTGTTTTAACTCTTCAGTTGGTTCACCATGTTCAGGTAAACGCTCTTCAAGCATTTCATAATACGTATTTGGCGGTGGTGTCATAAACTTAAGACCCAAGCCTTTTAACTTATCCCAAGTCGAAATTAAGTCATCACAAATAAACGCGATATGCTGAATACCTTCGCCATTAAAATCAGCTAAGAATTCTGCAATTTGGCCGTTACCCTTGTCTGAGTCTTCATTTAAAGGAATACGGATCATGCCATCTGGTGCAGTTAATGCTTTAGAGGTTAAACCTGTATATTCACCTTTAATGTCGAAATAACGAATTTCCTGGAAGTTAAAAATCTTCTCGTAGAAGTTTGCCCAATACTCCATACGTCCTTTGTAGACGTTATGAGTTAAGTGGTCGATTTCTTTTAAACCCGCACCTTCAGGGTTACGCTGCGCATCATCGAAGAAAACAAAGTCATTTTCATAAATATCGCGGTCAACCAAGAAGATTGGCATGCCACCAATACCTTTAATTGCCGGAATGTTAAGCTCCATTGGCCCAACTTTTGAGTACATTGGTTCTGCACCAAGTTCAACCGCCTTTTTAAAAGCTTTTGCTGCATCACGAGTTTTGAATCCCATCGCACAAGCAGATGGACCATGCTCATTAAAAAAGAATGAAGCATAAGATTCTGGCTGATAATTCAGGATAATATTGATATTTCCTTGACGCCATAAGTACGCTTTTTTCGATTTATGCTTGGCTACTTTTGAAAAGCCGATTGTTTCAAAAATTGGATCTAATTCATTTTCTTTTGAAACAAACTCAATAAATGCAAAACCGCATAATTCTAATGGGTTCTCTAAAATATCCATCTAGTTTCCCTCTGGTAATTACCTGATCCGTTTACTTCTCATGCTGATCTGGTCAGCTCCTTTCTCTATAGAATACGCATTTGCTGGGAGTATGTTTGAACCGTCAAAATGCCTTAGCCCAACGCATCCTATGAGAAAAAAACCAATAACTAAAACGAAGATTGAGTGAGCGCAAAGCTGATGATTAATTTCCCTTCTATATGGTGTTTGTTTTCCATACACACTGTCCTTTCTTATCTAAAAGTACGATTGAGATTTTTCAATAAACCTTTAAAAATCGTCTTTTCCTAAAGTTATTCCTAGATTTATGGAGGCCAACATCCTTGTTGGACCTCCAATGGCCATTTACCTTAAGACAGATGCTACTAAAAACAATTAAATTATGCAATACATAATTTAATTATGAATTGTGTAATTTATTAATCAAATTACTTCGTTTGTTTGTGCTTGTTTTAGATTTCATATTTTATAAATCATTGGGTACACTCACATGGCTTTTAAAGTTCTAAGGGCGGAAAAACCATGCTTTTAATCAGTGCCTGTTTAATTGGGGAGCCTGTACGCTACGATGGCCGCTCTTGCTTACACACTACACTTAAGCAGTTATTTTTAAATAAAAAAGCGCATGCACTTTGTCCGGAGTTATTAGGTGGTTTTACTACTCCAAGGTTACCTGCAGAAATTGTTGGGGGTACGGGTCAAGATGTGCTTGATGGTAAGGCAAAAATCATGGATTCATCTGGTTTAGATGTGACTAAGCTATATTTAAAAGGCGCCTACCGTACTTTAGACATTGCACGGCAAATACAAGCAACTTGTGTGGTTTTAAAAGAAAACAGTCCGTCTTGTGGTAGTCAAAAAATTTATAACGGTACTTTTCAAGGCGAGAAGATCACGGGTGTTGGGATTACCACGGCACTGTTACAGCGCCATGGTTTTGAAGTGATTTCTGAAAATGAGATTGAAGAATGGTTAACAGCACACCCTCTTTAAGGTTGTGTTGATCTACCTAATCAAAAACCTCTTAATTGCTTTCTAAAACGAAAACAGAAGGCACTCAATACACAAGCTACTAAATAGCTTATGGCTGCCATACTCCAGAAACCATAAATTCCCATTGCAGATATAGAGTGACTCCCCCAGTGCAGTCCTTTATAAGCCATCCACCAACCACCGCCCAATCCGAAACATAGCACCACGACTAAAAAAATCAGCATAGGTAAAATCGACACATCCCAACAACGCAGCAAAGAGGTTAGTAACGTCATTAAACCATCGAGAAAATGAGACATGCAGACAATCAAGAGCAGTGATGCAGCCAAAATCTGTACAGCCAAATCATCTGAATAGAACGTGACAATTAAGCCCCGCTCCAACCATAAACACAAGGATAAACTGCCACTCACTGCCATAATGACCCATATACTTTGTCTGGCAATTTTGTCTGCTTCTTTCATGTTTCCGCTACCCATAGTTCTTGACACCAAAATGCTATAAGCCGAGGCAATTGATGAAGGAAAAATAAACATGAAACCGCCAGTGCTCGCGACAATTTGATGGGCTGCAGACACCACACTCCCGAAAGGCAAAATCAGAATAGCAACTGAACAAAATGCAACAACGTCCATCAACGCCATGATCGCAGTAGGTATCCCTATTTTTAAAATCATACACAGACTTTGCCGGCTATCTTCAACTGACTGTTCTGGATGTTCAATAAAGATGTACCTTTTCTCTAGAAAAAACAGGTAATAAACGGCCAACATAAACCACCGTACAATGATAGTGGCTAACAACGCCCCTATCGCCCCGAGTGGCGGAATTGAAAATAAAGCAACACCATAAATCAGAAGATAGGACAAAATAATTTTAAGAACGAAGAAAAGACTATCTGATAATAAAACCTTATACGCATTTTCAGTGACCTGAGACAAAGCTGTAAATAAGCGCATCAATAAATGGGCAGGTAAAATAAATACCAAAGCCCAAATACAGTTTTTAGTAATTGAAACGACATGCTCAGATGCACCAAATAATTTTGGTAAATCACGGAACAAGTAAAGCAAGGCAATACTCACCAATGCCGAACATAACATCAGCCAAACGCCTTGAATAAAAATTTGACGAATACGTAGTATGTCATGGCAACCATAAGCTTCCGAGAGCTTAAGCATCACACCTTGCAGTATCCCCATTCCAATGACATAAACCACTGTATATAAAGATAAGGTCACCGATAAGGCGGCAACATGGTCATTACTAAAATGCCCTACATAAGCAATATCAATCAATCCACTTAAAACTACAATTAAATTGCTAGAGAGCATGGGAATAAATAATTTAAAAATCTGGTTCATCAAAAAAATGCCTTATTTTTTTCTTTGCGATTTATGTCGATATTCACGTTATTTTTAGTGCATCAATTCGAAGCAAAAGACATACCAGTTTTAAATTCAGCTCAAATAAAAAGTGCTTTAAATAAAAAGACCAAACTATCTGTTTGGTCTTCTTTTCTAATGTATATCGTTTACACAGTTATTCTTGTTTGTGTTTACTTGCCCAATAAGTCGCAAGTGCAGGACCAGAAATATTATGCCAAAGGCTGAAAATAGCACTTGGTACGGCAGTAATCGGGGAAGCCGCAAAATGCACTGCTGCAAGCGCCACGCCTAAGCCTGAGTTTTGCATTCCTACTTCTACCGCAATTGCTTTACTGTCCGCATAAGGCAATTTAAAGAAACGCGCTGCGGCAAAACCTAATAAATATCCAAGCCCATTATGCAATATCACTACCGCCAAAATGAGCAAACCCGACTGTAAAATAGCTACTTTACTGCCACCAATAATGGCTGCCACAATCGCTACAATTGCAATCACTGAAACTAATGGCATGACTTGAATATAGGATTCAACCTGACGTTTAAGCCAAGTTCGCAAAATCAGCCCAATCACAATCGGAAGTAGTACGACCTGCAAAATCGAAATAAACATCGAAGCCGCGTCAATCTTTAGCCATTGGCTGGCGAGTAGATAGAAAATTGCAGGTGTTAACACAGGAGCCAAGAGTGTTGATACCGAGGTACAGGCGACCGATAAAGCCACATTGCCTTTGGCCATATAGGTAATGACATTTGAAGCTGTTCCTCCTGGGCAACAACCGACCAAAATAACGCCGACCGCAATTTCAGGAGGCAAATTAAATAATTTACATAAAATAAATGCCAAGCCCGGCATCACCACAAACTGCGCGACAACCCCAATTAACACAGCTTTAGGGCTTTGTAGTACCCCTTTAAAATCATCAACGGTCATGGTCATTCCCATGCCAAGCATAATAATGCCCAAAATCCATGGGATGTACGCTTTGAGCCAAACAAAAAATTCAGGTTGCCATAGCGCCAGAGCTGCGAAAATAATTACCCATAGGGCAAACGTCTTTTGAACAAACTGAGTAAAACGGAGTAATGCAGACATACTGTTCATCCATACCAAATCGCAATTAAAGTCCAAGCATCAAAATCAGTATCTCTAGCATTCATTCAACAGATCAGTCGATTGAATACGGATAACCCCTTGTTGCTGCATAGTTTGCCACGCTTGTTCTAATGAACCATTAAGATCAATACCTTTACAAGCATCTTCAACCACTAAAGTTTTAAAGCCTTGCTTAACCGCATCTAAAGCAGTCCATGCGACACAAAAGTCTGTGGCAATTCCGACCACATAGACCGTATCAATACCACGTTCTTTTAAGTAACCCGTTAAACCTGTCATTGTTGAGTGGTCGGCTTCCATAAAAGCTGAGTAACTATCAATATGAGCATGAAAACCTTTTCGGATAATCAGTTGAGCTGTCGGGATATTTAAATCCGGATGAAATTCGGCATCATGAGTGCCTTGTATACAATGCTTAGGCCAAAGCACCTGTGATCCATAATCCAGTTCAATCGTTTCAAATGGTTGCTTGCCCGGATGGTTGGCTGCAAAAGAAATGTGATTATCCGGATGCCAGTCTTGAGTGAGGACTACATTTTCAAAACAACCTGCCAATTGGTTAATGGTTGGAATAATCGTATCGGCGTCGGCAACTGCTAGGTTTCCACCAGGGGTAAAACCATTTTGCACGTCAACTACGACTAAAGCCGAATTTTGTGGTTGTTTATTCATTTTCATGCCATCTTAAGTCCCATTCGGGAAAAATATGCATTTTATCTTGCCATAAAAAAGACCGTGTTAAGTAGAGGTTGGAAGAATTGCACCATATTCTCATTTTTACTGTCTTTTACTTGAAATGATCAAATTGGCATTCTATGTTTTGCTCAAGTTTACATAGGGTTTATCAGTCAAGCATATTGTTCTTATGCGTCTGATCAGTCATAATTTGCATAATTGTCATTCAACAATCTGTTATTGTTAGAACTGGACAATCAAAATACTGCAACCATCCCACATTTTGTTTTTCTTACCTCAGATTCGGATGGATAAATAGGATATTTTTTAAAATGACTCAGCAAGCACAGACCATTCAAGGCTCAATCGTCGCAATCGTCACTCCCATGTTGAAAGATGGCGGTGTAGATTGGAAGAGTCTTGAGAAGCTGGTTGAGTGGCACATAGAACAAGGTACAAACAGTATTGTAGCCGTCGGTACAACCGGCGAAGCCTCAACATTGAGCATGGAAGAGCACACACAGGTTATTAAAGAAATTATTCGTGTAGCCAACAAACGTATTCCAATTATTGCCGGTACTGGTGCAAACTCAACCCGTGAAGCAATCGAATTAACTAAAGCTGCCAAAGACCTTGGCGCAGATGCAGCTTTACTTGTAACCCCATACTATAACAAGCCGACTCAAGAAGGCCTTTACCAACACTATAAAGCGATTGCTGAAGCTGTTGAATTACCGCTTATTCTTTACAACGTACCTGGTCGTACAGGTGTAGATTTGTCAAACGATACAGCTGTTCGTTTAGCGGAAATTCCAAATATTGTCGGCATTAAAGATGCAACAGGTGACGTACCGCGCGGTAAAGCTTTAATCGATGCTTTAAACGGCAAGATGGCTGTGTACTCAGGTGACGATGAAACTGCATGGGAACTTATGCTTCTTGGCGCAGACGGTAATATCTCGGTTACTGCAAACATTGCACCTAAAGCAATGAGCGAAGTATGTGCGGTTGCAATTGCAAAAGATGAGCAACAAGCAAAGACGCTTAACAATAAGATTGCAAATTTACACAATATTCTATTTTGCGAATCAAACCCAATTCCTGTGAAATGGGCACTACATGAGATGGGACTGATTGATACTGGTATTCGTTTACCACTCACTCCTCTCGCTGAGCAATATCGCGAACCTCTCCGCAATGCCCTAAAAGATGCGGGAATTATTTAATAAGAGCAATTTATGATGCAATTACGTCTTGGTTTAGTCCTTGCAGTTTCAGCCTTAAGTTTAGCTGGCTGTGGTCGCTTCGCACTCAATAATCACTCTTTAGATTATAAAAATGCAAAGCAACTCGCCCCACTTGAGTACCCTGCCGATGCAACTGTACGACCAGCGACACCTTTGTATCCTGCACCAACAGTAGACCAGCTTGCTATCGATCACGCACCGAAGTTTGAAAACAAGCGTGGCAATCGTTTTGCATTGCCACGTCCTGAACCACTTCAAACTGATACGACAGCAGATGCATCTGCTCAAACAGGTAGTGCGCTTGGTCGCCCTCAACTTGTGACAGATGGTAATAAAAATCCACTGTTAAAAATTGATGGAAGTACTGCCGAGATTTGGCAATACACCAAAGCTACGTTAAGCACGTTAAATTACAACGTCATCGCTCAAGGTAACAATCAAGCGACGATTAAAGTAAATGACAATACATATGTGCTTAAGCTCACTGGTGTTGGCTCTAGTCATAGCCTTGCTCTATTTAATCCAGATAACACTTTTGCCAGCCCTGATGTTGCCGCAGAAGTGTTAAACCAGATTTACCAAAATTGGCCAGCCTAGTCGTTTACTAGGCATTTTTTTTAAAAAGGTTCCCTCATGTTAAAACAAACCTTGCTCTATACTGGTAAAGCAAAATCTGTATATGAAACAGACAATGCCGACCATCTGATTTTAGTCTTTCGTGATGATGCCTCTGCGTTCAATGGCGAAAAAATCGAACAACTAGATCGTAAAGGCAAGGTGAACAACCGTTTTAACGCCTTCATCATGGAAAAACTTGCTGAAGCGGGTATCGAAACGCATTTTGAAAAATTGCTTTCTCCAACTGAAGTTCTTGTTAAAAAACTTCAAATGATTCCTGTTGAATGTGTAATCCGTAACTATGCAGCAGGTTCTCTATGCCGTCGTTTAGGTGTAGAAGAAGGTAAAGAGTTAACTCCTCCTACATTTGAATTGTTCTACAAAGATGATGGCCTAGGCGATCCAATGGTTAACGAATCTCAAGCGATTGCTTTAGGTTGGGCAACTGCTGAACAGTTAGAACAAATGAAAGTGTTAACTTATAAAGTAAATGATGTATTAAAAGCATTATTTGCTGAAGGCAACATGATTTTGGTGGACTTCAAACTTGAATTTGGTGTTTTCCATGATCGTATCGTACTTGGTGACGAATTCTCTCCAGACGGTTGCCGTTTATGGGACAAAGATACTAAGAAAAAACTCGACAAAGACCGTTTCCGTCAAGGCTTAGGCGGTGTTGTTGAAGCTTATGAAGAAGTTGCTGCTCGTTTAGGCGTAGATTTATCTGACATCTAATCAGCTCAACTTTATAAAAAACCGAGCATTTCAGCTCGGTTTTTTTATTTTCAGCACCCAAGAATTTAGGAAAAGTAGACAGATTTGTATATTTAATTAAATTATGACTTGCACAATCTCAAAACAAGGCACTAAAATCAAAAAAAATATAAATTGCATCACAATAATTAAATTTTTAAATAGGATGAGTCTATGGAACTATTTAAGCCTGAAAAGAGATTAATGAATCATCCAATCCATTTTGGTGAAAATCCATTAGTAATTTTATCTAATTTTAGCCACTCTGCCTTAAAGCAAGGATGGAGCCAAGCTGAAGTCGAAACTGTCATTTCTGAAGCTTCCCAAGGCGACTATATGAAACTCATACGTACCTTGAGAGCATATACCTTGTTTTAATTATTGTTGCCATTTTCATGACTACAAGCGCTTAGCTTCAACGTTACACTTTTTATAGCAGGCTGATTGAGTTTGCTATCTTTTCTTATACTTAACTTTTCTCTCAGGTCTGGTCGATTCTTTTCTTCATGCATTATTGTTCTAGTTCGCTTACCCCCAGAGTGTTCAATTTATAAAAAAACACATAAAGCTGGTAGGAATCTTCTAGATTTATCATGAACACTGCCTTAACAATAAATAAAAAACGATAAATATAAATTATTTATTCAGTGAGGAGTAAACCCGATGGACCATGAACTAGAAGAAGAGAAAGTCGATCAAACCCTAAGCTGGCGTGAAAAAATGGCAGTTGAAGAACACGAGAAACTGTCGCCCCGTTTAGTATATGAAATTATTCGCCGTGATGGTGCCGAAGAGTTAGATCGCCCGACAGCCGCGCTCATCTTTTCAGGCATTGCAGCAGGTCTAGTCATCAGTTTTTCATTTGTATTTAAGGCAATTATTGCTTCTTATATCCCAACTGATGCCATCTGGACCGATTTAATTACCAATTTCGGTTATACCATTGGATTCCTGATCGCTATTTTAGGACACATGCAGCTCTTTACCGAAAATACCATTACTACAGTTGTGCCCCTATTTAAGCCTTTTACCTTAGACAAATTACGAGCTGTAGGCCGTCTATGGGGAATCGTGATTCTATGCAATATCATTGGAACAGCTTTGGCGAGTTTATTCTTCCTGACCACCGACCTGTTTACTCCAAACATTGACAAAGCCCTAGATGAGCTCGCACATCATGTTGGGTCTTTTTCCGCCACCCAAAATCTGCTTAAAGGGATTATGTCTGGACTTTTAATTGCTGCATTAGTCTGGATGCTACCTTCCGTCAGCAATAAATTCCTAGTCATCTTTTTCATGACTTATCTGATAGGACTAGGCGATTTTACCCATGTGGTCGTTGGCTCTACCGAAATGTCCTATCTGGTCTGGCAAGGAGAAGCTTCTCTTGGTGAATATCTGTTTAATTTCCTGATTCCAACCACCATTGGCAATATTATTGGTGGTACAGGCGTGTTTACCTTGCTGATTTATGGTCAAGTGACTGAAGAATTGGAACAATAGCAGGAAACAATAAACTATTGTTCCTGCTGCCATCTGCGTTGTTGTAGGCGTTCACCTTCAACTTCACGCTTGTTTCTTGCCGACTCATAGAGTTTGGTTCCCTTTAACTCAGGTGGCAAGTAGTCTTGTAGTACAAAGTGCTCAGGGTAGTCATGAGGATAGAGATAATTAATCCCATAACCTTGCTGTTTCATCAGCTTGGTTGGCGCATTTCTCAAGTGTAAAGGTACTGGTAAATTTGCCGTTTTCTCAGCAAGTTCTAGCGCCTTATTAATCGCGAGGTAAGTACTATTACTTTTTGCACTGGTCGCTAAATAAACTGCTGTTTGACCCAAAATAATTCGAGCCTCAGGCATTCCCACCGCCTGTACAGAACGGAAACATTCACCTGCAAGCAATAGTGCATTTGGATTCGAGTTTCCAATGTCTTCTGAAGCGGCAATCAACATACGTCTTGCAATAAAAACCGGATCTTCCCCACCTTTAAGCATCCGCGCCATCCAGTACAAAGCCGCATCCGGATCACTACCACGAATCGATTTAATAAAGGCAGAAACGAGGTCGTAATGCTGTTCACCCGATTTGTCATAACGCGCAATATTTTGCTGAGCGACTTTTACTACAACCGCATTGGTAATGGTATTTTCAACTTCTGGCTCAAAAGTACTTGCAATTAAGTCAAGTAAATTGAGTGCTTTACGAGCATCACCTGCTGCAAACTGTAAAAGAGCATCATATTCTTCAATATGAATATAGCGTTCTTTTAAAAATTTATCGTTTTGGAGTGCATTGTTAAGTAGCGTTTGAATTGCCTCACTGTCTAAACTGTTTAAGGTATAGACCTGACAGCGTGATAAAAGTGCACTATTGACTTCAAAAGACGGGTTTTCAGTGGTGGCGCCAATTAAGGTAATTTTACCTTTTTCTACGGCACCTAATAATGCATCTTGCTGTGATTTATTAAAGCGATGGATTTCGTCAATAAAAACTACTGGTGTCAGTAAGTCACCACTTTCTGCAATCACTTCACGTAATTCTTTTACGCCCGTATTTAGCGCAGATAAGCTCACAAATGGACGATCTATTGCCTGAGCTAAAAGCAAAGCAATTGTCGTTTTACCGACGCCTGGCGGCCCCCAAAAAATAATAGAAGGCAAATGCCCCTGATCAATCATTTGACGTAAGGGCGCATGTTCACCTAACAAATGATCTTGCCCAATAATTTCAGACAAGTCTCTCGGGCGCAGGCGTTCAGGAAGTGGAATATGGGTGTCTGACATCTCAAATAGCTTTATCGTCTTTTCACTATAGTCTATTGTGTCTCACAGAAATCTACAATTTGAATCTATGAGACACATCCTTTATTTACAGGGTATTTCCTAGCATTAAGAGGGTTTCTTACTCAGCTTGAGTAAACGAGCATTGGGGCCATCTTCAATTACCCAAATTGAACCGTCTTGTGCTTCATGTAACCCACGAATACGTTGCTTCATCTCTAATCTTTGCACTTCTTTTACGGGCTTATGCTCTAAATCTACAACAACAATTGCTTCTGAAGATAACCCGCCAATTAAAGCTTTATTTTGCCATGCGGGAAATTGTGGTCCGCGATAAATAATTAAGCTCGACGGTGAGATTACAGGGGTCCAGTCAATTTCTGGCGCTTTAAACTCTGGGCGCGTGTGATGATCTGGAATAGGCTGACCTGAATAATGATCTCCATTTGAAACAATCGGATAACCATAGTTTTCGCCTTTGGTAATAATATTAAGCTCATCACCACCTTTAGGCCCCATCTCAACCACCCATAGTTGTCTTTTACGGTCAAAGGCCATTCCTAATGGGTTACGATGTCCAAGTGACCATATTTCAGCAGTGACACCGCCTTGCTCATAAAATGGGTTACCTAAGGCTGCTGAACCGTCGTCATTTAAACGCAAGATTTTGCCCAAGTTACTTTTCATATTTTGGGCAGGGTCAAACTTTTGACGCTCGCCTGAACTCACCCACAGCTTACCATCTGCGCCAAAAAGCATGCGATGCCCATAATGGCCCTGTCCTGAGACTTTAGGTACTTGCTGCCAAATCTGCTTTATATCGGTAAGTTTTGGCTGATTAGGGTTAGATAAATCTAATTTTGCACGTGAAATCACTGCACCAGACCCACCTTGCCCTTTGCCTGCATAACTAAGATATATCCAGTGATTTTTGGCAAAGTCCGGGTGCAAGGCTACATCACCTAAACCGCCCTGTCCGCCATAGTTCACCGCTGGAACACCCTGAACATCTAGCACTTGTTTATTTTGTGGATTAAAAATTTTTAGCTTACCTTGCCGTTCAGTCACCAATAACCGCTGATCAGGCAAACTGGTGATCGCCCAAGGCTCTTTAAAATGTGCGACTGCCTCGACCTGATAAGTTTGTTTGGCAGCACTGGTCTGCTCTGTTTTTGCAGTTGTATTTTGTTCAGGATTTTTTGAATTAGTATTATTAGAGCCACAGGCCATTAACAAGAAGAAACTACTACATAATAAGGGGGCTGCTAATCGTCTCATCATTTTTATCTCCTTTTGCTTTTATTTTTATATAACGGAGATGATTAAAAAATTTACGATAAAAATGTTACTTTATTATACGCTGTAATTAAAAATGCTCATCGGGAGCGTATTAACGCACCCAACGCACCACATAATCTTCGATATCATCTTCATGTACATCAGTTTCAGGAATACAACGCCCTGCTACCGACTTTTTCGCTTTCACTACGCTTTGTCTGGAACCCGTATTTAAATAGTGCCAAGAAGGTAAATTTTTGCCTTCATTCAAACGTTTATAGGCACAGCTCGATGGCAGCCAGCGTATGGTTTTTAAGGTTTCCGGTGTTAGTTGTAAACAGTCGGGTACTTGCTGCTGACGGTTTGGGTAGTCAGAACAACGTCCAGTATTGCAATCAAGTAACTTGCACGCCACTTTGGTGTACGCAACTTCATGTGTATCTTCATCTTCTAGCTTGACCAAACAGCACAATCCGCACCCATCACACAGTGCCTCCCACTCAGCCTGAGTCAGTTGCTCTAGCGTATAATTTTTCCAAAACAATGGACGAAGTGAGGTCTCGGTAGACATAAGATTTTAACGGCTATATAGATCAAGCAAAGTCAGATTATAGCATTGAAGTACGCTGGTCTTAAGAAAAGAAGCCGTATTTTTGGCATCACAAAATGATTGTTTAATATACATTTCAACCACATAAACGACACATTTCGTGCAAAAAACACGCTATATAGTAAAAAGACAATGAAAAATAAGGAGGACAGCATATGTTCCGTTGGGCAATAATTTTTGCAGTGATTGCACTCATTGCCAGTCTATTAGGGTTTGGTGGTGTTGCAGGGTTATCTAAAGACTTTGCCGTGATTTTATTAGTGATAGCTGTAATTCTCGCTGTTATTGGTTTTATTTCGCGAGGCCGAACTTAATTTAATCATGACCATATCAAAAAGAAGGAACTCGTTCCTTCTTTTTTTATTGCATAAATATTTCTATGCTTTTCTTTCGATGTAGTTTTTTACATAGTTATTTATATGGATTTTATTTTTTATGCTTTAATCAAGCGTATTTAAATCGAATTTAATTTCAGGATTAATGTCATGAGTACAGCAATTAAAACCCGTGAAATTCAATATACTGCACCAGATGGTAGCCATTTAATTGGTTACTTTGCGGCTCCAGAAAGTGAAACACCTGTACCAGGTGTCATTATTGGTCCTGAGTGGTGGGGTCGTAACGAATACACTGAACAACGTGCGCGTGAACTTGCTGAACACGGTTATGCTGCACTTGCAATTGACATGTATGGCGATAAAAAAGTAACAACGACTGCAGCTCAAGCTTATGAATGGATGATGCAGACATTTGAAGATCTAGACACGGTGACTGAACGTGCCAACGCAGGGCTTCAGACTTTGGCTGCTCAACCGGAAGTAAATAGTGAAAAACTTGCAGCGGTAGGTTTTTGTTATGGTGGCAAAGTGGTACTCGATCTAGCTCGCTCAGGTGCTCCCCTCAAAGCAACTGCGACATTCCATGGTACATTAGCTCCTAAGGCTCCTGCTCAAAAAGGCAACATTCAAGGTGAGGTATTGGTTCTACATGGTGAACTAGACAGCATGGTCACCTTAGAAGATGTTGCTAATTTTGAAAAAGAGATGCAAGCTGCTGAGGTTAAACATGAGGTAGTGGTTTTAAAAGATGCTAAACATGGCTTTAGTAACCCGCTTGCAGATGAAAGAGCTAAAGCGAATGGTGTAGACCTTGGCTACAACAGCGAAGCGGAGAAACAAGGCCTTGCTAAAATGTACGCTTTATTAGAACGTACTTTAAAATAAAAGAAGCAAATTTGGAGCAAATGGCATTTTTCGCATTTGCTCCCTTAAATGTTTATGACTTTGCAATATTTTTACTGTATTTTTTAAACCATACTTCAATAAATATACTCCCGTTGAGCTAGAGCAAAGCCTAGTCTTATTTCCCGCACTCGGGGTTTAATGGAATAACATGAGAGGATACAACAATGACTGACAAGAAATGTCCGTATTGCGATTTTGATGAATATGACATCATTGATAAGAATGAATTTGCTGTAATTTTACCAGACCCAAATCCGTTGTCTAAAGGTCACTGTGTAGTGACTCCACTACGCCATGTCAGCTCGTTTTTTGATATTACGTCTAAAGAGCACCAAGGCTTACTGACACTTCTTGAAATTGCCCGTCATGAAACCCAGCTTCGCCATCAGCCAGACGGTTTCCATATTGGCTTTAATGATGGTGAAGTGTTTGGACAGACTTCTGACCATTTCCACATTCATGTCATTCCATATTACAAAAATCAACCGTTGAAACTTGATCAACGTTGGGGTGTACAAAAGGATTAATCCTTTTTACTCATAGAATAGGGACTACATTTTTGATGTAGTCCCTGTTTTCATATGTCCATTTTCTTCGGTTGCTTTAAACAAAATTTCACCCAAATTTCAGCTATAATTTAGCCCTTACTTTTCTTCTATAGCTGTTCATGCCTGAATTTTCTTTTTCTGATGCCCTCTTAAACTGGTTCGATCAACATGGTCGGCATGATTTGCCTTGGCAAGTCGCAGATGATCCATACAAAGTCTGGGTTTCTGAAATTATGTTACAGCAAACTCAGGTAAAAACAGTTCTGCAATATTTTGACCGCTTTATGGAACGCTTCCCAACTGTAGAAGCTTTAGGCTATGCAACTTGGGATGAAGTAGCTCCTTATTGGGCAGGTCTTGGCTATTACGCTCGTGCCCGCAATTTGCATAAAGCCGCTGGCCTTGTAGCACAGCAAGGTAAATTTCCTGAAACCCTAGAAGAATGGATTGCACTACCGGGCATTGGTCGCTCGACCGCAGGTGCACTCATGTCTTTGGGTTTACGTCAGTATGGCGTGATTATGGATGGCAACGTGAAACGCGTTTTAGCTCGCTTCTTTGCTATTGAAGATGACTTAAGCAAGCCACAACACGAACGTGAAATGTGGAAACTGGCTGAAGAACTTTGTCCAACCCAACGCAATCATGACTACACTCAAGCAATTATGGACTTGGGTGCAACCATCTGTACGCCTAAAAAGCCTCTTTGTTTATATTGTCCAATGCAAGCTCATTGTCAGGCTTATCAGCAAGGTTTAGAACAAGAATTACCTTTTAAAAAACCGAAAAAAACACCACCTGTTAAAACGGCAGATGTTCTTATTATTCAGTGCGAAGATGAATGGTTCTGGCAACAACGCCAAGCTCATGGTCTATGGGGCGGTTTATTTTGTTTACCTATTTTAGAAAATGAACATGAACGCTTGAAATTAAGTCAGCAATTTAAGCTACAACCTCAACCACAAACTTTTCAGATCAGTCATAGCTTTACTCACTTCACATGGTTACTTAATGCTCATGTGTTCCACGTGGAACCTGATCAAAAAGAACATCTGGCGATTGAACTTGAAGGCCAATGGCTGAGTCCAGAACAAGCTATTGCTAAAGGTGTTCCAACTGCTATGAAAAAATTGATCTCGACAAGCCGTTCATGACATAGTGAGCAAAATAATTTTGATATGGCTGTGACAGGGAGTATTTTGTGCGACGTTTAGTTTCCCATCTCTCACTTGGTTTTCTCATTATTCTATTGGCAGCCTGTGCCAGTGCGCCTAAAAAACCTGCCCCGCTTTCACCAGCCCAAGTTAGCAAACTCAAGAGTATGCAGCTTCCAAATCGGCTTCCTGTTCCGGTAAAAGGTGTCGATCGAGATGAGCTAAAAGACACATGGGGAGCTGCTCGGAGTCAGGGCCGTAGCCACGAAGGAATTGATATTTTGGCTCCACGTGGAACCAAAGTGTACAGTGCAACTGAAGGGCTCATTGCCGATCTTCGTAATAATAACCTCGGTGGCAAAGTCATCTGGATTTTAGGCCCAGCAGGAACATGGCATTATTATGCTCATCTTGATGGACATAAACGTGGCTTAAACGTAGGCGACTATGTCAAAAAGGGTGACCTCATTGGTTATGTCGGCAACACGGGCAATGCACGTTATACTTCACCTCATCTTCATTATGGTCTTTACTTAGATGGTAAAGGTCGTGGTGCTGTTAATCCTTATTCATATTTACGCTAGGAACATTTTATGTCGGAAGCGCTGATCAATCGCTTAGTAGAGTTTGCCGAGTCTGGCAACCAGCAAAAGATCATTTTAAATGGCAATAGCTATCAAGGCTGGATCATGGAAATCAGTGATGATGCCCTACTGATCAGTACCGGTTTTTCAGATAAAGTTGGCAAAGACTTTTGGCTAAAGTTTGAAGACTTAACTCAAGCTGAACTGTATTATTGGGATACTCGCCCAAATGAATGGGTACCATTCAAACTCTAAAATACCAAGATAAATATAAGGAGCATCATCATGAAAACTCAACGCTGCGGATGGTGTTCCGATGATCCACTCTATATTGCTTACCATGATGAAGAATGGGGAAAACCAGAACACGACGAAGCCCGATTATTTGAAATGCTCTGTCTTGAAGGACAACAAGCAGGTCTATCTTGGATTACCGTACTAAAAAAAAGAGAAAGCTACCGCCAGCACTTTTTTAATCATCCTATTGCTGACATTGCCGCATTTACGGATGACTTTTTAGAAACAAAACTATCCGATGCAGGCTTAATTCGTCACTTAGGCAAACTCAAAGCTATTCGTGATAATGCGATTGCTTGGCAAGCCCTTAAAGCCCAAGTTGGTGATGTTTCTAAATGGCTTTGGCAGTTTGTAGATGCAGCGCCACAAAACAATGATGTTGCAGATTATCGTAAGGCCCCTGCTCAAACTGAGCTCAGCCTAAAACTTTCCAAAACGCTCAAAAAAAATGGTTTCAAATTTGTTGGTCCAACCACCTGCTATGCTTTTATGCAGGCAGTGGGTATGGTCAATGACCATGAAAACGATTGTCAATTTAAAGCTTCCTAACCCACCAGAACGGTTCAAATCCGCTTAAGGAGTTTCCGATGAGCAATAATACGATTCAGGCTTATGCTGCAATGCAGGCAGGTGAAAAACTGATCCCATACCAATTTGATGCAGGTGAATTACAACCGCATCAGGTTGAGGTAAAAGTTGAATACTGTGGTTTGTGTCATTCTGATATTTCTGTTTTAAATAATGAATGGCGTTCAACCGTGTACCCCGTAGTTGCAGGTCATGAAATTATTGGACGAATTGTTGCTTTAGGCTCAGAAGCCAAAGGACTACAAATTGGGCAACGTGTCGGTATTGGCTGGACCGCTGAGAGTTGCCAAGCCTGTGATGAGTGTATTGGTGGTCAGCAAGTACTTTGTACGGGCGAAAATGTCGCAACAATCGTGGGACATGCGGGTGGCTTTGCCGATAAGGTTCGTGCTGGTTGGCAATGGGCCATTCCCCTTCCCGAAGATTTAGACCCAGAAAGTGCAGGCCCTTTACTTTGCGGCGGAATTACCGTTTTTGACCCATTACTCAAACACAAAATTCAGGCAACACATCACGTGGGTGTGATTGGTATTGGTGGTTTGGGTCATATCGCCATTAAGCTCCTAAAAGCGTGGGGCTGTGAAATTACGGCGTTTAGTTCTAACCCAGATAAAACCGAAGAACTCAAAGCAATGGGAGCCGACCATGTGGTGAATAGCCGCGATACAGAAGCGGTAAAAGCTCAAAAGGGTAAATTTGATTTATTGCTGAGTACCGTAAATGTGACTTTAAATTGGCGTGCTTTCATTTCTACACTAGCACCAAACGGTTCTTTGCACTTCTTAGGACTTACACTAGAACCTGTTCCTGTTTCTGTAGGTTCTCTCATTGATGGTGCCAAGTCAGTAACTGGTTCACCTACAGGTTCACCTGCTGCTCTACGCCAACTTTTAAAGTTTGCCGCACGCAAAAAAATTGCGCCTCAAATTGAGCTATTTCCAATGTCACAGCTCAATGAAGCAATTGAACGTCTACACTCAGGTCAAGCACGCTACCGCATTGTGCTTAAAGCAGACTTTGCAGAATAAAACTAACTCACTGTTTGCATCTGTTGTCGCGACCACTCTGCCAAGTTTTTAATCGCTTGGCGGACATTTGCAGTTAACTCATGGCCTGCGTTTAAACGAATAAAATGTCGATAGCGTTCATCCTCACCAAAAACATGGCCCGGTACTACAGTAATTCCCTGAGCTTGTGCAGTGTAATAGAGCGCTAAACTATCTACACTCTTAGGTAACTGTATGCATAATGCATATCCGCCTTCGGGCTGGCTCAATGCAATTGGTATACCTTCAAAGGCTCTTAAAATACAGCTACGGTATTCTTCCACTTGCCGCATTAAATTTGGTCGTAGCTGCTCTAAATGCTCTCGATAACCCCGACTATAAATAAAATCAGCTAGACCTAACTGCAAGGGCGTATTCACCCCGATATTACTTACCAACAGTTCAAGTTTTAAATGCTCTAACTTTGTCGTTAAACAAAACCATCCTACTCGATACGCACTCGACAAAGACTTCGACACTGAACCACACCAAACCACATAACCTTCGCGATCCCAATATCGAATGGGTAATGGTCGCTCGCTACTGTAGCCACATTCACCGAAAATATCGTCTTCAATAATAAAACACTGATACTTTGCAGCTAATTCAGCAATCTTCTGCTTCTCTGTGTTGCTAAAGCAATATCCTAAAGGGTTTTGGTAGTTCGCTGTCATTAAGCAAACCTTCGCCAAACCTTGCTGCATTAAAGACTCTAAGCGCTCAAGATCAATTCCACGATGATCTGCCGGAATCTCAACAATCTGTCGTTTTAAACTTGCTAATAACTGTAAATGACCATTATAGGTGGGTGTAGGAATAAGAATACTATCGCCCACTTCAGTGAGCTTCTGAATCACCAAAGACAAAGCAGGCATACAGCCATTGGTAATAAAAATATCTTCCGGAGCGATATAAATGCCATCTTCACGCCAATGATCGGATAGCGCTTTTCTTAATTGTTCATGACCTTGTTTATTACAATAAAGAAAATCTTGAGGCTGACAATTTTTTAAAGCACGTTGAATAGAACGACGTAAACCTTCTACAGGAATAAAGTGCGGCGTTAACTGAATCGATCCCAAAGGTACAAGATGACTTTGTAAGGCAGCTTCCTGAATTTGGTTATGCAACTCCAGATTTGAGACATGTCGAGGCAAAGATAAGAAATCCGGACTATCCGGAATAGGGCTGGATGGGGTACGAGCAACTACAAAATAACCTGACTTCGGCTTTACATAAATGAGTCCCCTCGCCTCAAGTAATTCATAGCAACTTTTTGCTGTACTTAAACTAATACCTTGTTGACGGGCAAAATCTCGTAAGGAAATGAGCTTTTGATGAGGTTTAAGTTCATCTTGATAAATACGATGTGCTAATTGATTGGCAAGAACCTGATATTGAAAAGTCATTCTGTGCTGCTTTTTTAAAAATTTCTGTATCTGTACTGGTTTATAGAACACCTTTAGGCTATGGAAATCAACTCGGAGAGTAGCAAACCAATGAAATTAAAAGTTATATTGTTATTTACTATTGTTTTAGCAGGTTGCCAACCACAACCAAAAAATGAACAGCACAGACACACGGTTTGCCAAAGTTTGATTGAAGGTTATTTAAAAATGACCAACCAGCAAGACTACAAAATGGAGCACCGCACTGATGACGAGACCAGTGCGATTTCTCATTATGAATATAAACGTAATAGCTCAAATGAAGTTGTTATGGTGAATTCAGTCTATTCCAAACTATATTTTAGCTGCCGAGAACAGCAAAAAAGCTATTTTCTGTCTCAACATTCGGCACAAGGACAAACGACACCTATTTTAGAAGTTCATATTCCAACCGATAGTTATACGACCTTTAGAGAGCGTTTTTAAAACCATCTTTTAACTGTTCTGCCAAAAATTCAATGAATAAACGGATTCGTTTTGGTAGATGCTCTTGTTGATAATACACAGCATGGATGCTTTGATATTGATGCTCAATTTTGTCTTCAAATAATGCAATCAATCGCCCTTCTTCCATATCTTTCCAAATTTCAAATTCAGATAGTCGCGCAATGCCGTGTCCTCTAATCGTCAGTTGGCGTACGGTCTCCCCACTCGATGCTTTAATTTTTGATTGGGCAAAAAAATATTCATCGCCAACTTTAATTGGCCAGCTATTGATATAAGTAGGTCTAGTAAAGCCAATCAAATCATGCTGTTCAAGTTCTTCAGGTTGTGTTGGCGTTCCCTTAAGAGCTAGATAGTCAGGACTTGCCACAATATATAAACGGCTCTTACATACCAACTTGGCGTGCAGACTAGAGTCATTAAGTTCCCCAAATCGAAATGCGACATCGGTTTTATGCTGAAGTAAGTCAATCACCTGATCATTGCTATTTAATTCGATTTCAATATCGGGGTAACACTCACGGAATTTATGCATTAATGGTGCAATCACGTGCAAAACAAACGGTGTGGCAGAATCAACCCGAATAAGACCGGCAGTACCTTGATCAGACTTTTGAAGTTCTTCTTCGGCCGCATTCAGCTCATTCAAAATTTTACGGGCCTTTATAAGAAATTGTTGCCCTTCTTGAGTCAATTTCAATTTACGCGTTGTTCGCTCTAGCAAAGTCACATCTAACTTTGCTTCCAAGCGGGTTAAAGATCGGCTCACCCCCGAAGGTGTTTGCTTTAAATGTTCTGCTGCTGCCACAAATGAACCTGTATCAACAATTGTGATAAAGGCAACAAGTTCTTCAATTGTTGATTTCATGGTTTATTCTATTATTGACTAAACATCAAAGATATTTTGCTTATTCATCTATTTTTTCGCAACAATAAAAAAAGCAAAATGCACCTCAAGTTAAACAATTATTTAATTTCAGGTGAATACATGAATATCCCACGTTTTGGTCTAGGAACTTTCCGCCTTAAAGAACAAGCTGTGATTGATTCTGTTAAAAATGCGCTAGATGTCGGTTATCGTGCAATTGATACTGCTCAAATCTATGAAAATGAAGCGGCAATTGGTCAAGCGATTGCTGAAAGTGGCGTATCACGTCAGGACTTGTTTTTAACCACAAAAATCTGGGTAGATAATTTTGCTCAAGATAAGTTTATTCCAAGCTTAAAAGAGAGCTTACAAAAGCTTCGTACTGACCATGTCGATTTAACTTTGATTCACTGGCCAGCACCGGATTTAGGCGTTTCAATTCCTGAAATCATGCAGCTTTTACTTGAAGCAAAACAACAAGGCTTAACCAAACAAATTGGTATTTCAAACTTCAATATTGCACTTATCCAACAAGCAATTGACACAATTGGTGTAGAGCATATTGCAACGAACCAGATTGAGCTGAGTCCTTATCTTCAAAACCATAAACTTGTGAATTTCTTACAAGAGAAGAATATTGATGTCACTTCATACATGACGCTTGCATACGGCAAAGTGCTTCAAGATCCTGTTTTAGCTGAAATTGCGGCAGCAAATAAAGCAACGACAGCGCAAATTGCATTGGCATGGGCATTGCAGCGTGGTTTTGCAGTCATTCCATCTTCGACTAAACGTGAAAACCTGATTAGTAATTTAAAAGCACAGGATATCGAGTTAACTGCGGCTGAAATGCAAATGATTGCCGAACTCGACCGTAACAGTCGTGAAGTTAGCCCAGAGCCATGGGCACCAGTGTGGGACTAAACTCATGAACACTCAATCAAATACGGCGTTCTCGTTATTGGCATTGGCAATAGGTGCCTTTGCCATTGGCACCACGGAATTTTCTCCAATGGGGTTACTTCCGAACATCGCTAATGATTTAGGGATTTCAATTCCAACAGCCGGTATGTTAATTACAGGCTATGCACTTGGTGTAATGCTAGGTGCACCGTTTATGACCCTGTGGTTTGGTGGTTTTGCACGACGTAATGCGCTCATTTTTTTGATGGCGATCTTTACGGTCGGTAACCTGATTGCAGCGTTTTCACCAAATTATATGAGCTTATTAGGTGCACGTCTCATTACAAGCCTGAACCACGGTGCCTTTTTCGGAATTGGTTCTGTTGTGGCAGCGAGTATTGTACCAGCGCATAAACAGGCTAGTGCAGTGGCAACCATGTTTATGGGCTTAACCATTGCCAATATTGGTGGTGTGCCTTTAGCAACATGGGTTGGGCAAAACATTGGCTGGCGTATGTCTTTCCTTGCGATTTCCGTGCTCGGCATCATTACTATGCTCGCTTTGTGGAAAGCATTACCGCAAGGTATGGTTGCCCAAAAACCAAACGTGAAGGCCGAGTTAAAAGTATTAACGCGTACCCCTGTGGTTCTTGCATTACTCACTACCGTACTCGGTGCAGGTGCAATGTTTACGCTCTACACCTATATTGCGCCAAGTTTGACTGAGTTTACGCATGCTTCACCAACCTTCATTACGTTCATGTTGGTGTTGATCGGTGTCGGCTTCTCGATTGGTAACCATTTAGGTGGCCGTTTTGCAGACTTATCTATCAATAAAACTCTGATTGGTTTCTTGGTACTGTTGATTGTGATGATGGTGACTTTCCCAATTCTTGCTCAAAGCCAGATTGGAGCAGCCATTGCGTTGGTGATATGGGGTGCAGCAACCTTTGCTTTAGTACCACCATTACAAATGCGGGTAATGTCAGTTGCTCACGAAGCTCCAGGGCTTGCCTCTTCAGTAAATATCGGTGCGTTTAACCTAGGTAATGCAGTAGGCGCTGCTGCAGGTGCGTTAGTACTCGATTTAGGTTGGGGTTATAGTGCAGTATCTTTTGCGGGTGCCTTACTGGCGGGATTAGGTTTGTTATTGGTTTTATTCCAAATCAAACGAGAAAGCAGCCCCGCTCAAACCTTACAACAGTGTTCAGACTAATAAAAAAAGCGCCTGAGATCAGGCGCTTTTTTTAGCTTATTTATTTTAAAATTTCCGGCAACTTAGGTTGCTCATAAATCGGGTTCATTACTTCCCGTTTCATTTTAAGCAGCATCTGATAAGGCTGCTGTTGAACAAACATATTGACGAAGCTTAAAGGAATTGCACCCGCTGGATCAGCATAGCCACTAGTGGTGACTTTAACTTTATTATTGGCAAGTTTCTGGAATGTCCAATCCCCTTCATAGCGTGTTAGGCGCACGACATCGGGTTGTATCGGATAGTTACTATTAACTGCCGTATTTTTAATAGTAATCAGGCCATTGGCTGCTTTACTCATTTTTCCTTTAACCACTACATCGCGATCTTTTAGCGGAAAAGGAAAATCTAACACCATATATAAAGTGAATTCGCCTTTCTTTTCATCCTGAGAAAGCATTTGGACCTTACCCATATAAGGCACCCATTGAGCCGCACGATCTACATCTAAAATTACCGCCACAGCGCGTTCAAGGGGTACATCAAACGTTGTTTCCGCTTTATATTGAAAGACTGGGTTATCTGCTTTTTGATAGGTCCACACTTTAATATGATTACGGTCTAAGCTGAGTTTAGCCTTGTCTGTAGAGGCAGCCCCTGTATAGAGGCTGCTTAAGCAAAGAAGAGTGGTCAAAGCAATTTGTTTTTTATTCATGTTCTGCTCTATCTTGTTTTTCTCGCCACATATGGGAAGTGTACAGATGGTTTACACCTGTACGTCGTTCAACCCTAAAACATCTTTCATGTCATATTTACGCGCTTCACGGCCCACAACCCATGCAGCAGCTCGTACTGCACCGGCAGCAAAGTTCATACGGTTAGTGGCTTTGTGAGTCACTTCAACACGCTCACCCTCACCAATAAACATGACCGTATGTTCCCCTACAATATCGCCACCACGGATGGTTTCAAAACCAATGGTTTGACGATCACGTGGACCGGTATGCCCTTCACGACCATAAACAGCAACTTCTTTTAAGTTACGGCCTAAAGTATCCGCAATTGCTTCACCCATCATTAATGCAGTACCAGATGGCGCATCTACTTTATGACGGTGGTGAGCCTCAATCACTTCAATATCTACTGTATCGCCAAATACTTTTGCTGCAAGCTCAAGTAACTTGATTGATACATTTACGCCAACAGAGTAGTTCGCAGCATATACAACAGGTATATGTTTTGCTGTTTCATCAAGCTCAGCTTTTTGTTCATCAGACATTCCCGTTGTCCCAATCACTATAGCCACGCCCGCTTCACGACATAGCTTTAGATGCTCAGATGTTGCTGCAGGAGTCGAAAAGTCAATTACAACATCACAGTCTTCAAGAACCTCTGCCAAGCTTCCGGTAAGCTTCACTCCAATTGAACCAATTCCTGCAAGTTCACCAGCATCAGCACCGATTAAAGTACTTTCTGGGCGTACAACAGCGGCTCCCAATTGATAACCTGCTTGTTGAACTGCCTGAATAAGTATACGACCCATACGGCCGCCTGCACCCAAAATACCAATGCGTGGAGCTGCTGACATAATCCTTCCCAATCTTCTGTTTTACGTAATTGGCTTACTATATCAAAACTCTTTGCCCACAATAAAAGGTAAAAAATATTTTTTAAAGGGAACCGGAATTTAATCTGTTTTCACAAAAGTTAAAGAATTGATCTGCACACTACTGAGCCACGAATGAAAAAAAGATGACTATAAGGAGTTCAGCATGCATTCGAAAATTATTGGCCTAATCGCCATTATGGGGATAATAAGTTCAGTGGCATTTGCAGAACCTGCAATCCAGCCAGGAGAAACATTAGAGAGCTTATCTAAAGCACGTATTACAACAAACGTAATTACTCAAGCAGCAACGCCTACAGCTCAAACAAGCGATGCTAATGCTGAGGTTAAAGTTGAAGATATTGATCCAATCATTGAAGAAAAAACTGAAGAAACCCTAAAGGCAACTGTACAACCAGCTCCTCAAGCTACTGTCGAAGCTGTAGTGGCTCCAGTTGCATCAAGTGAACTCAACGTAAGTGTTGATGATATTGATGTCGCTCATCCTACAGAATAATTACGAGTCATTTTCTTTTAAGCAGAATAAAAATAATAAGATGAATCAGCGCAATAAAAAGGCGGATATTTTATCAATATCCGCCTTCTTTTTAATTTCTGATCTAATCAATCATTAATCGAATAAGCGATCAAAGAAAGATTTTTTCTTTGGTGAAGAAGCACTGTCTTCACCATCGAAAGATGCTTGTAATTCTTTAAGTAATTCACGTTGACGAGAGGTTAGGTTAACTGGTGTTTCTACCACGATACGGCAAAGTAAATCACCCACCATACTGCTACGTACAGGGCGCACACCTTTACCACGTAAACGGAATAATTTACCTGTTTGAGTTCCCTCAGGAATCTTCAAGCTAACTCGGCCTTCCAAAGTCGGGATTTCAATTTCTTTACCAAGTGCAGCATCAGCAATGCTTACTGGTACGTCCATATATAAATCGGCACCATCACGTTGGAAAATTTCGTGTTCACGAACAACCACTTCAACGTATAAGTCACCAGCTTGACCATCACGAATAGCCTCGCCTTTACCACTTAAACGAACGCGGTCACCATTATCCACACCCGCTGGAATCGTCACTTCTAATGTTTGCTGACGATCTGCTACACCTGAACCATGACATGCATGGCATGGGTTTTTAATAATTTTGCCTTGGCCACGACATGTGCCACAAGTTTGTTGTACAGAGAAGAAACCTTGCTGCATACGCACTTGTCCTGAACCGTGACAAGTTTTACAAGTTTCCACATCTTTTGGATTTTTAGAGCCTTTACCATCACACACATCACATGGTGCTGGAGCAGTAAAGGTAATTGTTTTTTTAACCCCTTTTACAGCTTCCTCAAGGGTAAGTTCCATTACATAGCGTAAATCTGAACCGCGACGTTGGCGTTGCTGACGTCCGCCGCCACCAAACGCTCCACCAAAGATATCACCGAACTGGCTAAAAATATCTTCTGCACTGAAACCGCCAAAGCCACCACCAGCGCCACCAAAGCCGCCTTCAAACGCATTATGTCCCATACGGTCATACATGCTGCGTTTTTCGCTGTCCGATAAAATCTCATAAGCTTCAGAAGCTTCTTTAAATTTTTCTTCAGCCTCGGCATTGTCAGGGTTTCTGTCAGGATGATATTTCATCGCCAATTTACGATAGGCTTTTTTGATCTCATCATCACTTGCGGTTTTTGAAACGCCTAAAACCTCATAATAATCACGTTTAGCCATGTTTGGCGGTGCTCCTCACGGAAATTTTATCAATACTCTATTGCCGACTAAATGGGGGGCTTTAGCCGAATTTACAAGGGGAAAACTTTCAAAAAACAGATATATTAAAAAACTGCCTTATTTTTTAAATATTTAGACAAGCCTTTTAACCATGCATTTAATAAAAATAACCAAGCAATAGCACTAAAAACTACACCAGCAACTGTTGAAGCCGTTACCCAAAGGTTGCTATCCCATGCAAAAAAGAAGAGAGGAATAAACCAGACCACAGCAAAAACTGACATGAGGAGGAATAGAATACCATTGCGCATAATCCATAGCGCATGAGCATGAATCCAAACTTCCGCATCATCCACAACAGCTACTTTACGAGCGACCAGATAAGCAAAGGCCGCAAAAATAACCGTAAACAATGCAAGAAACATGAACGCATAAGAAATTACAATATAACGGCGATGCTGTTCGATATGGTCTTGCCCCATCTGTATTTCACCTCAATTCACTGCATTATGCCTATTTTTTATGCAGCGAAATAATCCTGTATTTTTTGTGTAAAGACAGGTGCTACTATATTGGACTTTTCAATATTTCGCACCTTTATTCACAAAAAATTTATGTATTTTATGCTGTTTTTTTCACCTTAAACCACGCTGCATACAATGCAGGTAAGAAAAATAATGTCAGCAAGGTAGCAACAATGAGTCCGCCCATAATCGCAACAGCCATTGGACCGAAGAAAATACTCCGCGAAAGAGGGATCATGGCGAGTACTGCTGCCAATGCCGTGAGAATAATCGGACGGAAACGGCGTACTGTTGCATCAATAATTGCTTCCCACGTTGGATGCCCTGCCTGTCTGTCTTGTTCAATCTGATCAATCAGAATAAGTGAGTTACGCATAATCATGCCGGATAAGGCGATGGTTCCTAGCATGGCAACAAAACCAAATGGTTTATTAAACAAAAGTAAGAATAAAACAACGCCAATTAAGCCTAATGGTGCAGTCAAAAATACAATTGTTGCCCGAGACAAACTCTTCAGCTGAATCATGAGTAATGTCATGACCACTGCCAAAAAGAGTGGCATACCGGCATTGACCGAACTTTGTCCGCGTGCCGACTCTTCCACTGTTCCCCCCACTTCAATGAGGTAGCCACTTGGCAGCTCAGCGCGTAACTTGTCCATTGATTCAGCTAACTCACCAACAACAGTAGCTGGCTGTAAATTGGTACGAATATCTGCACGAACAGTAATTGTCGGTAACCGATTACGGTGCCAAATCAGACCATCTTCAAATTTGTATTCAATTTTCGCAATCTGGGCTAAAGGTACAGTTGTTCCATTCGCAGTTGGTACTGCAAGGCTCGCCAGTGAAGCTACTTCAACACGCTCAGCTTTATCACCACGTAATCGGATTTCAATCAGCTCACGCTTTTCACGATACTGTTCAATCGCACTACCTGTAATTGAGGCGTTCAAGAAGTTGGCTAAATCGAGGCTGGACACACCCATTTGTCGAGCACGGTCTTGATCAATTTGAATTGAAATAATCTTGCTTGGCTCGCCCCAATCCAAATGCACATTGGTGGTATTCGGGTTTTCACTAATTACCCTAGCAACCTGCTGTGCTTCTTTACGTACCAGATTTAAATCTTCACCTGACACACGATACTGCAATGGATAACCAACAGGTGGGCCATTTTCGAGTAATGACACGCGAGTACGGACTTGTGGGAGCAACTGCTTAATTTGGGTTTCTAAAGAACGGCGAATTTCATCACGATCATCAAGCGATGATGCCAAAACAACAAACTGCGCAAAGCTGGCTTGCGGTAATTGCTGATCTAGAGGTAAATAAAAACGTGGTGAACCTGTACCGACATAGGCTACATAATTATCAATGCCTTTTTGTTTAGACAGGAATTGTTCAACCTTTTTCACCGCTTGCTCTGTAGCGGTTAACGATGCGCCTTCTTCGAGTTTTAAATCGACTAAAATTTCAGCGCGGTTTGAAGGCGGGAAAAACTGCTGTGGCACCATCTTAAACATGAGTACAGACAGCACAAAAATCCCCACCGTTGTTGCAATCACGGTTTTACGGTAGGTCACACAAAACTCGACCATTTTCCGAAAACGTAAATAGAAACTAGATTGATAAGGATCGTAATGGTGGTCCTGTGAAATGGCCACAGTTTGCGGTTGCGGTTTTTTAGTTATTCTTGCCCATAAACGGACATACCAAGGTGCTTGATGACCTGTCTTGGTAAAATCAGGTAGTAGTTTTTCACCCAAATAAGGTACAAATAAAACTGCGGCAACCCAAGACACCAATAAAGCAATCGTCACGACCTGAAAGATAGAGCGTGTGTATTCACCTGTACTGGACTGAGCCGTAGCAATAGGTAAAAAGCCTGCGGCGGTAATTAATGTCCCCGTCAACATCGGAAATGCTGTTGTTTTCCATGCAAATCCGGCGGCCTTAATTCGGCTAAACCCCTGCTCCATCTTAATGGCCATCATCTCGACAGCAATAATGGCATCATCTACAAGCAGGCCCAAAGCTAGAATTAGAGCACCAAGCGAAATCTTATGCAGACCGACATCAAATAAATTCATGCCAGCAAAAGTCATTGCTAAAACCAAAGGAATGGAAAAAGCGACGACTAAACCCGTCCGGAAACCTAATGAGAAAAAGCTCACTAACAAGACAATAATGACTGCTTCAGCAAGTACTTTGACAAACTCATGGATACTACGTTGTACCGCTACCGGTTGGTCAGATACTTTTTGTAGTTTCATACCTAGAGGTAATGTTTTTTGCAGTTGGGCAAATTCAGTTTCCAGATTTTTACCTAAGGCAATAATATCGCCGCCTTTACGCATAGATACGGCAATACCAATACCATTGTCACCCATAAAACGCATACGCGGCTGAGCAGGTTGGCTAAAACCACGGTAGACATCAGCAACGTCACCAAGCTGAATGGTTTTATCGCCTACCAGTAAAGGCATTTTTTTAATGTCATCTACGCTTTGTAGTTGGCCACTTACTCGAATTTGAATACGATCCGTTCCAGTTTCAAAAAAGCCTGCACTTGCCATGCTATTTTGCTTTTGCAGGGCTTCTTGTATGGCAGAAACAGGAATACCGAGCTGAACCGCTTTAGTGTTTGAAATTTCAATCCAGATTTTCTGATCTTGCAGCCCAATTAGCTCAACTTTGCCTACATCTTTGACTCTCTGTAGTTGTAATTGCAAACGATCGGCATATTCTTTCAAAAGCGCATAGTCAAAGTCTTTGCCTGTCAGTACATAAATATTACCGAAGGTATCGCCAAATTCATCATTAAAAAATGGACCTTGCACCCCACTTGGGAGTTCATGGCGAATGTCATTGACCTTCTTCCGAACGTTGTACCAAACATCAGGAATCTGCGCAGAAGTGAGAGAATCTTTAGCAACAAAAGTCACCATCGACTCGCCTGGACGGGAATACGCCATAATCTTGTCATACTGACCTGTGGTCATCAGTTCCTTTTCGATACGGTCCGTAACTAAAGTAGAAACTTCTTTGGCTGTTGCCCCTGGCCAGTAGGTTTGTACGACCATGACTTTAAAGGTAAATGGCGGATCTTCACTTTGTGAGAGTTTTGAATAAGAAATTGCACCAATAATGCCTAGCAAGAGCATGAAATAAAGGACAATACCTTTATTGTTCAGTGCCCATTCAGAGAGATTAAATTTCATGGTTATTTGGCTCCCTGAATTTTCACTGCACGATTTTCACGATCAATCGGGTGAATCTTCTGTTTATCGCGCAGCAAGTGCACACCACCAATCACGACCCAATCATTTGGTGTTAAACCCGATAATACCGGCACGCTATCTCTGCCATAAGCACCAATCGTTACAGGCACTTTACGTAAGGTCTGATTCGCATTCACTACCCATACATAAGGTTGGTTATCTGTTGCAGATATACTCGAAAGTGGCACACTCATGACATTAGTTTGAGTCGAACTAAAAAATACGCGTGCACTTTGTCCAAGCTGAATAGCAGACTGACCTTCTTTGAGTGCTACCTTAACTGTGAACGTACGGGACTGGTCAGCAGCTGGAGAAACTTCGCGTACATATCCAGCAAATCGTTCGTTCGGTTTAGACCACAAAGTTATCCATGCCGCTTGGCCAACTTTAATCTCGCTAACTGCTTGTTCCGGTACGCCGATGACCACTTCACGTTCACCATCAATTGCCAGTTGATAAGCCGCTTGCCCTGCTGCAACCACCTGTCCAATTTCAATATTACGCGCTGTAATAACACCGTTTTTATTAGAAACAAGTTGGTTATAACCAGTCTGGTTGGCAGAAACTTCATAATTAGAACGAGCTTGTTGTAATGCTGCCTGAGCCGCATCATATTGATTTTTTACCGTATCGTATTGCGAACGGCTCACGGCATTTATAGGTAATAATTGTTGAAACCGCTTAAGCTCATCTGAAGCTGTTTTTGATGCTGCCTGTGCGTTTTCTAATTGAGCTTTGGCAGCATTTAATTGTAGCTGTGCATCCGCCACATCGAGTTTTGCTAATACTTGCCCAACTCTAACTCGGTCGCCTACATCCACATAGCGAGCCGTAACTTGTCCACCCACCCGAAATGCCAAGGCAGTTTGTTGTCGAGCCTGTACATCTCCAGCATAGCTTTTTTGTTCGTGAAGTGTGGTTGAAGGCTGGGTCACCATCACATAGGGTATTTCTTCTGTTTTAGGAGCCTCTTTACTACACCCCGTTAATGTGACCATGCAAACAATCATCATACTCATGATGAGAGGTTTTAACAGATTCATATTTTATCGCTCTTATTCAAACTGGTTTTTTAAGGCACAATATATTTGCATCATAGTTTGTTTGTTTTTTAATTAATATACCCGACGGTACATTAATTAAAGAAAAACTTATAAGTATTTATTTTTATATAGTTTTATTAGAGGGTTTCGTGCAAACAGTTAATCAAAGTGGTCGCCCCAAAGATCTGGAAAAGCGTGCTCGTATCTTACAGGCCGCTAAAGCTATTTTTTTAAAGTCCGGTTATCACGGTACCAGCATGAACCTGATTGCACAGAAAGCGGGCGTTACTAAACTCACGGTTTATAATCACTTTCAAGACAAAGCAAACCTGTTTATCTGTGCCATTACAGAAACTTGTGAAGAGACTCTAGGCACTAAACCATTTGAATTAGATGCATCGGCAGACTTTTATCAAACACTTTATATGGTGTGTTCACGTGCCTTGCAGATTATTTATTCCCCCGAAGCACTTAAACTCGAGCATGTATTATTTGAACTTGCAGCAGAGCAAAGTCCACTCGCCCTACAGTTTTTTGACGCATCCCATACCCGTCTGCAAAATCAGTTAGTTGAGTTTTTTCAAAAAGCTGCTCAATTAGGTTTTATTCAGGCCGATGATCCGCTATATCAAACAGAGCTGCTTTTGACCTTATTGCTTGGTGTACGCCATCACAAGGTTCTACTTAGAATTATTCCTGTACCGAATGCTCAAGAGATAGATCGGTTTATTCGGGATGCTATTGATTTATTTCTACTCAGATATCGGCATTAAACCAAAGTCCGATTGCCAAAATTTGCAACGGGTGCATGTCGACTTTTAAAGCGTTATAAGCGATTTAAATGTTATTTTTTAAGCAAAAATTCACATTTTCTTACGCTCAAAGCTTGGAATGTTTGTTAATCGCGCTATATTCGAAAAGAATAAGAACAGGAGAAAATAGCATGGTTCAGCAAATCGATGCGCCACTGCGTGAGGATGTCCGCTTACTTGGCAATTTATTAGGTGAAACCCTAAAACAGCATGCAGGACAAGAACTGTTTAATCAGATCGAGCAAATCCGTGCTCTTGCCAAAGGTGCACGTGATGGTCAAGCTGAAGCCGAAAAGCAATTAGAACAATTATTTTTAGAATTGCCCGATGAAGAGTTATTGCCTCTTACCCGCGCTTTTTCTCACTTCCTCAATTTTGCCAATATTGCTGAGCAATATCATGTGGTACGTAGCCGCAGACAGGCAGAGTTCGATCCGGATGCAAACTCCCCGAATCCCCTTGTTCACTTATTTAAAAAGTTTAAAGATAAAAATATTTCGACGGAGAAACTGTTCCAGCAAATTTGTGATCTTAAAATTGAATTAGTACTTACGGCGCATCCAACAGAAGTGAGTCGTCGTACCCTGATTCAAAAATATGACGATATCAATGCTTGTCTATCACAACTTGATCAGCAAAAACTTACTCCGCGTGAACGACAAAATGCTCTTGCCAATTTAAAACAACAAATTAGTTCGGCTTGGCAAACAGATGAAATCAGGCAGCACCGCCCGACCCCGGTAGATGAAGCAAAATGGGGCTTTGCCACAATTGAGCAAACGCTTTGGAATGCTGTTCCTAAATTTATCCGTGAGCTAAATGAACTGGTTCAAGACAATTGCCAACAAAACTTACCACTTCATATTGCTCCGGTACGTTTTGCATCTTGGATGGGTGGAGACCGTGATGGTAACCCGAACGTTACTCATCAAATTACTCAAGAAGTATTGTGGTTATCACGCTGGCAAGCTGCCGACCTCTATCTAAGAGATATCGAAAACTTACGTTGGGAACTATCAATTCAGTCTTGTTCCGAAGAAATGGTTCAAGCCATTGGTAGTCCTCATCCAGAGCCTTATCGTGAGTATCTACGTGCAACACGTGAGCGTTTAAAAGCAACTCGTCATTGGTTAGCTCAGCGCCTACAAGGCTTAGAAGCTGATGACAGCAATGTCATTAAAAGCAAAGATGAACTGTTACAACCATTATTGCTGTGCTATCGCTCTCTAATTGACAGTAATCTGCCTGAAATCGCGAATGGTCAACTACTCGACTTTATCTACCGTGTGAACTGTTTTGGTATTGAACTGCTTAAGCTCGATATTCGCCAAGAATCAGGCCGTCATCGCCAAGCCATTTCAGCAATTACCGAATACTTAGGTCTGGGTAATTTTGAGTCATGGACTGAACAAGCGCGCCAAAACTTCCTTATCCAGGAACTCCAAAGCAAACGCCCACTACTACCGAAGTATATTAATGAGCCAGAAGGTAGTTTGATTGGTCACCCAGATGTACAAGAAGTATTTGCAACCATGCGTACTTTGGCAGACCAACCACCTGAGTCTTTAGGGGCTTATATTATTTCTATGGCTGAATATCCAAGTGATGTTTTAGCTGTATTGTTATTGCAAAAAGAAGCCGGTATTCAGCATCCTTTACGTGTAGTGCCTTTATTTGAGACTTTAAAAGACTTAGACGGCGCAGCAACTACCATGAATACGTTGTTTAATATGCATTGGTATAAGCAGCACATTCAGGGTAAACATGAAGTCATGATCGGCTACTCGGATTCAGCAAAAGATGCCGGTTTCATGTCTGCTAACTGGGCCCAATACCGTGCTCAAGAAGAGTTGACTGCAATTGCTCGTAAACACGGCGTACAGTTGACTCTGTTCCACGGTCGTGGCGGCTCAATTAGCCGTGGTGGTGCTCCAACGCAACAAGCACTCTTTTCGCAACCACCGGGCTCAATCTCTGGTGCAATTCGTGTGACAGAACAAGGTGAAATGATCCGCTTCAAATTCGGTCTAGAAGGTATTGCCATGCAAAACCTTGAAATCTATACCGCAGCAACGCTTGAAGCGACATTATTACCACCACCAGAGCCTAAGGCTGAGTGGCGTGAACTTATGAACCGTATGACAGATCATTCTGTGAAGGTTTATCGTCAAACAGTGCGTGAAAACCCGCATTTTGTGAAGTATTTACGGACTGTCACTCCTGAGCTTGAATTACAAATGTTGCCGCTAGGCTCACGTCCGGCAAAACGTAAAGTAAGTGGCGGTATCGAGTCTTTACGTGCCATTCCATGGGTATTTGCTTGGACACAAATCCGTTTGATGTTACCTGCATGGTTAGGTACAGGTGCAGCGATTAATGAAGTGATTGCCGATCAGCAAAAAGCAACGCTTGATGAAATGCTTCAGCAATGGCCTTATTTCCAGACACTCATTGATATGCTGGAAATGGTATTGTCTAAAGCCGATGCCAATATTGCACTCTACTACGAGTCTCATTTGACTGAAGATGAAGACTTAAAAGTGCTTGGCAATCAGTTACGCCAACGTCTAAAAGATGCTGTGGAAACCTTACTTACGTTAAAAGATGAATCAAAACTATTAAGCGACAATGAAGTTTTGGATCAGTCTATGCAAGTTCGTAAACCGTATTTACTGCCTTTGCATCTTTTACAAGCTGAACTCATGAAACGCCGCCGTGATTATCTTGCTGAACGTCAGGCAGAGCATACCCCTGTTGACCATGCACTTATGGTAAGTATTGCCGGAATTGCTGCTGGTTTACGTAATACAGGCTAAGCTCATTTTACTAACTACTTTCTTAAAGCAGTGCATCTTGGATGTGCTGCTTTTTACTTGCAAAATTCCTTGTTTTTCTCAAATTTTCCTCGATTTTTCATTTTTTAGAATATTTTTTTAAAAATCATAAAATTAATTTTTATCAGAAAAAAACACCTAATTCCTTATATTTAGAATTTATAAAATTATACCGATCGTTAAAAAATAATTACTTTTCACTTTCATATTCAATACAAGAGATTAAATGCTTTTACAAGAAAGAGTATCATTGCACCAATTAAAGAATAATGAGCTTATTTTATGTCCAACTGGTTTCCCAAATGGCAGCCTTACCAAGGTGATGTTGACCATCGACCGGTCTCTACCAATGAATATCTCCCTCCAGTTCAAAGTGCTATTTTAGGTGTCCAGCATGCATTTGCCATGTTTGGAGCAACTGTTTTAGCACCTTTACTCATGGGCTTTAACCCTAACCTTGCTATTTTAATGTCAGGTATCTGTACCATCCTGTTCTTCTTAATTACGGGTGGTCGTGTTCCTAGTTATTTAGGATCGAGTTTTGCCTTTATTGGTGTTGTTGCAGCAGCTACGGGGCATATCACAGGTTCAGGGGCCAATCCAAATCTTTCTATTGCGTTGGGTGGGATCGTAGCGTGCGGTATCTTTTATGCACTCATCGGTTTTATTGTCATGCTCACGGGTACACGCTGGATTGAAAAACTTATGCCGCCTGTGGTGACTGGTGCAATTGTGATGATTATTGGTCTCAACCTTGCCCCTGTTACCATTAAAGGCGTTGCAGGCCAACCATTTGAAATGTGGATGGCCTTAATTACTGTACTTTGTATGGGCAGTATTGCAGTTTTTACACGAGGCTTATTGCAGCGTCTACTTCTATTGGTAGGTTTGATCTTGGCTTATGTAATCTATGCGATTGCGACAAATGGTCTAGGTTTAGGTAAACCGATCGATTTTAGCCAGATCTCACAAGCTTCGTGGTTCGGTATTCCAAGCTTTTCACATCCTACTTTTGATACCAAGGCTATTTTAATTATTGCACCAGTTGCACTGATTTTAGTAGCAGAAAACTTAGGTCATATCAAAGCAGTAGGTGCAATGACTGGAGAAAACCTAACTCCACAATTAGGCAAAGCCTTTGTCGCTGATGGTTTAGCTACGACACTTTCTGGTAGTGTTGGCGCGCCAGGGATGACGACTTACGGTGAAAACATTGGTGTGATGGCAGTCACTCGTGTGTACTCAACCATTGTATTTGTGATTGCAGGCATCTTTGCTATTTTCTTAGGTCTATCACCAAAATTTGGCGCTGTCATTAGTACCATTCCAAGTGCAGTTCTTACAGGTGCATCTATTGTGGTATTTGGCTTAATTACCATTGCCGGTGCAAAAATCTGGATTGAAAACAAAGTCGATTTTTCTAACAATAAAAATCTGATTGTGGCTTCAGTAACCATTATTTTGGGTGCTGGAAACTTTGAATTATTGTTCGGTAATTTCAATTTAGGTGGTATTGGTACAGCAACGTTTGCAGCCATTATTTTAAACTGGCTGTTTAGTTTAAAAGATAAAACCTAAATTCTAAAAGGCAGCGCAAGCTGCCTTTTTTCATTCCGATTTAGTATGATGAATTTTTGCATTTCAATACGTTCCTATCATGCGTTTTGATTTTTTTGATTTACAGCTGGTTCTTCATATTGTCTCGACTGGTAGCCTCACCAAAGGCGCTGACCGCTCTGCGATTTCACTTCAGGCGGCGAGTGAACGTATAAAAAAACTTGAACAGTATTTTGAGACCCCCTTATTTATTCGCCAAACCACAGGTGTAGAACTCACTACAGCTGGACATGCATTTGTAGAACATGCTCGTCAGCTTTTAGCTCAAAAAGATCAACTCGAACAAGAAATGCAGCGGTTCAGACAGCCGACAACAGAAGCATTAACACTTTGGTGTAACTCATCTGCTCAAAGTGAATATCTACCTACGTTATTACCGCAATATTTGGTGCTTCATCCAGAAATGAATATCGATTTGCATGAAGCAGAAAGTTCAGAAATTGTAGATGCATTAACCCAAGGGATTGCAAGTCTTGGCCTAGTCTCGAGTTTTTTCAATACCCGACATTTGCAAACTAAAGAGTTTGCAAGCGACCCATTAGTACTTATTTGCCCTGTGACACATGAGTTAGCCCACTACAAAGAGCTAAATTTAGTAGATGCTTTAAGCTATGGTTTTATTGGACTCAAATCGCATCACTCTTTACAACAGTCCATTGAAACCCAAGCCAAATTATTAGGTTTTAACATACAGTATCGGTTGCGCTTACCTAACTTTGGCGCAATTGTCGAGGTAGTCGCTAAAGGTGTAGGAATTGCGATTATGCCTGCCCGTGCTGCACAGCGCCTACAATCGGACTATGATTTTCATTCAATTCAACTGCTAGGCGCATGGGCAAACCGTAAACTACTTTTGGCCACACAAAGTTTCAATCAGTTGCCTAGTAGTTACCAACAGTTTGCAGACTTTTTATTGCAACATCGTCCTTAAAAATTAACTTAATGCAAAATCATATAAAGTCCTAATGACATCAAGCCTATAAAAAAGATACGGCGAAAAATCTGCTCATTCAGTCGATAGCGGATTTTTTTACCGATCCACATTCCAATGAGCGCAGCTAACAACGCAGCGAAAGATAAACGATAGTCCAGTGTTATCCCTGACATCGGGTTATGGTGTAAAAACACAGCAAGGCAAATGGTAGAGACTGTAAACGTTAATCCTAAAGCCTGTACCAACTCATCACGTTTTAAATGCAAAGACTGCAAATACGGCACAATAGGAATAATAATAACGCCTGTTGCTACAGTCACTGCCCCGCCGATATATCCAATAATGGGTGATAACCAGCGCTCATGCTTTCCTAAATGCGGAAGTTTCTTCACACATAGGCCATAAAGCCCATATAAGGCCAACATGCAACCTAATAAAATTTCACTACTTTGACCATGACTTTGACTTAAGGTAGGTAGAAAACTCCATATTGAGCCCACCACAATACCTGCGAGCAACGTCCAGAAACGGCGAATAAAAGCCCAGACATGTCCTTCAGCAAAAAGCTGCCAGACGTTGGTGACCATTGAAGGAACAATTAAAAGAGATGCAGCCTGAAAAGGACTCATTGCGATGGTGAGTAAGCCCATTGATACCGCAGGCAAGCCTAAGCCGATCATGCCTTTAATCATGCCCGCAAAGGCAAACACCATCATAATAATTGCTAGAAATGTCACTGTTTATCTCCGATTCCCTACAAGGTTATGCTACGGAAAAAACAGGCTTTGCCCTATTCTTGTTTTTAGGAGTAGGCCTCAATTAGAAGTTGAGGCCGTTTTGTATTTTTCTTCTAAAACATTGCTAAAAATACTTTCAATCATCCAAACCCGATACAGGCTATTAAATACATAGCTTTGCCCATCGATACGCAACTCTAAAACCGGCAAATCAGGTTGATGCTTGTCTTGGCAAAGTGCATCATTTTGCGCTAAAACCGACTGTATATCCTGTTCAGTTAACTGCTCAATACCCAGTTGCTGCTGTAACTGTTGGAAATGCTTCTGGAAAGATAGATCTTTTCCTTTCGTCCAAACAGCCTGCAAAATAGTGAAAATTGTATCAAGTTGCTGATTTTCCGGCACACTATAGAAAAGCTTTGCCATCCCAAGCGTACTTTCTTCTGTAGGTCGGCAAAAAGGTGTAAAAGCAACCTCGGTACGTTTAGACACACGTGTTGCCAAGCTCCAGTCAAACCAGTCTCGGCCCCGATAACTCAAAGGATAAACTTTTAGCTGAATATCATAATAGTCTGCGAGCTCTTCTTTAATATAGGCAAGCAACAACCAGCTCATCGGGTCTTCTAAAGCGATAAATACATCAAGTTCAGGATGCAAAGCCTGAATTTCATTTAACGCCTCAGCATCATTAATCAAATGTTCACGCCATTCGATATGATTAATTAAAAATATCGGATTACCTGTCAGTAACTTTTGTTGTTTTAAACGTCGGGTTAAACGTAATAAATCATCTACTGCATGATATTTACGTCCACCAAACTCAAAGTATGCCGCTCGAACAGGTTCATCCGTAAAAATACGTTCTGGAAAATGCTGAGGAACCTGATGCTTGACCGCCATGGCATGTAGAGTACGCAATTTTCCATATTGCTGTTGCCAAAGCATGTGAAAGATATCTTCAAGTAAATGTAAGAAGTTCTGACCTTGTAGTGGGGTTCTTTTTAATATGACAGCGGCTTGTTTTAAAGATTCTGGACTTGGGATTTCTGGAAACTCATCAAAAGCAAACCGGTGCTGATTTGCTAAAATTTTGGCATCATTTAAACAATAATGCTGCCACTCCTCATGCGTCATGCTATTTGGAGGTTCAGAAGCCGTATGGGAAATAATAATTTTTAAAGGTTTAAGTTCATCACTTAAAATTTCATCTAGCTGAGACAATTGCTGAACAGCCAGATAGCTATACACATCATCAAGTCGTAAATAAATACTTAAACCATTTTCCGTGGGTAACACCGCTTGACGAGAAGGCTTTTGGTAAAACCAGCTCGATCGGATAGGGTCAAACCAACGGCGTAGCAGTGACATGAGTAGTGCCTCTAAAAATAAATCCTAAGCGAGATCAAAAGTTATTTTGATCATAGTGCAAGGTGAAACAGTAGTCGAGATAGAAAAATGACTACCTAAGTTCGCGCAGAAAATATGTCATGTTATTTCGCGAGTTTCTGCGTAGGTGAAGATTTTATCACCATTTTATGGCAAACCCATAGAATGATCTGAAACCACCTTTTTCTACAAGCGGATTTTTTTTACCAGACATAAAAAATGCACCCTTAACATGATAACAATTCATCGTGTTAATGGGTGCATGTTTCCTACTCAATTATTAAAATTGAATATTTTATAGAACGCGTACAGCTCCTTTTGCTGCACTTGTGGTATGCATTGCATAAACTTTTAACGCTTTTGATACCTTACGTTTACGTTCTTCCTTCGGATGCCAACCTTTCGCTTCTTGAACTGTACGACGGTGCGCCAAAGTCGCATCATCAATATTCAAGTGAATGGTACGGTTTGGAATATCAATTTCGATGGTATCGCCATCTTCAACCAAACCAATCGCACCGCCTTCAGCAGCTTCTGGCGAAACGTGACCAATTGAAAGACCTGATGAACCACCAGAGAAACGGCCATCTGTAACTAACGCACAGTCTTTTCCTAAACCTTTAGATTTAAGATAGCTGGTTGGGTAAAGCATTTCTTGCATGCCCGGACCACCACGTGGACCTTCGTAGCGAATAACAACAACATCGCCAGCTTTAATCTCATTGCCTAAAATTGCTTCTACAGCTGCATCTTGGCTCTCAAAAACGCGTGCTGTACCAGTGAATTTTAAAATAGATTCATCTACACCCGCAGTTTTTACGATACAACCATCAAGTGCGATGTTGCCGTATAAAACAGCTAAACCACCATCTTTAGAGAATGCATGTTCTGCATTACGAATTACGCCCTTTTCACGGTCGCCATCTAAAGTTGAGTAGTAACGGTTTTGTGAGAATGCAACCTGAGTTGGAACACCACCCGGAGATGAACGATAGAACTCATATACATCTGGATCTTCAGTACGGATAATATCCCACTTATCTAACGCATCTTTTAATGTTTTTTCATGTACGGTTGGTACAGATACATCAAGTAGATTCGCACGATCAAGCTCGCCTAAAATGGCCATAATACCGCCTGCACGATGTACATCTTCCATATGTACGTCTTGTTTTGCTGGTGCTACTTTTGAAAGCACTGGTACTCGACGTGACAATTCATCAATATCATCCATCGTAAAGTCAACTTCAGCTTCATTTGCCGCAGCTAACAAGTGGAGAACTGTATTGGTTGATCCACCCATTGCAATATCAAGTGTCATCGCATTTTTAAAGGCAGCTTTAGTGGCAATTGAACGAGGCAAAATACTTGCATCATTTTGCTCATAGTAGCGTTTGGCCAATTCAACAATAAGCTGACCTGCTTTTAAGAATAATTTTTTACGATTTGCATGCGTTGCAACGATAGAACCATTGCCCGGTAACGATAAACCTAGCGCTTCTGTTAAACAGTTCATTGAGTTCGCAGTAAACATACCTGAACACGAACCACAGGTTGGACATGCTGAACGTTCAAATTCTGCAACTTCTTCGTCTGTGTAGCTGTCATCAGCTGCAACAACCATAGCATCTACAAGGTCAATTGCTTTTTCATCACCGCGGAATTTAACCTTACCTGCTTCCATTGGTCCGCCAGACACAAACACCACAGGAATATTTAGGCGCATCGCAGCCATCAACATTCCCGGAGTAATTTTGTCACAGTTCGAAATACACACCATCGCATCGGCACAATGTGCATTCACCATATATTCAACTGAGTCCGCAATTAAATCACGTGATGGTAATGAATAAAGCATGCCATCATGCCCCATTGCGATACCGTCATCCACCGCGATTGTATTGAACTCTTTAGCAACACCACCTGCTGCCTGAATTTCTGCCGCGACAAGCTGTCCTAAATCTTTCAGATGGACGTGGCCCGGAACAAATTGGGTAAATGAATTGACCACTGCAATAATCGGTTTGCCGAAATCTTCATCTTTCATTCCTGTTGCACGCCATAAGCCACGTGCGCCAGCCATATTTCTTCCGTGTGTCGATGTTTTTGAACGATAGTCAGGCATTTGTGTTTCCAACAAGTTGTGCTTGAGTGAAATGACTTCCACTCTGGCTGAATGATACTGATATAGCGTTAGATCAGTCGGAATATTGACTCATCATCATAATTTGATCATTCTCCATTCTATAGAAGCAAATAATATTGGGAAAGCCAAGAACGATAATACTCAGTCAATATTTAGCAAAACTTACATGAATAATTTTTTATTTTTTTATAACCTTTTTTTATCAATAAAAATTTTTGAATAATTTTTTGTTCACTATTTATGGCTTTAGCTCTCCTTTGTACCTCGATTTAGGGCTTCAATCGTTTTTCACGTATACTAGCGTTAAACTTTTTTTGGATTGCATTTGTGAAAATTATTTTTGCTGGCACCCCCGAATTTGCTGCAACAGCATTGGCGGCTCTACTAAAAACTTCCCATGAAATTATCGCGGTTTATACTCAACCAGACCGTAAAGCAGGTCGTGGACAAAAACTAACACCGTCTCCTGTAAAACAGCTTGCGCTGGAACATAATATTCCTGTTTATCAACCGCTTCACTTCAAAGCTTCAACTGAAGAAGGCTTGGCAGCTCAACAAGAACTTGCTGCTTTAGGCGCTGATGTCATGGTAGTTGCAGCATATGGCTTAATTCTTCCACAAGCTGTGCTCGATACACCTAAATATGGCTGTTTAAATATTCACGGCTCATTATTACCACGCTGGCGCGGTGCAGCACCGATTCAGCGTGCAATTGCAACAGGTGACGATGAAACTGGTATCACCATCATGCAAATGGCGGCGGGTTTAGATACAGGCGATATGATGTATAAAACCTATTGCCCAATCACTTCCGAAGATACATCAGCGACGTTGCATGACAAACTTGCAGCTCAAGGTGCAACAGCAATTTGTGCGGTACTTGAGTCAGAAGAAACTCTGCAAAAATATTTAGCAGAACGCAAAGTTCAAGACGAAAGCTTAACAGTCTATGCGCATAAACTCGTGAAATCAGAAGCTCGTATTGATTGGTCTATGAATGCAGTTCAAGTTGACCGCAATATCCGTGCATTCAACCCATGGCCTGTTGCCTTTATTCAACTTGATGAAAATAATGCGCTGCGTGTTTGGAATTCAACAATTTCTAATCAAAACAAAGCAGATGCTCAAGCTGGTGAAATTATTGCAATCGATAAACAGGGTGTACATGTCGCTTGCGGTGAAAATACATTTATTTGTTTAACGAGTGTGCAGTGGCCGGGTGGTAAAGCATTAAATGCTCAACAAATTGCACAAACTCAAAAACTTCACGTAGGACAGATTCTGCCATGAGTCAGGTTACTTCAAATTCATCACGTTTTAACCTGCGCGCTCAAGTCGTCCAGACCTTGCTAAAAGTTCAGCAAGGTCAATCGCTCGCTAGTATTTTAAATACACAGCTGAATCAAGTAGCAGAGCGTGATCGTGCACTATTTCATGAACTTGTTTTAGGTACATTGCGCCAATGGTTCGCACTTAAGTCAATTAGCCTGCCTTTACTCAGCAAACCTTTAAACAATGAGACTGTAGAAACCTGCCTATACGTTGGCCTTTATCAAGTTTTATGCACGCGTATTGCAGCACACGCTGCCATCTCGGAAACAGTCGATGCAACTAAACAACTTGGTTTCCCTGCACTCAGTGGTATTGTTAATGCAATTTTGCGTCGAGCAACTCGTGAAACTGATGACTTTCAGCAAGGTTTACAGCAAGCACATGGCTTACCAAGTTGGCTTTTTAAACGGTTAAAAAAGGATTGGGGAGAACAAACAGAAGCTCTCTGCCAATCGTTAAAGCAAGCCGCGCCTTTAACTTTACGGGTGAACCAACGTCATATTGGTCGAGATGCTTATTTAGCAAAACTACAAAGTTTAGACATTCAGGCACGTGCGTGTTTGTTTTCCGAAGCTGGTATTGTCCTTGAGCAATCTGTACAAATCACTCAGTTACCGGGTTTTGAACAAGGCTGGTTCTCTGTACAAGATGAACATGCACAGCTATGTGCCACCTTGTTGCCTGATTTAAACAATAAAACGGTTATTGATGCTTGTGCTGCCCCAGGGGGTAAAACGGCTCATTTGCTTGAAAAGTTTAAACCAGCACAGCTCATCGCCATTGATCAGGACCCCAGTCGTTTAGTCCGCGTGACTGAAAACTTAAATCGCTTAGCACTCGATCAAAGCCATACGGAAATTTTGGCAGCCGATGCAACCAAGTGGACTCCTGTGCAACCTGTAGATTGTATCGTACTTGATGCTCCTTGTTCTGCGACAGGTGTAATTCGACGTCATCCTGACATACGCCTATTGCGCCAATCTAGTGACATAGCCCAAACCATTGAGCTACAAAAGCAGATCTTAGAGCACATGTGGCAGCAACTCAAAGTTGGCGGTACATTGCTTTATATCACCTGCTCAATTTTAAAATCTGAAAACGAACAGCAGATGATCAACTTCTTCACAGAACATGCTGATGCAAAAGAAGTGAAAATCGAGGCAGATTGGGGAATTGAACAAGCTTATGGCAGACAACTGTTGCCAGAAGCACAATCTGGTGATGGATTTTATTATTGTAAAATTCAAAAGATTGCATAAAAAAAGCAGGCGTTATGCCTGCTTTTTTACTAGATCAGAATATCAAAGCGTATGCTGATCTTTTACTTCTTCTAAAACTTCGTCTAACTCTTCAGGATGCTTTGTTAAATGTAAGATGGATAATGCTAATCCACCCCATACAAATACCATCGAAATTATTAACATCACGATTGCCGAAGTATTCATTATTTTATCCTCCTAGCGATCTTTCATTTTACTTAACACGATAGCAACGACTGCACAGAAAATCACACTGCCCCAGCCGAAGACACCTTGTAAGCTCATACTATAAGTATCATAGCCATTTTTGATCAAATTAAAAACAGTCATACAGAGTGTTGTTAATAAGATTAAAGAGGTAATGACTGTTAAAGTGAAGTCCCAGCCTTTACCCAATTGAATGGTTGAGATACGGTTTACATGGTCGCGAAGCTCTTTAAGTGCTGAACGTTTAAACCAAGCTACACTAATAATTGATAATAAAGCCCCACCAATAATCCCAATGTTATTAATAAAGTGATCAACAATATCAACGAGCTTAATTGCGTTTACACTTGAGAATAAAATAATTGAAACCAGTGCACTACCACCACCAATAATCGTTACCGCTTTCTTACGTCCCCACTTTAACTTATCTTGCATTGCTGCAATAGGCACTTCCAAAATACTGACCATTGAAGAAATACCAGCAACAAATAATGAAGAGAAGAACAAAAGACCGAATAGATCAGCACCAGAACCTAAACTTGAAATAATTTTAGGGAAAGCAATAAATGCGAGTCCGATACCGCCACTCACAACATCCTTAACTTCAGTACCTGCGGCATGTGCCATAAAGCCAAGCGCTGCGAAGATACCAATACCCGCTAAAATCTCTGTTGATGCATTTGCAAAACCAACGATTAAACCAGAACCAGTTAAATTCGTTTTTGGTTTTAAATAGGATGCATAGGTCACCATGATCCCGAAACCAACTGAGAGTGAAAAGAAAGTATGGCCATAGGCAGCTAACCAAACTTTATAATCCATCATGGCAGACCAGTTCGGTGTAAAGAATGCATTTAAACCTTGTACCGCACCTGGTAAACGTAACGATTGAATAACTAAAATAGTGAAGAGAATGAATAATAAAGGCATGAAAATCTTATTCGATAATTCCACACCTTTTTTCACACCACCATAAAGAATGATGAGAGTAAGTGCCCAAATCCCAACAATCGGCCAGAATAAATGACCTACAAACTGTAAATCAAAGCCGGTTGCTTTTGTGGTCTGTAAATAGGTATTAAAGAAGAAACCTTCCGGATCACTTCCCCACATTTGGCCAATAGAGAAGTAAACATAGCTACCAGCCCATGTAAGTACACTTGCATAGTACAAACCAATGATGATACAGACACAAACCTGCCACCACCCTAATGTTTCACCACCTTTAAATAAGGCACGATATGCCTTAGGAGGTGAACCAGTACTACGATGGCCTACCGCATAATCTAAAAATAATAACGGTAAACCAGCAGTAATGAGTGCTAATAGATAGGGAATAAGAAACGCACCACCGCCATTTTCATACGCAACGTACGGAAAGCGCCAAATATTACCTAAGCCTACAGCCGAACCAACGGCTGCAATAATAAAACCAGATCGTGACGTCCAGTTTTCACGAGTATCTGTCATAGAACACCTAATGTTAAAAGATTACTTATTTTTACTGCTATTGTTGATTGTTATTCCGCATGCAAAAAAAGAACCAAAAAATACTTTTGTGTTTGTAGAAAATAAAATGCACCTTTTGAGTATTTTTATTCCCTTAACAAACAAGCAAAAATAGAAAATTCTTCCTTAAAGATTTTTGTCCATTTTTTGCCCCTATATAGCTGAACAATACCTGTTTTTATTTCTTTTTACTGTAATTTCCGTCTGAAAATTTACGTTTTTTTAGAGATTCTTATCTAGATTGGTTATTTTTTAGCTAATATTCCTGTTTTAAAGCATATTATTACCTTCTTACATTCAATGATATTTTCTACCATTAAAATTTTATTCCCATTCATAAAGTAGATATATCAACTAATTTATAGATGAGTAAAATATCAAAGTATTATAGATCCCTTACACAAAATTTATACTAAAACCTCCAAAACTCAACTCACTATAAGTTATTAATTTTTATATTAAAATTAATTAAATAAAAGAATATTAAAAATTGAAGATATAGAAGCTTTATATTCACCATTTTTCATCAATGCATAACTGCAAAGATATCTATATCATGCGTTCAAAGATTTTCTTTTTTAGGATTGATGATGAAAATATTAAAACTGTCTTTTTTAGCACTCGGGATGGGTCTTAGCGGATTCGCACAAGCAGATTTTATAGGCGTAAAAGGAGACGTTGGCTACTGGTTTTATGACGGCAAAGCTAATATGTCTTCACAATCTCCTGAAGATCAAGATCTAGACCGAAAAGGTAGTGCTCAACTTTCATTAGCTTTTGAGCACCCAATCCCATTTATTCCAAATGCAAAAATTCGTTATGTTAATTTAGATACTCAAACTAAATCAGAAACTTTGGGTCAAGCTAACTATAACGTTGATTTAGATCATAGTGATTTTATTCTCTACTATGAGTTACTAGATAATATTGTCAGTGTAGATGCAGGTCTTGGTGCAACTGTACTAAATGGAGATATTACTGCCTATACCGGTAAACGTGTAGATATTGATAAGACATATCCGATTGCTTATTTATCAGGTGAAGTAAAACTTCCATTTACAGGGTTAAGCGCTAAAGGTGAAGCAACATATACAAACTTTGATGATGCAAAAATTACAGATGCGTTAGTAGAAGCAAAGTATAAGTTTGCCGATAATTTATTAATCGATTTAGGCTTAACAGCTGGTTATCGTATCCTCAATATCGATTTAGATGATTACGATAACAATGACCTTAAATTTGAATTTAAAGGGCCTTATGTGGGCTTAGAAGCACATTTCTAAATTAAAATAGAATTTTGATCTTCCCCATATAAAAAAGAACTCTATAAGAGTTCTTTTTTATTCAACCATACTCACATATTTTGGACATTTTTGAATTCGTTGACACCATTCTTGAATATTTGGGTATAACTTTAAATCGAAGCTGCCTTCCTCAGCTACATGCGTGTATGCATATAAAGCAATATCAGCAATTGTAAATTTATTTCCAACAAGATAGTCGTGCTCTACTAAAGCTTTATTCATAATAGATAACGCTTTATGGCCTTTTGGTTGTAATTTATGATATTCCTCTATTCTTTCTGGCGGTAATCCTAGATATTTATTAATAAAACGAGCAACTGCAATAAATGGTTCATGGCTATATTGTTCAAAGAACATCCATTGATACATTTTTGCCTTCATATAAGGATCTGCAGGAATCAATTCCGTTCCCTCAGCCAAGTAGCCTAGAATAGCGTTAGACTCACTTAGAACCCGTCCATCATCTAAAACTAAGACAGGTATTTTCCCATTAGGATTTAAAGATAGAAACTCTGCTGTTTGAGTATCTTTATTTAAAATATCAACATGAATCCATCTATGATTTATATTTAATAGGGATAGTAACAGTTTGATTTTATAACAATTACCTGAATCTACATCACCATAGATTATCATAGGTACTTACCCCTTATTCTGCATATTTAAATATATAATTTTCTTATTGTTTATAACACAACACTTCCATAATATTTTGATTTACCGGCTATAAAAAAACACCCCCAACCATTGGTTGGGGGTGTTTAGAATAATGAGCTGGCGATGACTTACTCTCACATGGGTAATCCCACACTACCATCAGCGCTAAGAGGTTTCACTTCTGAGTTCGGGAAGGGATCAGGTGGTTCACTCTTGCTATGGTCGCCAGCACAACTGTTTATGGATACTTGCTTGGGTCTTATTTGATGCCGAAGCGTTTTCCAAATCTGTAACAGACTGGGCTGATTGAATCTTACTTTACTTGTTCATTTTAGCTAGAGGTATAACTAAATCAAGTTGTCTTGCATATTTAAGAATCGATTGATGCTTCATATACAACTGCTTGGGTGTTGTATAGTCAAGCCTCACGAGCAATTAGTATTGGTCAGCTTCACATATCACTATGCTTCCACATCCAACCTATCAACGTCCTAGTCTCGAACGGCTCTTTAGAGGACATAAAGTCCTAGGGAAATCTTATCTTGAGGTAGGCTTCCCGCTTAGATGCTTTCAGCGGTTATCCCTTCCGAACATAGCTACCCGGCGATGCGACTGGCGTCACAACCGGTACACCAGAGGTTCGTCCACTCTGGTCCTCTCGTACTAGGAGCAGATCCTCTCAAATTTCCAGCGCCCACGGTAGATAGGGACCGAACTGTCTCACGACGTTCTAAACCCAGCTCGCGTACCTCTTTAAATGGCGAACAGCCATACCCTTGGGACCTGCTTCAGCCCCAGGATGAGATGAGCCGACATCGAGGTGCCAAACACCGCCGTCGATATGAACTCTTGGGCGGTATCAGCCTGTTATCCCCAGAGTACCTTTTATCCGTTGAGCGATGGCCCTTCCATACAGAACCACCGGATCACTAAGACCTACTTTCGTACCTGCTCGACTTGTGGGTCTCGCAGTTAAGCGCGCTTTTGCCTTTATACTCTACGCGTGATTTCCGACCACGCTGAGCGCACCTTCGTACTCCTCCGTTACTCTTTAGGAGGAGACCGCCCCAGTCAAACTACCCACCAGACACGGTCCTCGTCCCGGATCACGGGACAGAGTTAGAACCTCAACATTACCAGGGTGGTATTTCAAGGACGGCTCCACTGGAACTAGCGTTCCAGCTTCAAAGCCTCCCACCTATCCTACACAAGTAAGGTCAAAGTTCAGTGTCAAGCTGCAGTAAAGGTTCACGGGGTCTTTCCGTCTAGCCGCGGGTACACTGCATCTTCACAGCGATTTCGATTTCACTGAGCCTCTGCTGGAGACAGCGCCGCCATCATTATGCCATTCGTGCAGGTCGGAACTTACCCGACAAGGAATTTCGCTACCTTAGGACCGTTATAGTTACGGCCGCCGTTTACTGGGGCTTCGATCAAGAGCTTCGCTTACGCTAACCCCATCAATTAACCTTCCAGCACCGGGCAGGCATCACACCCTATACGTCCACTTTCGTGTTTGCAGAGTGCTATGTTTTTAATAAACAGTTGCAGCGGCCTGGTTTCTGCGGCTGTCGTCAGCTCAGGAAGCGAGTTCCATCACCAACAACAGCGTACCTTCTCCCGAAGTTACGGTACCATTTTGCCTAGTTCCTTCAGCAGAGTTCTCTCAAGCGCCTTGGTCTACTCGACCTGACCACCTGTGTCGGTTTCGGGTACGATTCCTGTGTAACTGAAGCTTAGAGACTTTTCCTGGAAGCATGGCATCAACCACTTCGCTGTACAAGTACAGCTTGCTATCAGATCTCAGCATAGAGTACCCCGGATTTGCCTAAGATACATGCCTACATCCTTTCACCTGGACAACCAACGCCAGGCTGATTTAGCCTTCTCCGTCCTCTCATCGCATTACACAGAAGTAATGGAATATTAACCATTTTCCCATCGACTACGCCTTTCGGCCTCGCCTTAGGGGTCGACTCACCCAGCCCCGATTAACGTTGGACTGGAACCCTTGGTCTTTCGGCGAACGGGTTTTTCACCCGTTTTGTCGTTACTCACGTCAGCATTCGCACTTCTGATACCTCCAGCATGCTTCTCAACACACCTTCATCGGCTTACAGAACGCTCCCCTACCACGTATACAAAGTATACATCCGCAGCTTCGGCACATAGTTTTAGCCCCGTTACATCTTCCGCGCAGGCCGACTCGACTAGTGAGCTATTACGCTTTCTTTAAAGGGTGGCTGCTTCTAAGCCAACCTCCTAGCTGTCTATGCCTTCCCACATCGTTTCCCACTTAACTATGATTTTGGGGCCTTAGCTGGCGGTCTGGATTGTTTTCCTCTTGACTACGGACGTTAGCACCCGCAGTCTGTCTCCCGGATAGTACTCATAGGTATTCGGAGTTTGCATCGGTTTGGTAAGTCGGGATGACCCCCTAGCCGAAACAGTGCTCTACCCCCTATGGTATTCGTCCGAGGCGCTACCTAAATAGCTTTCGGGGAGAACCAGCTATCACCAGGCTTGATTAGCCTTTCACCCCTATCCACAAGTCATCCCCTGGCTTTTCAACGACAGTGGGTTCGGTCCTCCAGTTAGTGTTACCCAACCTTCAACCTGCTCATGGATAGATCGCCTGGTTTCGGGTCTATACCCAGCAACTAAACGCCCTATTAAGACTCGATTTCTCTACGGCTCCCCTATACGGTTAACCTCGCTACTGAATATAAGTCGCTGACCCATTATACAAAAGGTACGCAGTCACACCACGAAGGTGCTCCCACTGCTTGTATGCATGCGGTTTCAGGATCTATTTCACTCCCCTCACAGGGGTTCTTTTCGCCTTTCCCTCACGGTACTGGTTCACTATCGGTCAGTCAGGAGTATTTAGCCTTGGAGGATGGTCCCCCCATATTCAGACAAGGTTTCACGTGCCTCGCCCTACTCGTCATCATTATGTGTGCCCTTTCGTGTACGGGAATATCACCCTCTACGTTCGCACTTCCCAGAGCGTTCCACTAAAACACACATAACTTAATGGGCTGATCCCCGTTCGCTCGCCGCTACTGAGGGAATCTCAATTGATTTCTTTTCCTAAGGGTACTGAGATGTTTCACTTCCCCTCGTTCGCCTTGCAACACTATGTATTCATGTTGCAATACCTACCTTAAAGTAGGTGGGTTCCCCCATTCAGACATCTCCGGATCAAAGGATATTTGCCGCCTCCCCGGAGCTTTTCGCAGGCTATCACGTCTTTCATCGCCTCTGACTGCCAAGGCATCCACCACATGCACTTAATTACTTGACTATACAACCCCAAACAGTCGATGTTACCTACAAGTTAGTAACTTCAACATTTCAGTTTAGAGCACTGTGCACTTAAGCACCGTACAGCTTCAATCTAAATTCACATACCAAAACGCTTGATTCAGTTAATTTGCTAGTTCTCAATTCATCTAGATTAATTGCTTAACCTAAACTCTTGAGTGAACAATTTATTTCAGACTCAATTTTGCCAATCTGTTAATGAGTTAATGTGTCTTCGTCAGATCACACTAATTACCGTGATAATGAAATCACAGAAGTTAATAAACCAAGATCTCAATCTTTATTTACTAATTTCTGTAATCCGAACTTATCTTAAGTTCTGGTGGAGACTAGGAGAGTCGAACTCCTGACCTCCTGCGTGCAAAGCAGGCGCTCTACCAACTAAGCTAAGTCCCCAGCTTACATCATCAATCATGTATCTTTTATCTATAACTTCAACCAGTCAAAGTCATGGTGGGTCTGACAAGACTTGAACTTGTGACCCCACGCTTATCAAGCGTGTGCTCTAACCAACTGAGCTACAGACCCTCAGATACATCTATGAAGAACAACTTGTTGTGGATTCTTACCAATCGTCAATCTTTCGTTAAGGAGGTGATCCAGCCGCAGGTTCCCCTACGGCTACCTTGTTACGACTTCACCCCAGTCATCGGCCACACCGTGGTAACCGCCCTCTTTGCAGTTAGGCTAGCTACTTCTGGTGCAACAAACTCCCATGGTGTGACGGGCGGTGTGTACAAGGCCCGGGAACGTATTCACCGCGGCATTCTGATCCGCGATTACTAGCGATTCCGACTTCATGGAGTCGAGTTGCAGACTCCAATCCGGACTACGATCGGCTTTTTGAGATTAGCATCACATCGCTGTGTAGCAACCCTTTGTACCGACCATTGTAGCACGTGTGTAGCCCTGGCCGTAAGGGCCATGATGACTTGACGTCGTCCCCGCCTTCCTCCAGTTTGTCACTGGCAGTATCCTTAAAGTTCCCATCCGAAATGCTGGCAAGTAAGGAAAAGGGTTGCGCTCGTTGCGGGACTTAACCCAACATCTCACGACACGAGCTGACGACAGCCATGCAGCACCTGTATCTAGATTCCCGAAGGCACCAATCCATCTCTGGAAAGTTTCTAGTATGTCAAGGCCAGGTAAGGTTCTTCGCGTTGCATCGAATTAAACCACATGCTCCACCGCTTGTGCGGGCCCCCGTCAATTCATTTGAGTTTTAGTCTTGCGACCGTACTCCCCAGGCGGTCTACTTATCGCGTTAGCTGCGCCACTAAAGCCTCAAAGGCCCCAACGGCTAGTAGACATCGTTTACGGCATGGACTACCAGGGTATCTAATCCTGTTTGCTCCCCATGCTTTCGTACCTCAGCGTCAGTATTAGGCCAGATGGCTGCCTTCGCCATCGGTATTCCTCCAGATCTCTACGCATTTCACCGCTACACCTGGAATTCTACCATCCTCTCCCATACTCTAGCTCACCAGTATCGAATGCAATTCCCAAGTTAAGCTCGGGGATTTCACATCCGACTTAATAAGCCGCCTACGCACGCTTTACGCCCAGTAAATCCGATTAACGCTCGCACCCTCTGTATTACCGCGGCTGCTGGCACAGAGTTAGCCGGTGCTTATTCTGCGAGTAACGTCCACTATCCCTAGGTATTAACTAGAGTAGCCTCCTCCTCGCTTAAAGTGCTTTACAACCATAAGGCCTTCTTCACACACGCGGCATGGCTGGATCAGGGTTCCCCCCATTGTCCAATATTCCCCACTGCTGCCTCCCGTAGGAGTCTGGGCCGTGTCTCAGTCCCAGTGTGGCGGATCATCCTCTCAGACCCGCTACAGATCGTCGCCTTGGTAGGCCTTTACCCCACCAACTAGCTAATCCGACTTAGGCTCATCTATTAGCGCAAGGTCCGAAGATCCCCTGCTTTCTCCCGTAGGACGTATGCGGTATTAGCATCCCTTTCGAGATGTTGTCCCCCACTAATAGGCAGATTCCTAAGCATTACTCACCCGTCCGCCGCTAGGTCCAGTAGCAAGCTACCTTCCCCCGCTCGACTTGCATGTGTTAAGCCTGCCGCCAGCGTTCAATCTGAGCCATGATCAAACTCTTCAGTTAAAATCATTTTGCACCTTATTTATAGACAAGGTGCCAATTCTGGCTCATCAATTACTGACTTAAATTTCGCTCAAATAAACTTCGAGTAATTTAAACCAATCAATCAATGAAAATTATTTCGATTAATCAATCAGTAAAAATCCACACAAGTTGTTCTTCAATTCTCTTAATGAT
>NZ_JAKTIJ010000038.1:0-15084 GCF_027855275.1 Acinetobacter sp. AOR12_HL | reverse complement strand
AGAGGTGGTCCCACATGTTTGAACAACTAAAAGCTTATTTATAAGTGATACTCTGCTCTAGTTAAGCTACCTTATTTTGTTGTGGTAGCTGGTCATAGTAAAACTCATCTGGAGTCATTTTGTCCAGACTCGAATGAGGTCGTTTCAAATTATAAAATTCAAAATATGCGTTTAATTGCTTCTTCGCATCCAAAACATTGCTGTAGGCTTTGAGATACACCTCTTCATATTTAACGCTCCGCCATAATCGTTCAACCATCACATTATCAACCCATCGACCTTTACCATCCATGCTGATTTGGATGTCATTTGATTTCAATACATCAATAAATGCATCACTGGTAAACTGACTGCCTTGGTCTGTATTAAATATTTCAGGTCGACCATATTTTTCAATAGCTTCATTTAATGTTTCTATGCAAAATGTAACCTCCATACTAATCGATACTCTATGCGCAAGTACCTTGCGGCTATGCCAATCAATCACAGCACATAAATAAACAAAGCCTTTTGCCATAGGGATATACGTTATATCCGTAGACCACACTTGATTACTGCGCTGAATAGCCAATCCTTTGAGCAGATATGGATATTTGCGGTGAGCTTGATTAGCCTGGCTTAAATTTGGTTTGCAATATAACGCATTAATGCCCATTTTCTTCATTAAAGTACGTGTATGACGTCGTCCTATATGATGTCCTTGACGATTCAACAAATCACGCATCATACGGCTACCTGCAAAAGGGTATTGCATATGTAACTCATCCATACACCGCATCAGCTTCAGATCTGATGCACTCACAGGTTTTGGGCGATAGTAATAACAACCACGGGAGACTTTCAGCAGCTGAGCTTGCTTAGATACTGAAATCTGAAGTGAGTCATCGATTAACTTTTGTGGTTGAAGCGGCCCAGTTTCTTCAACACACCTTCTAAAAAATCAATTTCTAATGCCTGCTCACCGATTTTTGCATGTAGTTTTTTTAGATCGATGGGTGGTTCTGTTGGAGCTTTTGATTGATCGAAAGCTTGCGAGGAAGCTGAAATCAGTTGATTTTTCCAGTCGATAATTTGGTTTTGATGAACATCAAATTCAGCACTCAATTCAGCAAGTGTTTTTTCTGCTTTAATCGCAGCAAGTGCTACCTTAGCTTTAAAATCATTTGAATGATTTCTTCTTGGTCTACGTGCCATAAAATACTCCATATATTGATGTTTATAACATCATTTGGGGAGCAAAATATCACTTATAAGTGTTGTTCAAATTTCCTGATCCACCTCTCATGATGCTACACGGTGTAGAAAACCCAAGTATTGAAAATCGTGATTCTTTAAGTGAAGCGCATTCACATATTGCTGAAAAATACAGTTTGATTCTTGCCAATCCACCATTTGCAGGCAGTTTGGACAATGAAAGCTGTGCCAAGAATATTCAAGCTGTTGTGAAAACCAAAAAGACTGAATTACTGTTTTTAGCCTTGTTCTTACGTTTGTTAAAAACTGGTGGTCGTGCTGCGGTGATTGTGCCTGATGGTGTGTTATTTGGTTCATCGAAAGCGCATAAAGATTTGCGTCAAAAGATTGTAGAAGAGCAAAAGCTTGAAGCGATTATTTCCATGCCGTCAGGTGTATTTAAGCCGTATGCTGGGGTTTCAACTGCCATTATGATTTTCACCAAAACCATGTCGGGCGGTACGGACAAAGTTTGGTTTTATGATATGCAGGCGGATGGTTATTCGCTGGATGATAAGCGTAATGAGCTAGATGCATCTAAGCATGAAAATAACAACATTCCTGACATTATTGCGCGTTTTAAAAACTTAGAGGGTGAAAAAGGTCGTAAAGCCACAGAGCAAAGCTTTATGGTGGATAAAGCCGATATTGCTGCCAATGGTTATGACTTGTCGATTAATCGTTATAAGGAAGTGGTGTATGAACAAGTGGAATATGAAGCACCAAGTAAAATTTTGGCGGATTTGGAAGTGCTTGAGCAGGATATTTTAAAAGGAATGGCTACGCTTAAGGAGATGCTTAAGTGATTGAGACACCATTATTTGAAATTTGTCGTCCAAAACAATGGAAGACAATATCTTCAAAAGATTTATCAGAACATGGTTATCCTGTTTATGGTGCAAATGGGATAATTGGATTTCATTCAGAGTATAATCATGAAAAGCCAACCATCTTAATAACTTGTCGTGGTGCTACTTGCGGCACTATTAATGTCTCTGTGCCATTTTCTTACATTAATGGCAATGCGATGGCTTTAGATGATCTTGATGAAAATAAAGCTTATATCAACTACATTTCATATTATTTGAAATATAGAGGGCTTGCCGATGTTATTTCAGGTTCTGCCCAACCTCAAATTACAAGAGAAGGATTGCAGTCTGTAAAAATCCCACTCCCACCACTTGAAGAACAACGCCGAATTGCTTCTATTTTAGATCAAGCGGATGAGCTACGCCAAAAACGTCAGCAAGCGATTGAAAAGTTAGATCAGCTTTTACAAGCCACTTTTATTGATATGTTTGGCGATCCTGTCAGTAATCCTAATAATTATGAACAAGTTGAACTAGATAACTTTATTTTAGTTGGCCCCCAAAATGGATTGTATAAACCTGCCAATATGTATGGTCAAGGTACACCAATTGTAAGGATTGATGGATTTAAAAGTGGAGATATTATTGATAATAAAGAATTTAAAAGATTATCACTAGAAGAGTCTGATATTGAAAAATATAAATTAAATAAATTTGATCTAGTAATTAACCGAGTCAATAGTCCTGAGTATATAGGAAAAACTGCTTTAATCAGGAATTTAGAAGAATCTACAGTGTTTGAGTCAAACATGATGAGATTCGCTGTTGATACTTCAAAATTAGATACTTATTACTTACTGTTTTTTTTAAAACAACAATTTGTTTTAAATCAGATAGCGAATAAGCGTAAAGATGCTGTGAATCAATCTAGTATCAATCAACAAGATGTTAAAAGTTTGATTATTAATGTTCCACCGATTGAGTTACAAATCACGTTTTCTAATTTCTTTCAAAAACTTGAGAAAAATAGAAACTTATTCAACCAACAAGCATTAAATTTTGATAACTTGTTTAAAGCACTACAAAACCAAGCATTTAACGGCACTTTATAACATTTAATTAAAAATATGAGGGAATATATACATGAGCAACTTTCAGTTTTTAGAACCTGAATTTAAAAGCTTGGCAGCGACTGCCAAAGAAGCTGAAAAGCTCACGTATATATCCCCCCAATTTGCCCTTGCAGCGGCTCGTACATCACTTGAAAACCTTGTGCTGTGGTTGTATCAATACGACAAAAAACTTACCCAACCTTACGATGCTTCACTACATAACTTACTCAACGATCTCAAATTTAAAGACCTGATTCCGCCCTACATTTGGGACAAAATGGACAATATCCGCATGGTCGGCAACAGTGCCGTACATGGGAAAAAGTTCAAACAACTTACCACCGAAGAAACCGTTAAACACATCAGCCATTTATTTTTGATGTATGTTTGGTTTGAACGTAACTATGGCTCACCATCAAAAGACCGCTCTCAGTCGATTTTATTTAACCCAAAACTAATACCAAATGCTGACAATACTCAGCAAATCACCGCCAACCAAGAACAACTGCAAAAAGAAACAGAAGCTAAAGAAAAACAGTTTGCTGAACAACATAAAGCTTTACGGGAACGTGAACAAAAACTATTTGAACTGTCCGCAAGTTTAGAAGAGCGTGAAAAATTACTTGCAAATATAGATGCTGAACTTGCACAGAAACGTGCAGACGTTGAACAAGCCAAAATTGCCAACAGCAAAATTGAAGACCATACCGACTATAAAGAAGACGAAACTCGAAAACTTAAAATTGACCTCATGCTTGAAGAAGCAGGTTGGGACATTGGTACATCTGTTCGAGAAGAAGTTGCTGTTACAGGTATGCCGAATCCATCGGGTAAAGGTGAAGTAGATTATGTGCTGTATGATGCCAATGGCTTGCCTTTGGCTGTGGTTGAAGCCAAACGTACATCAACTGACCCTGATATTGGACAACAACAAGCCAAGCTCTATGCAGACTGTTTAGAGCAACAAACAGGACAACGCCCTGTCATTTTCTATACCAATGGTTACAAAACCCGAATTTGGAATGATGTGCAAGGTGGCCCACCACGCTTAGTACATGGTTTTTATACGCAGGCAGAACTCAAGCGTCTGATTGAACGACGTAAAAACAACCCTGATTTAAGCAGCTTCCCGATCAATACGGACATTGTCGAGCGTTACTACCAAACCCGTGCCATAAAAGCCATGCTTGCAGCCTATCAGCGTAAAGAACGTGCAGGCTTACTGATTATGGCGACAGGCACAGGTAAAACCCGTACCGCCATTGCACTGGTCGATGTGCTGATGAAAGCCAATGTGGTGCAAAAAGCATTATTCCTTGCAGACCGTACTTCATTGGTCAATCAAGCGCACAACGCCTTTAAAGCCAATTTAAAAGATGCCTCATTCGTCAATTTACTTGAAGATAAAAACCAAGTGGGTCGTGTGTATTTCTCGACCTATCAAACCATGATCGGCTTGATTGACGAAAAAAATGCGGACGGTACACGACAATTCGGTACAGGCATGTTTGACCTGATTATTATTGATGAAGCACACCGTAGCGTTTACCAAAAATTTGGCGAGATTTTTAAATACTTCGATAGCTTGCTTGTTGGTTTAACCGCAACGCCACGAGATGAAGTAGATCGTGATACATACGCACTGTTTGGCTTAGAAAGCGGTGTACCGACTGATTACTACGACCTCGATCAAGCCATTGCCGATGGCTATCTTGTGCCACCGAAAGCTTATTCTGTTCCGCTTAAATTTATGCGTGAAGGCGTAAAATATGACGAACTCTCAGAAGAGGAAAAACAACACTGGGACAGTCTAAATTGGGGCGATGAAGATGCACCTGAAGAAGTTTCAGCATCCAAAATCAATAAAGAGCTGTTTAATACAGGCACGATTGATTTAATGCTCAAGCACTTGATGGAAAATGGTATTAAAACTGAAGGTGGAGATCGTTTGGGTAAAACTATTATCTTTGCCGTCAATCAAAAACATGCCCAGTTTATTGCTGATCGCTTCAATGAAAACTATCCGCAATATGATGGCAAGTTTGCCCGTGTCATTACCCATGCCACTAAGTATCCACAAAGCTTAATTGATGACTTTAGCAAGAAAGATTTACCTGAGCCACAGATTGCGATTTCAGTGGATATGCTCGATACAGGGATTGATGTGCCTGAAGTGGTCAACTTAGTTTTCTTTAAAGCTGTGCGCTCTAAAGTGAAATTTATGCAGATGATTGGGCGTGGCACACGACTCTGCAAAGAACTGTTCAGCCCTGAAGATGATAAAAAAGAATTTTATATCTTCGACTATTGCTCTAACTTTGAATACTTCAATGAAAACCCTGATGGTGCGCCTGTTGCGACCACAGAGCCACTCGGACAACGCTTGTTTAAAGCACGTTTAAATATCCTGAGTTTACTGAATGCGAAGGACGATGCCACAGAAGAGCTAAAAGCTGTACAGCAAGATATGCGTCAAAGTTTACAGACTGAAGTGAAGTCAATGAACAATGACAATTTCATTGTAAAGTCTGAGCTTGAGCATGTTGAACATTTCAAAAATGATGATGCTTGGAACAACTTAGATGATCTTGCCATCGGTACATTACGAGAACACATTTCGAAACTCCCGAATCAGCTTGAGCCTGAAACTTTAGAAGCCAAACTGTTTGATATGCTTTGCTACAACCTTGAGTTGGCAGTATTGGAAAAGAACAATACAGCAACTCAAAGCTATGCCAATAAAGTGATTGAAATTGCTTCTAAGCTGGAAAGCAAAGAAAATATTCCTGTTGTTGCAGAACAGATTGCGCTGATTCAAGATATTCAAACCGTGGAATATTGGAAAGGCATTACCTTGCCAATGCTTGAGGCGATGCGTAAACGTATTCGTGGCTTGGTGAAACTGATTGAAAAATCCACATCGACTATTGTGTATTCCATGCTTGATGATGAAATTGGAGATATGCAAGCGGTTGATATTCCTGTCGTATCAAGTGGTGTCAATCTTGCTCAGTACCGTAAGCGTGTAGAAAGTTTCATCAAAGCGAATGAAAATCATATTACGATTGCAAAGTTAAAACGTGGTTTAGCACTGACACCGACCGATCTAAGTGAGTTAGAACGCTTTGTTTTTGAAGCGCAAGAAGTTGAAAGCCGAGATAAATTTGAAGAATGTTTTGGGACTGAAAAATCCTTACCTCTCTTCATTCGTTCTCTGGTCGGATTAGAGCGTCAGGCGGTACAAGAAGCCTTTTCTAAGTATTTGCAAGGCTCAACGTATAACGAGAAACAAATACGTTTTGTGGAAATGCTAATTGATCATTTAACTCAAAATGGCGTGCTAGAAGCAGCGCAGTTATATGAACCACCGTTTAATCAGATCCACTATGAAGGGATTGATGGTGTGTTTGGTGATGCGGATGCTGACAACATATTTGGGGTTGTTGAAGCGTTTAATGATGCGGTGGCGTAATAATTAAGGGTAAAATGATGAAAATTGATAAAGTAATTCTAAAAGGTTTTAGAAATTATAAAGATGCGACAATAAATTTTAATAATAACACTTTAATTATTGGTGAAAATGATGTTGGTAAAACTAATCTCATTTATGCATTACGCCTCATGTTAGACAGAAGTCTTTCTGAATTGGATATAGAGCCATCAGAGTTGGATTTTCATGTACAGGGTGGTGTCCAGTCTGAAAATTTAGAAATCATAATTAAATTCTTTGATATTAAAGAAGAAGCTGCATTATCCATTTTGAAAGAACACGTAAGTGATGATGGAGAATGTGTTTTTAAATACATGGCTTCTAAAGAAAATCTAGATTATAAATTATATCTTGGTCAAAATGAGACAGACTTATCTGAAATTCAAAGTCGTTATTATTTAAAATATATCAATTTAAAGTATATTTCTTCCCAAAGAGATTTAAGCAAATTTATTGCTAAAGAGAAAAAACAATTACTTAGGATCTCCAAAACAAAGATTACTGAAGAACAAGAAAAGCTTGATCGAGAAAACGTACTAGAAATTTCTAAGCAATTGGTTGACCTAGACGATAAAGTTGCACAATTAGAATATGTAAAAACTGCTACTCAAGAAGTTAATTTAGAATTAAAGAAATTAGCTTATGCCCATGATGATTATGATGTAAAACTAAATGCTAGTGGTATAGAAGTGGATGATTTTATTAATAAATTACAATTAGGGGCAATGAGCGGTGGCTCAAATGTTATGTTGGGTGGTGATGGACGTAATAATCAAATTTTAATTGCTTTATGGAAGGCACTGAGCGAATTTGAACACGATTCAAATGATGAAGTAGTGTTTTATGTTGTTGAGGAGCCAGAGGCACATTTACACCCACATCAACAAAGAAAATTAGCTAGTTATTTATCTTCAGAATTACAAAGTCAATGTTTAATAACAACACACTCTCCGCAAATAGCCTCAAGTTTTTCGCCAAGTTCTATTATTAGATTATTTAAGAAAGATTTCTCTACAATTGCGGCCAGTAATGGTTGTACAAAAGAACTAGAAAAAGCATGGGAAGAATTAGGTTATAGGATGAGCATTATCCCTGCAGAAGCATTTTTTTCAAGTGGTGTTTTTTTAGTTGAGGGCCCATCTGAAGAAATTCTATATAAGGAACTGTTGCTTAAAAATAAAGTTGATATTGATTACTACAATTTATCCGTTTTTGCAGTTGGAGGAATTCAATTTAAAGTATTTGCAGCCGTTTTAAGAGCTCTAGAAATACCATTTTCATTAAGAACTGATAATGATATTAGTACTGTAGAAATGAATTGCAAAGTTCATGGTTTTAATAAAAATGACTCTTTAAATCCTTGCTATGTATATAAGAAAATTGAAATTAATTATACAGATGAAAAATGTATAAAATGGCAATATCTAGGAGTTAATAGATGCTATGGAATATTAAATAGAGATTCCGAAAAATGGAAGCATAGTCTTTACCCTTTAAATAGAGTTAATATTTTGGGTGATAAACGGTGGAAAGCCTTTGAAAAGATGATAAATGCACATGGCATATTTATGTCTAATATAGATTTAGAGTGTGATTTAGTAAGTGTTGCTTCTGAAGAAATTAAGAAGGCATTAGGTAAAAAAAATAATAATAGTGCAGTAGATTTTCTCAAAAAAAGCAAAGCCCTAAATATGCAAATATTAATGGCTAAATTAGAAAAGAAAGGCTTTGAAAAAATTTATGAAAGTGATTTTGGCAAGCCGATTAGGTACTTAATAAATTTATTATTAAAACAATCTGACACTGACACTGAATCTCCAGTTCTTATTAATACGAACTCTGAAACTGCCAAAGAAGTGGTCTTGTTATGAAGTTGACGAATGATCAAATAAAAGCAATTCAAGATATTGAAAATAATTCGGTAATCATGGCGTGTCCAGGGAGTGGAAAGACTACCGTTCTTATTAATAAAATGAGTTTATGTTGTGAAAAGTTAAAAAGACATAATGGAATAATAGGATTATCTTTCACCAGAAAATCTAGTGAAGAGTTGAGAAGAAAATTTCAAAAGAAGACGATAAGTTCAAATCTCAATTATCTAGGTACTATAGATGGCTTTCTGATCAATGAAATTATTAGACCTTTTTTGCCAAAGCTATGGGGCAATGAGAACGATGATATTGAGATCGTAAGTATTTTATCGGAAGAAGAATCTATTCCATTTGTACAAGAGTTTGCGAATGGAGAAATATATTTAAAAGATATAGAAAATGATAATGCTTTTAAGGGATTATTTTTAAGTGGAAAAATATGGCAAAGAACAGTAACACCTTTAGCTTTGTTTGTACTTAAAAATTCATCAGTCTGTAGAAGATACATATCATCTCGATATAAATACTTGTTTGTAGATGAATATCAAGATACTTCATCAGGACAACATCTAGTTTTTCTAGAAATTTTAAAACTAGGGTTGAAATTTACAGCGGTAGGAGATATTGATCAGTCAATTTACAGATGGCGTGATGCTATTCCTGAAAATTTAACTTCGCTTGTAAATGAGCACGATTTTAAAGAATATGCTATTGATCAAAACCATAGATGTGACCCATCTATTGATTTATATGCTAGAGCTTTTTTAAAAGGTATAGATCTAGAAGAAATTGATAAAAAAAACATATTTGGATTGCATATAAATAATTCAGGAAAACATAGATACGCTAAGTTAGATGATTTTATACAAAAAATTAAAGATGAGAATAATTTTGATTTTTCAGATTTTGTGATATTAGCAGCTAATAATGCAACGGTTCAGCATTATGCTTTGAATACGCGTCATAGTTATAGAATTTACGAAGATGATCCTCTTGATAGTATGAATCATTATATTGCACAGTTATGTTCTGATTTGATTTTATATAAATTTTGTAAGAATTATTCAAGTTACTCAATATATGAGAATTATAAGTCTAGGTTTATTAACATTAAATTAAATGATTTTAAGGTTGAAGTTAAAAAAATAAGAACTGAAAATGATACTGATGAAATTTGTGAAATAATTAAAGGCTTAATTAATAAAACTAATTATAAAGGTGATTGTGAAAATTTTATTTTGGCAACAAAAAATATTTTTAATGATGAATTCTTGTTGAAAAAATATAAACCACATAATAAAAATGAATTACAAATAATGTCAATTCATAAGTCAAAAGGTTTGGAGTTTAAAGTTGTTATCCACCTTGGTTTGGAACAATGGGTATTGCCACGTAAAACAAAGAAACAAGGTCAATGGACTTTTAGCGATTTAGAAGGGGATAAAAATTTACACTATGTTGCGATCACACGAGCTGAAAATCTATGCTATTTAGTAGATATGCCTATAAGAGTAAAATCAGAAAATAACGTGTTTAAAGAGATGAATGCAAATAAATCTGAATTCCTATGTATTGAAAGATTGAACAAGCATATTGTTGATCTAGGAGTTATGTAGCTATTCTTAGATGTAATTTGGATTTAGAGATTTCTCTAGAACTATTAATCAGGAATCGGTGGACTATTCTTAATTGGAATCGGTGGACTACTCTTAATTGGAATTAGTGGACTACTATTGGTGATATATACAGTGAGCACTTACACCTGAGACTGGATCGTTTTGCCTTTCATGGCAAAATGATTAAGGGCGCTAAAGTATCATCCTAATTTTCGCCCAGGCTCGAAAAATACGGTAAATGGTGAAAATAAAAATTCATCCTTTTCCGATGTTGCCCGTTCCAACACGTAAGCAGTCAGTCAGAAAAAACACATAGATCCAATCCCTAGCGAGCATTGAGCTCTCTCATCCGTGCCAACTGCTCCAACCCTTGGACGCCCTAAATGCTTACCCAAAAAAATCAACACCTTCTTTTAAAAACACAATCAAAAATGACTCCCTTATATCCATTTAACCTAAACAGCCTTCCCCCCACTGCACTAGCTAGGGCTCGTAGTTCGGCGCAAGGCTGAAGTCGCTTGACTGCTTCGCTGTGCAGATCCATGACCCACTTTCCATCAAACTCCCGGTTGTAGTTCCACAAGCATCTCGCGAGTCTTGCCGGCCCGCTCCACTAACAAGACCACAACATCTCCAACGTTCTTGTCGTCTAGCCGGGCCTGTAATGTGGTGACGTCGTCGACGGCGATACCGTCGATGCTGATAACGCGATCGCCGGGCACGATGCCGCCTGCGGTGACCTCGACGCCGACGAGCCCGGCCCTGTGCGCCACCGAGCCCGGCGTCACGCGCAATACGAATACGCCCTTACTACCGGTCAGCGCCTGCAGACGCGCGTTGAGCTGCTCATCCACCTCGATGCCCAGCGCCGGACGGATGTACTTGCCGGTCTTTATGAGTTGCGGCACCACGCGCATGACGGTATCCACCGGCACAGCGAAACCGATGCCAGCGGACGCGCCCGAAGGGCTGTAGATGGCGGTGTTGATGCCGATCAGCCGCCCGGCCGAATCGAGCAGCGGGCCGCCGGAGTTGCCGGGGTTGATAGCGGCGTCGGTCTGGATCAGGTGATCGATGGCAGGCCCGCCCCCTTCGCCGTCGAGGGTGCGGTCGAGCGCCGAGACGATGCCGGTGGTGAGCGTCCAGTCCAATCCGAAGGGATTGCCGATAGCGAACACTTTCTGCCCGACCTTGAGGTCGGCACTGGTGCCCACCGGCACAGCGGGCGGGCGCTTGAAGCCGACGCCGATCTTGAGCACGGCGATGTCGTGCTCGGGGCTGGCGCCCACCAGCGCAGCCTGATAATCGCGACCGTCGGCCAGTTTGACCGTGGCAGACGATGCCCCCTGGATGACGTGGAAGTTGGTCACCACGTGGCCGGCATCGTCCCAGATGAAGCCGGAGCCGGTGCCGCGCGGCACGGAAAAGACATTGCGCGACCAGACGTCACGCACCAGTTGCGCCGTGGTGATGTAAACCACCGACCCGCGCGATTTCTCGAACAGTTGGATGGTGGTCTGCTCGTCTGCCGCCAGATCACCACGCGGTGTCACCGTGCGCTCGGCCGCTTCGTGCGGACTGAACCAGGCTTCGATGGCAGGCAAGAACTGCCACAGCAGCATGAGTGCGGCGATGCAGCCAGTGATGACGAGCCAGCGCCGGATGAATCGGTCCGGCGCTGGTCGGCTGTTGAGGTCGGGGCAGGTCATGCCATTCTCCTTGTTGAAATCAGCGCCAGACACCGCTGGCGCGCCAACGCGGTGGGCGTGGCGCCAAGGGGATGTCCGGCAGAAATGGGCTGGAATGAAGCGGTTGCGGTGCCATCGAATCAGCCAATTCCCGCAAGCGTTGGATGCGCTCTGTCGTCGCCGGATGCGTGCGCAACTAGGAGGGTTCCGGCTTGCCCCATCCGGGCAGCAGCCAGGCGCGACTCTCCCGCTCGATCTTGGCGAGCGCCAAAGCCAATCCCTGTGGGTCGCCGGTCAATTCGGCGGCGAGCCGGTCGGCGTCGAATTCGCGCACCCGCGACAAACCCAGTTGCGCCAGCAGCGCGAGCTGCGGCGAAACGGCCAGCAACAGCAGCGCCGGCCACTGGATAGCGACTGTGCCCCACAGCAAGGCCGGCAGGCTGAAAAGGAGCATGATTTGCCCCAACAAGGCCAGAAGATGGGTGAGCCGGCTGATGGAATCGGCCAGGCCCATGACACTCAAATCCTCGTTCGCAATATGCGCGATTTCGTGGCCGAGCACGCCGGTCAACTCGCGGGGCGTGAGGCTACGCAGCAGACCGTCGGTCAGCGCGATGGCCGCGTGATGCTTCGTACCGGTGGCGAAGGCGTTGACGACCCCGCTGGGCACGTAGTGCAGTACCAGCACGGCAGGCAACCCGGCCCGCGCCGCCAGTTCGCGCAACACAGCCCAAAGATCGGGCGCTTCATTCGGGTGCAGAGGGCGTGCGCCATACAGCCGCAGGGTCAGCCCGGAAGCCGCCGCCGGTTCGAGCAGCAGGGTGAACCCCGCGGCAGCCTGCGCGTGGCGCCGATCACGATGGCTCATTTGGGCTTTCCCCGGCGGCCCGGTCATCGCGCTCGCGCAGCAGCCAGTAAGTCGCCCCGAGGGCCAGCGTCGCGCCTGCGAGCGCCGCGATCTTGGCGGGGCTGGTCTCCGGGTCGAGGATCACGAACTTGCGCGCCAGGGCGATCAGCCCGATCAGGATCACCGTCTTGACCTGGATGATGCTATCGCGGCGCAAGGCCACCCGCACGATGGAATGCTTGAACTCCATGGCGATGAGCAGCGTCATGATCATGCCGAACACGATCTGGAAGACCTTGTGATCGAGCGGATTGAACGCATCGATGACCAGCAGGCTGAAGACGATCGAGATCAGCTGCAGCAGCGAGACCACGATGATCACGGCAATGATTGCGGACAGCGCGAGCGCGATCACCTGTTCGAAGCGCTCGTAGAACGTCATCACTGCCCATTGGGCACGAAATGTTTTGATCGGGTCCGGTTGCTTTTCCTTCATCGCCATTCCTCTCAATTCTGAAATACTTGTGCGCCCACAACTTGGTTGCGCCCTTGTCTTTTTGCCTGGTAGAGCGCGCTGTCCGCCTGCTGCATCACCTGCTCGAAAGAGTTTAAGCGGACGTCAAGGGGGGCTACCCCCATGCTGGCGCTATAGCTGATCGACACCTCTCCACACACCACCGCTGTCGTCGCAACGTCCTGACGAAATCGCTCCGCCCATACTTGGGCGTCTTCAATCGATGCCGCTTCCAACAACACAGCGAATTCCTCCCCCCCAATCCGGGCAGCCATGTCGGTTGCGCGAATGTGTTCCCTCAACCGTGCAGCAAAGTGCTTGAGCACCTCATCGCCGCACCCGTGTCCATATAGTAAGCACGCAAAAAAAACAATACAATACCGATATGAGTTATCCAATACATTTTAGAAACAAAATATTAGCCAAGCTTGAAGAAGGCCAATCTATTCGAACGGTTGCTCAGCACTTCGAAATTGATAAAAATACAATTGTCGAATGGAAAAAGCGAATCGAAATAAAAAGAACTCGACCAAGAAAACCATCTAAAGTTGATGATGATGCCTTACGTGCAGATGTTGAACAATATCCTGATGATTATCAATATGAGCGCGCTGCTCGTTTTGGTTGTGGTACTTCTACAATTGGAGATGCGCTCAAGCGTCTAAATATCACAGTTAAAAAAAGACCTTACTGCACCCGAAAGCAAAAACAGAACTCAGAGAGCAGTATTTAAAAGATTTAAACCGATTAAGGTATCAACACCCGATCATCTATCTTGATGAAAGTGGATTTAAATCTCATGAACATAGACCTCATGGTTATTCAAAACAGGGAAATCCTTGTTATGGAACATATAATTGGCAATGGCTTTGTTGCACAAACCTATCTCTAAAGGCTTATTCCACAATATAATTTTCAAATGAAGAAGCCTACACACAAAATCTACCGCACAACCAATTGGCCTGCATATAACCGAGCACTCATTAATCGTGTAAATATTGCCATTTGGTTTGATCCTGTTACGCAATGGTATGCCCCATCAAAAGGCAAACAAGGACGAAATCAAACTTACTCCGACACAGCTATCCAATGCTGCCTAATGATTAAATCTCTCTTTCGATTGTCTTTACGCATGGTCACTGGCTTTGTTCAAAGTCTCATCCATCTTTGTGGGTTAAATTGGATAGCGCCAGACTACACTACAATTTGTAGACGACAACAGCATATTGATATTGTGATTAGCTATCAAAAAAGTTGTGATGGACTGTATCTAATCGTTGACTCTACAGGTCTGAAATTCTTAGATGAGGGTGAATGGAAGCGTAAAAAACATGAGCCTGAATATCGTCGCCAATGGCGTAAATTACATATTGGTATAGATGCTAAAACCTTACAAATACGCGCTGTTCAGCTCACAACCAACAATGTGAGTGATTCACAGGTACTTGGTGATTTACTCGATCAGATTCCACAAGATGAGAGAGTTGACTCCGTCTATACCGATGGAGCTTATGATACCAAACAGTGCCGACAGGTCATTGCGAATCGGCAAGCACATGCAGTGATTCCACCAAGAAAAAATGCGAAGCCATGGAAAGATAAAAAGATGAGCTCGCTAGAACGCAATGAGTTGCTTCGAACAGTTAAACGTTTAGGAAGAACTATTTGGAAGAAATGGTCAGGCTATCATCGGCGAAGTTTGGTTGAAACCAAGATGCATTGCATCAAATTATTGGGGGATAAACTCAGTGCGAGAAATTTTCAAAGCCAAGTCAATGAGATTCATGCACGTATGGCAGTATTAAATAAATTTACGGACTTAGGCAGACCACATACCCGAGTTGTCACTTAAATTTGAGTAGATATGAGAAGTCTTAACTTTTAAATCTTTGTGCAACAAAGCC
>NZ_JAKTIJ010000037.1:0-4629 GCF_027855275.1 Acinetobacter sp. AOR12_HL | reverse complement strand
ATCCTACTGAGGATAATAAAAAGAGGTACTTCACATGGATGAAGCTACAATCAAAAGTATGGCAGCTGAATTAGCTAAAGGTTTAAAAACTCCTGAAGATTTAAACCAAATGACAGCCATATTTAAAAAGTTCATGATCGAAACCGCTCTGAATACTGAGCCTTCTGAACATTTAGGCTATGAAAAGCATCAACCTAAGAAAGGATCTAATGCACGTAATGGTTTTAGCTCCAAAACAGTTCTAACACAAGATGGGCAGCTTGCTTTAGATATCCCTCGTGATCGTGACGGCTCTTTTGAACCACAGATTATTAAGAAGCATCAAACGCGCATTACTAGCATGGATGATCAAATTCTTTCGCTATATGCGAAAGGAATGACAAATAGAGAAATTGTTGCTTTTTTTAAAGAAATGTACGATGCCGATGTATCTGCCTCCCTTATTAGTAAGGTAACGGATGCTGTCATTGAACAAGTGACAGAATGGCAAAATAGAACACTCGATAGTCTTTATCCTGTTGTCTATTTAGATTGCATTGTTGTTAAGGTTCGTCAGCATTCAACAGTAATCAATAAATCAGTTTATTTAGCATTAGGCATTAACTTGGATGGCCAAAAAGAACTTCTTGGCAGGTGGCTTGCTCAAACAGAAGGTTCCAAATTCTGGCTGTCAGTCATGACAGAGCTTAAAAATCGAGGAGTGCAAGATATTCTTGTTGCCTGTGTAGACGGGCTAAAAGGCTTTCCTGATGCGATAGCCTCTGTCTACCCTCATACTGACATCCAGCTGTGTATCGTGCATGTTGTACGCAATAGCCTGAGATTTGTGAGCTGGAAGGACTACAAAGCTGTAACAGCAGGATTGAAGGCGATCTATCAGGCAAGTACAGAAGAAAATGCTTTAAATTCCCTAGGTATCTTCTGCGATCAATGGAATCATCAGTATCCAAAAATTGGAAAATCCTGGCGGGCAAATTGGGAAAATATCCGAACGATCTTTAGCTATCCTGCTGAAATACGTCATGCGATTTATACAACAAATGCAATTGAATCATTGAATAGCGTGATTCGCCATTCAACTAAAAAGAGAAAGATCTTCTCTTCTGATGATTCAGTGAAAAAGGTCATTTATTTAGCAACTTCAAATGCTGCTAAAAAATGGACAATGCCAATTCAAAATTGGCGTTTAGCGATGAATTGGTTTACGATTCAGTTCGATGATCGATTAAAAGATCATTTATAAAAAATGGAACTTACACAAAATAATTTACAGGCTCGTTTCAGGCTTACCAGCTCGCCAAGATGCTGGAATAGCTTGTTTTAGTCGCTTCCAGAAAACCCGTTTTGCTTGCTTAAAGGTAGGCGCTGCATACCAGATTTCATCCTCTACCGAAACATTCCATTTAGCCGCTAGGCTTGCGGCTCTTCGCATTTCCGCTTTGGCCAAGAATGTTTTACCGAAACGTCGGCCACAAACAGCATCACGTAATCGGGCTTCTTTTTGCCAGCCCCACAAATAAATATTGGCTTGCTTAGGCGTTAATTGAACTGAACCTTCTGGAGGATTAAAGCATTGGCTCATTTGGTATCTCCTCATCAGGATTCAGCACAAGCTTGTAATCCTCTTCAGGTGGATTTACCTCACGTTGTAACTTCAGAAGTTCAAGTTTTTTAATCTCAAGTTCTACTTCAGCTTTAGTTTGGTTCGCTTCAGAATTACCACCTTTATTATTTTGTTCCCCCTTCTTCTCATAAAACCCTTTCATGATCTTTTGTATTTGGTCCACGATCTTAATTGTCATGGTCACATTGTTTTTTTAGTCCAAAGCAAATCACTTAAAATCTTCAACTGAACAATGTCATTTGCTCCACTGATTTTATTTAGTGGCTGACTCAAATACTCTTCCCGTGTATTTTCGAAAATTTCTTTGAGTTCCTTACTTAAGTCTCTCCCAGCAAACTTTGTAGGGTTATATGACTCTACCTGCTGTCTCGAAACATCAATGTCAAATTCCTCCTTGACGAGACTTACTGTTTCTTGAGGGGTGTTAAACACAGCAAGCGATTGTACAATAAAGAGTTTCTGCTTTTTGTTTAATGTCGCCATTTCTCTCTATCCGTCAAGGTACGTCAAGGAAACATGGCAAAAAAAATGAGCCAAAAGGCTCAGGTAATTACACAGTTTCCACAGCATTTAGAAATATCTAAATCAGAAACAAACGGCGGGTTTTTAGCGACTTCAACAAGCCGCTTAACACTGTCATTAGCTCCCCAGCGCTTAACAACACCGATGAACTCTTCCACATCGTGGCCAGCTAAATAGTGCTTTGGTAAGCCAGTATGATCGCTGTAAATAATCTCACCGTCCGAATCTCGCTCTACACCAATGTGATAGAGCTCATGTTCAAACAAAGCACAAAACTCGTTATCGTTTGCCTTTTCACAAAAGCTTGCATCGATAGTGATTAAGTAAATTGGAACAAAACCGAACCAATCACGCATTTGCTGCTCTTGACGGGCTTTCTTCCAGCCGCCTTGTTGAAACATAACCTTTTCACATTGGCCGAGCACCATGCGCTTAGTTCTCGTATAAGCAGTAGAAGCCCATGCAGAAGCCAAAAACCCCTCATTGTCATGAAGCATCTCAGCGATATGGTCATGATCTGGATTATGTAAAGGTCCACCAAGTGTAAGAAAATTAGCAACTACCCAATTTTTTAAATCAGACGCAGGTACTATGCGAATCGCTTCCTCTTCATCTGCTTGGTCAATAAAATCAGTTGGAGGAAATGGTGTGATCTGATCCATTAAATATTTGCCTCTTTAAATTTTTTAGCCATTCACTAGCGTATTCAGTCCGTAACTGCAAAGGTCCAGACTCATCAATGCGGCATCTTGAAGCTGTCTCTATGCGAACTACGGTGTAGCCCATCTCTTCAGCCACATCGTAACGATCAAGACTACAAGCTTTATTTTTAAGTTTGCCCTTACGACCGCCAGACCATGGACCACCCGCAATTTCAACTAGTATTCGATACTCAATTAAATGAAAGTCAAACCGCCAGTGCTTAGTAGACTTAAACTGAAATTTCTTTTCATATTTAATTTCCAGATTATCTAAAGTTTCAGTAAATTCTTCTTCTGCCTCTAGATATTTTTGTGTAGGCTTTGGCAGTGGCCAGCTTTTAGGTTTAGTTTTAGGTTCTTTTTTCCGAGTAAGCCAAAAGTATTCTGTAGAATCCATTATTCTTACCCATAAAAAAACCGCCCTAAGGCGGTGGCTAAAAATAGAGACAACTAACTATTATTTCTTAAAAGTTGCCTTATAAAGCTTTGAATTAAAGTAATCCGTAATTTCTTTACCTTCGGTTTGAATTTTTTCCTCATTTAAAGGTAAAAAATCTAATTCATATTTCAAGCTCATATACTCTGGAATAAATTTCTTTATAGGCGGAGGTGGTTTAGGTCCACCTTCTGTAATTTTTTCGATAAATCCAGCTAACCATAAAATATACTCACCTTCTGAATTATGAGGAGGAATCAAACTCACATCTATTTTTACTTTACATTCATCTAATTGTTTACTAAACAATTCAACAAAATCAATAAAATTATATTTTAATTTAAATTTTGTTCCCTTAATTTCTCTGCGTATACATGTCATAAGTAAGTTCATATTTTCAATACAGTCATGTGAAAACAATTCCTCATCTTTAATTTTGTTATAAATATTTTCCGCAAACATGAGATACTGTGTCATTTCAGCAGCTCCTCATTTTTATAAAGTATTTTTCTTAAGGTAGTCCTATTATAACAATGTTGCAACAAGAAATTTTCCATTTTTAGTTTAAGGAAATTTTAAAAATTATAAAAACGATTATATTCAATAAATTAGTACAAATAAAAGCTATGGAAGTTTGATCTTTCTATTGAGCTTTAAAATGGATTATTGTGTTTAAATCATCAATTTAAAAAGCTTGCCTAGTAGGCAAGCTCCCCCTTTTTTTGATATTTGCGCTGATCAATAAGGTTTAGTGTTACTTAAAGCAACACACTGATAATACTGAAATATTTAAAAATAAAAAAGCCCACTTCCTATTTTTATTCAGAAATGGGCTTAGCGAAAAAAAACGCTTAGACCTGAAATAGGAAATATCTATTCGGAAATATCTCCAACTTCATATTGGCATAATATTTAAGCACTAGCAATAGGGATTGAATTAAAAATATTAAATATTCATATTTAAATAGATAAAGATTTCTTTTTAAATAGTTTTATTTTTAGCCTACATAATTTTTTTACTTATCAAGAGTTATAAAGAATATGTGCCCATCAATAGGTAATACTTAATAAGGTCTTATGTGTAGTAACCATTAGGCTCTAGAGACTAAGAACTCAAACTGACTAAAAATAAAATAATTAATTTTCAATATCAATGATCATATACTGCAAAGTTAAGTATATTCCAACTTCTCCATTGTTGAGTGCCTCATATAAGTCTTCATCAACGAAATCTCCAGATTCATCATATAGCCATTTATGAATTTGAATAATTTGTATATTCCCTTTTTTGTCTATTCTTGCTATTGGGTCTATTACGGACCGAACTATCACCTTCTTCTTCGTCT
>NZ_JAKTIJ010000036.1:0-61323 GCF_027855275.1 Acinetobacter sp. AOR12_HL | reverse complement strand
AGACGAAGAAGAAGGTGATAGTTCGGTCCGTAATAGACCCAATAGCAAGAATAGACAAAAAAGGGAATATACAAATTATTCAAATTCATAAATGGCTATATGATGAATCTGGAGATTTCGTTGATGAAGACTTATATGAGGCACTCAACAATGGAGAAGTTGGAATATACTTAACTTTGCAGTATATGATCATTGATATTGAAAATTAATTATTTTATTTTTAGTCAGTTTGAGTTCTTAGTCTCTAGAGCCTAATGGTTACTACACATAAGACCTTATTAAGTATTACCTATTGATGGGCACATATTCTTTATAACTCTTGATAAGTAAAAAAATTATGTAGGCTAAAAATAAAACTATTTAAAAAGAAATCTTTATCTATTTAAATATGAATATTTAATATTTTTAATTCAATCCCTATTGCTAGTGCTTAAATATTATGCCAATATGAAGTTGGAGATATTTCCGAATAGATATTTCCTATTTCAGGTCTAAGCGTTTTTTTTCGCTAAGCCCATTTCTGAATAAAAATAGGAAGTGGGCTTTTTTATTTTTAAATATTTCAGTATTATCAGTGTGTTGCTTTAAGTAACACTAAACCTTATTGATCAGCGCAAATATCAAAAAAAGGGGGAGCTTGCCTACTAGGCAAGCTTTTTAAATTGATGATTTAAACACAATAATCCATTTTAAAGCTCAATAGAAAGATCAAACTTCCATAGCTTTTATTTGTACTAATTTATTGAATATAATCGTTTTTATAATTTTTAAAATTTCCTTAAACTAAAAATGGAAAATTTCTTGTTGCAACATTGTTATAATAGGACTACCTTAAGAAAAATACTTTATAAAAATGAGGAGCTGCTGAAATGACACAGTATCTCATGTTTGCGGAAAATATTTATAACAAAATTAAAGATGAGGAATTGTTTTCACATGACTGTATTGAAAATATGAACTTACTTATGACATGTATACGCAGAGAAATTAAGGGAACAAAATTTAAATTAAAATATAATTTTATTGATTTTGTTGAATTGTTTAGTAAACAATTAGATGAATGTAAAGTAAAAATAGATGTGAGTTTGATTCCTCCTCATAATTCAGAAGGTGAGTATATTTTATGGTTAGCTGGATTTATCGAAAAAATTACAGAAGGTGGACCTAAACCACCTCCGCCTATAAAGAAATTTATTCCAGAGTATATGAGCTTCAAATCTGAATTAGATTTTTTACCCTTAAATGAGGAAAAAATTCAAAACGAAGGTAAAGAAATTACGGATTACTTTAATTCAAAGCTTTATAAGGCAACTTTTAAGAAGTAATACTATATTGCCTGTGAGTTTAGCCACCGCCTTAGGGCGGTTTTTTTATGGGTGAGAATAATGGATTCTACAGAATACTTTTGGCTTACAAGAAAAAAAGAACCTAAAACCAAACCCAAATCCAGACCACTGCCTAAGGCGAAGCAAAAATATCTCGAGGCTGAGGCAACACTTAAGGAAGAGCTTGAGGATTTGGCGATTGGATTTGAAAGTAAGTTTCAGCCGATCCATACCAAACACTGGCGCTTTGATTTTCATATAGTGAAATTGCGTTTGCTCATTGAAATTGAGGGTGGGCCCTGGTCTGGTGGGCGTGGTGGAAAGCTGTCAAATAAAGCATGGAGTCTTGATCGATATGATCAAGCTGAAGAGATGGGTTATAAAATAGAGCGCTTTCATCCAGATTCTATTTTGTCGGGATATGTCATTAACTGGATTAAAGACGAATTAGCGAGAATTGAAGATGGAGCAGATCAGACCATTTCCACCACAGGAATTAATTGATAAAGCGGATGAAGAAGAAGCAATTCGATTAGCGCCAGCCCCTGATTTAATGAATTGGGTAATTGCAAATTTTTTAACTATTGGTGGTCCTTTGCATAATCCAGATCACGACCATATCGCTGAGATGCTTCATGACAATGAGGGTTTCTTGGCTTTCGCATGGGCTTCTTCTGCTTATACCAGAGCTAAGCGTATGGTGCTCGGCCAATGTGAAAAGGTTATGTTTCAACAAGGCGGCTGGAAGAAAGCCCGACAAGAGCAGCAAATGCGAGACTGGTTCGGATTCGTTCCAGTTTACTTAATCACCATCGATGCAAGCTTTTGTGAAAAGGCAAACGATAGCGAGTTCTGTGCTTTGCTTGAACATGAGCTTTATCACATTGGTGTAGAACGAGACTCGGACGGTGAGATTATTTACAGTGATCATACTGGCTTACCAAAGCATTATTTAGCTGGTCACGATGTGGAAGAGTTTATCGGTGTTGTTAAACGCTGGGGTGCAAATGAAAACGTTAAGCGGCTTATTGAAGTCGCTAAAAACCCGCCGTTTGTTTCTGATTTAGATATTTCTAAATGCTGTGGAAACTGCGTAATTACTTGAGCCTTGGGGCTCTTTTTTTGGCTATTTAGGTTGACGTAGGTTGACAGGATTGAGGATATGGCGGCTCTAAAAAAAGAGGTAAAACTCTTTATAGTTCGCTCACTTGCCGTATTTAATACACCCACAGAAACTGCTGAGCTCGTCAACCAAGAATACGGGATAAAAGTTACTAAACAGCAGTGTGAGAAATACGACCCGACCAAACGGGCAGGCGAGAACCTGAGCGAAGAATTAAGAAAAGATTTTGAAAAGACTCGCGAAATGTTTTTGGGTAAGCCGGAAGCAATCCCCATTGCAAATTTAGCGGTGCGTTTACAGCGTTACGAAAGCCAATATCAAAAGCACAGTAGAAACCGTGTAGCAGCTCTAAGCATTCTTAAGCAGGCTGCTGAGGACATGGGCGGCAAGTACACGAATAAGACTGAAATTACAGGCGCTGGTGGTGGTCCATTACAAAGCGAAAATATTACCTATGTGACTGCTACCGATGAGCAGGTAAGGCAGGCGATAGATGAACTCGAGAACGAATATTGATCCTGTTAAAACCAAAGCTAAACGGATTAAATGTGAGAAAGAACATTTATTTTTCACGCGTGCTTTTTTCTTGCCACGTATGGGCTTTAAGTTTTCGGTCAATTGGCATCATGAATATATTGCCGACAAGATTGACGAGGTAATCGCTGGAAAGGTTAAGAACCTAGTTATTAACGTTCCACCCGGAAGCGGTAAGACTGAACTACTCACAAATCTTATTGCCCGAGGCATAGCACGTAATGCTCGTTCCCGCTTCTTGTATTTGTCTTTCTCGCAATCACTTGTAGAGGATGTATCGGCAACAGCCAGAAACATTGTTAAGTCGGAAGACTTTCAGAGTTTATGGCCAGTAAAGATTTCTACCAGTACGGATGCTAAGTCGAGCTGGAAAACTACCGTTGATGGTTATGATGCTGGTCATGTTTATTCTGCATCGATGGGTGGTCAGGTCACAGGTCGCCGTGCTGGTACATTAGCTAATGAGGGCTTTACCGGTGCCATTATTCTTGATGACCCATTAAAGCCTGAGGATGCATTTAGCCAGACCGCTAGACGTAAAGCTAACCGTAAAATTCTAAACACGGTCAACTCTCGTAAAGCTAAATCTGACACGCCAATTATTCTGATCATGCAACGTTTGCACGTTGAAGATCCGACTAACTTTGTGATGACGGGTAATGTACCTGGTGAGTGGGAACAGATCAGTATTCCCGCACTTATTGATGATGAGTACATCATTGAGCTACCAGAGCACATACAGCGCAAAATTCCACGTGATGTTGAGCGTGATGAGAAAGGCCGACAAAGCTACTGGCCATTAAAAGAATCTTTACTTTCATTGCTGCAGCTGGAGAAAGGCGGGGAAGATAAAGACGGCGCCACAGTGTCACGCTATACGTTTGCAAGCCAATACATGCAAAACCCTAAAAAGCTGGGTGGTGATCTTGTTAAGGCTGAATGGTTCCCACGTTACCTAGATTTACCTGTTCTTAAATGGCGTGCGATTTGGGCAGATACGGCGCAAAAGACAAAAGAACATAACGACTTCTCAGTGTTCTTATGTGCTGGTCTTGGCTATGACAATAACCTTTACATCATTGACGTGAAGCGTGGCAAATGGGAAGCACCAGAGCTATTGAAGGAGGCTAAAGCCTTTATCAATAAACATAAGGATAGCAACACCAAAATCGGCAAACTTCGCTATATGGCCGTAGAAGATAAGGCGAGTGGTACCGGATTAATTCAGTCCATATCTAAGCAGACCACTTTACCAATACGTGCGATTCAGCGAAGTACTGACAAGCTATCAAGGACTATGGATGTCATTCTTTATGTTGAAGAACGCCGTGTCTGGTTGCCAGCTAATGCACCGTGGCTTTTGAACTACATTGAAGAGATTGAAGGCCTTACTGCTGATTGGTCACATGATCATGACGACCAGTGGGATCCAACGATTGATGCAATTAATGATTCATTAGCCAAAAAGCCAACTGTATTTGATTAGAGGAAATTATGGCTGAAACTAAAAAGCCCGATGCAATTGGCGATGCAGGGGCGTATACAAACTTTGTCTCAAATATTGGTACCGAACGTGACAAAGCTTCACACGGTTCTTTTGTTAAGAAAGTAATTCCTGATGAGCAATTAGAAGCCGTGTATCAACACTGGTTAGCTAAGCGAATCGTCAACCGACCAGCAAGTGACATGCTCCGAGCAGGATGGTTTTTTGAAGGGATTCAAGACAACGATTTATTGAGGCTTAAAGAGGCGTGTAAGGCTTTTAACTTAGATGGGGTTCTCTTATCTAGTTTGGTACTTTCTCGCTTATATGGTGTTTGCTATGTGCTTCTAGGTACTGTAGACGGCGGCAACTTAGATCAACCGTTCGATTTAAACAAGTTAGGCGTTGGTCGTTTAGAGTTTTTCACTGTGCTTAAGAAAAAGTACATTGAAGCTGATACCAGTAAATACTTATCGCCTAAGGAGGCAGGTGGACTTTTAAAGCAGCCTGAATTTTATAAGTTAAAGCTGGACGGGAAATCAACTCAAAGAATCCACCATACCCGCTTATATAAGTTTGGCCATGCCGATGTAGTTAATGAAGAGCCGGTAAGTGTCTTACAGGAAGTTTATGAAGATCTGCTTGATCATGCCGCCGTTAAGAAAGCCTCAGCAAGTCTAGTGCATGAATCAAAAATTGACGTGATTAGAACCCCCGACTTGGTCGATAAGATCAAGGAGGACATGAAATCCGTAGTTGAACGTTTTTTCAGTGTCGGATTGCTAAAGGGTTTAAACGGAATGCTCGTCTTGGATAAAGACGAGGAATACGATTCAAAGTCTTATAGCTTTGGTGGTTTGCCGGATCTAATGCGTGAATTCTCTATTCAAGCAGCTGGGGCTGCTGATATGCCTTATACGATTTTATTCGGTCAATCACCTGCAGGGATGAATGCAACAGGCGAGCATGACACACGGAACTATTACGACAGTATTGCAACTAAGCAAATATGGTCCTTAAAGCCATTCATGATGAAGCTTTTAAGAGTAATTGTTCAAGCCACATTTGGTCGTCAGATTCCAAGCTTAGATGTTGTGTTCAATCCTCTATGGCAATTAGACGCTAAGGTCCGCTCTGAAGTTGAGAAAGCTAACGCTGAACGGGATTCCAAGTATTTAGAAATGGGCATCATCACAGAGCCACAGATAGCAAAACAGCTTGTTATTGATGGTGTTTATTCAGTGATTGATGAAAAACATATCAAAGAGCTTGAGACAATGGTGAAGCTTAATGACAACGATAATTCAGATCCTGAAACCCCACCTCCAGCAGGCGAAGAAACGTAAAAAAGGTCGTAAAGCTTCCAAGCCGAGAGCCGTGCACGTAAATCGCCGTGTAGAGCTATATTACACACGACAACTACTGGCTATTTCAAAATACTGTCAGGAACAAACAAAAGAATTGGTTATTCCTACAGTCGGCCAGAATATCGGTGATGCTTGGTTTTCTAACATGATGACGGCCTTTAGGGAAAGGCTCACAAAGTATGTTGTTGAGATTTCTCGACCGTTGGCCACTAAAGTTGTGACTGACACCCAGAAGGAAGTGGACAAGCAAATTGCAGAGCACACTAAAACGATTATTGGTGTGGATCTTACGCCTTTCTATCGAGCTGCTGATATTCAGGATGAGATAGATCTAAACATCACGGCAAATGTCAGTTTGATTAAGTCTATTCCACAGCAATACGCCGATAAGCTTGAAGTGCTAATCACCAATGCTTTGCAGACCGGCCAAACCAATGAAGAGTTGGCCAAAGCAATTAAGCAATTAGGATTATCTACCGATTACCGTGCACGTCTCATTGCTAGTGATCAGATGGGCAAGATTAACGGCCAAATCAACCAAGCCCGACAGCTTTCAATGGGTGTAGAGACATACACATGGCAAACGGCCAAAGATGAGCGTGTGCGGCCAGATCACCAACATAAACAGGGCAAGACATTTAGATGGGATTCACCTCCAGATGGTGGACATCCCGGTCAGCCTATCCGATGTCGTTGTACAGCGCTGCCTAACTATGAGGATATTTTGATTGATTAGATTTTAACATTCTGATATTTAAATACTTATTAATATATATGAGCCTAGTAAATGTCAGCAATATTTAGTGATTGTCAAAAGCATAGATTTAGACTTGAAAGGCAATTAGAAGGGAATAAAGTTGTTGTGGCAGTTTTTGGAGTAAATCCTTCAACGGCTGACAGCGTGAATAATGATTCTACTGTAAAAAAATGGATTGTCTTTGCCAATAAGTTAGAAGCTCGCAAATTAATAGTTGGGAATATGTTTAGCTATATATCTCCTTATGTTAAGGACTTAGCGACTTGTGGAGAAGTGACAAATATTGAAAATGAAAAGCATCTTGAGGATATTATCCGTGACGCAGATGTTCTAATTGCATGTTGGGGAGCAAGATCAAAAGTGCGTGCCGCATTGCGACCCTATTTTGATCAATTGATGGTTAAATTAAAAAATTCAAATAAACCCGTATATTGTTTTGGTTATACCAAATACGGTGATCCCAAACATGTTGGTAGAATTCCTTATTCAACGCTATTGCAGTTAATTCAAAAATAATTTTTAAAGCCTCTTCTAGTCAATTTATAAACTTAAGTTAAGCCACCTTCGGGTGGTTTTTTTATTGAGCGCAATTTATGAAAACCATTTACCAACTCAAAATTGGTGACTTTGCGCCTAGTGAATCGACTCGCTCATTTACCAAAGAAGGGTATTTGAAGTGCGTCAATGTTCGCTTAGCTAAAGCGCCACAAGTACGACAGTACTATGCGTATGAGTTTCCATCTCTGGAAGGTTATACCCCTGATCAAGTCATCAATGTCTACACGCCTGCAGAAGAGCTTTTCAAACCTGAGGCTATTCAAAGCTTCAATGGTGTAGACGCTACTGACTATCACCCGCCTAAGAATGAAATTAACGCTTCTAACTGGAAGGATTATCACATTGGCTATTGTGAGAACGTCCGGCAGGAAGGCGATTATCTGGTGGGTGATTTGCTCATTAAAGACAAGATCAGTATTGATTTGATCCAAAGCAACGAGCGGCTAGAAATGTCGCTTGGCTATGGAGCCTTATTAATCGTTGAGCAGGGTACGGCGCCAGATGGTACGCCGTATCAAGCGAAATTTATCAATTTTATAGGCAATCACGTAGCGCTCGTTAAATATGGCCGTTGTGGTGGTGATTGCCGCATCGGTGACAAACAACAAACTCCACATAAGGGGAATATATCAATGGAAGTTATTGTAAATGGTGTGCGCTATAACATTGGCGACAACACGCCTTTAGCGGATGCATTAAAAATCCAGCAAGAGCAGCTTGAAAATTTAAAGGCGGCAAAGCTCAAAGTTGGTGATAAGCAATTTTCTATCGGTGATGAGCTTGGAGCTATCCAAGCAGTCGTAGATCAGTTGCATGCCGAAAAAACTGCTCTTGAGCAAAAAGTAGGTGATTTGGAAAAGAACCAGATGACGCCTGAAAAGCTTGAGCAAGCTGCTGCAGAACGTGCTGCTGTGATTGCGGATGCTAAAGCATTGGTACCAACAGTTAAAACAGAAGGCTGCACATGCGAGCAAATCAAGCGTGATGTAATTGCTGCTAAAGCGGGTGATGCATTAGTAACAGCTTTGATGGGTAACGTGTCGGTAGGCGATGCAAAGCCTGAGCAGATCGATACAACTTTCCGTGCACTCTGTGCTGTGAAGGGCACACATCCTTCTAATCCTGTAGGTGATGCTCTTCACCAGCAACAGCAAGTTAAAACTGGTGACGGTAAACCAGTAGATGGGGAACCCAAACCTAACAACAAAAAAGAAGCTTGGAAACAAAGTTTCTAATTAACTGGAGAACTGCAAATGTCTTTAACCCCTCAAGCTATTCCGGGTATGCGTGCTCGCCTGCACATGCCCGAAGAAATTTTATCTTTGCCAGTTGCTGGTACAGGCGTAGTTAGTGACGGCGAAGTGGTGGTCCAATCTGCTGACGGAAAAACCGTAAGCGCAGTAACTGAGGCAACCAATACAAAGTTTGGTGTAGTGGTTTTTCAGCACGTGGGTAAATCTGGAAAAAATGCCTTAGGTAAAGAAGCCTATCAAGCTAAGGACTGTGCACCTGTAATGCAAATCGGTTCTATCTGGGTGAAGCCTTCAGCACCAGTGATCGATATCAATGCGAAGGTATATGTACGTACTGCGAACCCTACTGCCCAAGCGCCACTTGGTTCACTTTCTTCTGCAGCATTAGATTCTACGGAACTTCCTAATGCCTCTTGGGAAACCATCACTGGTCCTGATGGATTAGCTATTCTTCGTTTACGTGGAGCATAATCAATGTCAAAAAAATTAGAACAAATGAAAATCCGTCTATCAGCAGTTGCACATGGGGTGCAAATCGCTGTAGGAGATGCCTTTAATTTAGATAACTTTGCCAAGTTATTATTAAAGCTTGAATCAATTGATGAAATGACACCGCAACTTGCTGAAGCTCAAGCATATGCCAAGTATTTACCAATTGAAGGTTTGGAAGGTGCTGTCATTGGTTCAGCAAGTGTCTTGCAACGTAAGAGAGGTGTAGGACGTGGTAAGCGCTTCTCAGGTCAAGGTAATGACGTGCCATTAGCAGAGGTTGTTTACGATGAAGTAAAACTCACTGTACAGCCTGGTGTTATTGGTTATGAAATCAGTATTTTTGATGCTGCAGCTGCCTTAAAAGCAGGTATTCAGTTAACGACTGACAAAGTTGCAGCAGCTCGATTGGCCTATGAAAACCATATGAGTGATGTCGCTTGGTTTGGCGAGCCTGAAACTGGTTTGCTAGGCTTCTATAATCAAACAGGTGTTGAGGTGATTACTTCTACGGTAGATTATGCGACTGCCACAGTAGAGGTCATTCTTGCCGATATCAATAAGGCAATTAAAGGTGCTTCTAATGCCTCTAAGTTCGATGGCAGTATTCAACCTGATACTTTCGTGATGCCTGAGAATAAGTTCACTATTCTAGCGAGCCGTATCGTTCCAGATTCAGCGGGTAAAACGTTCCTTGAATACATTAAGGAAAAGAACACCTTTGCAATGCAAGGTAAAACACTGACATTCACTTCTGAAAGTATGCTTGAAGGTAAAGGTGAAGGTGGTACTGACCGCAGTATTATTTATCGCCGTGATCCGAGCTGTATTACTTTCCGTTGTAATGAACTGGAATTCTTGGCTGCTCAGCCTATCAATTATGTGATGCGTACACCGGGACACTATATGTATGAAGGTGTCTATTTAAAACGTGTCGATTCTCTCCGCTACTACGATGTTGAATAAGGATAACTAAACATGCCAAAAATTACTTACAGCGGCTCTCAGGCCGCTTTTTCTTTTGATGGAATTCAGGTCGGTCAGGGACAAACTGTGCAAGTTAGTGCTGCGGATCTCACACGTATTTCAAAAGGTAAAGCCTTTAAATCACTCGTTGAAAAAGGTGAACTTGAAGTTCAGGAAATTGCGGAAGATGAGCCAAAAACAGCGGGTAAAACTGGTGGTCGTGGCGGTAAAGGCGGCAAGCAAAACGATGCAGCAGGTGAGCAGCAAAAGCCAACTGATGAAGACGCTTTGGCCGCCGTGAAGGCTGAATTAACAGCGCTTGAAGTAACGTTCAGTGATGATGAAACACTTGAGCAGTTACAAGCTAAGTTAGCTCAGGCTAAAGAATAAGGTGAGTCTATGGACGTACAAACGTTTCGTGAAAAGTTCTCGACTGATTCGAGTTTAATGTCTTTGCCAGATGCAAAAATTCAGGATGCTTTAGAAGAAGCGGATCTGATTGTTTCTCAAATTGAGTTCGGGGCATTAAAGGAACGTGCTGTAGGTCTATATGCAGCACATATCCTTAAAGTAGGTATCTCAAGCGGCAATGGTGCTGCTTTTGGTACTGCCTCAAGTATGACAATTGCGGGCCAAAGTGTGAGTTATTCACGATCATCGAAAGAAGCTTTCTATGATCTCAGCATGTATGGCCAGCGCTATCTTGCGTTAAAAAATTCCATTCCAATCGATGATGAAGGCACAAACCCTAATTGTTTAGGCGTTGGTGCCTTTGTTGTATAGGAGAATCCCATGCCTTTTAAATATCAGGCACCAGAAGGTTATAAGCCAACAAAACTCGTTATTGCCGGGCAAAACCTAGATATCAAAAACGGCGTTTTAGAATCGGATAATGACATTATCCATATTTTAAAGCCCTTATGTTTTGAGCGTTATGTTGAAGTGGTTGAGCCAAAGAAATCTGCAGCATCTGCTAAAGAGTAATTAAGTTATGAGCGATTATCGTGTTGATGCTCAGGTCAATTTTGATGAGATGAATAATCGCGTTAGGTTTGAAATAAGACGCACGGTTAACGCTCTTACTTTGCGCTTACAGCGGATTGTTCAGGAAGACATGTTAAGTGGCCAACGACTCAAAGTTCAGTCTGGCCGTTTGCGTGGATCCGTTTCATCAAAGGTGGATGAGGATAAGGATTTCATAGAGGGAACCGTAGGCGCTGGTGGTGCTTTGGTGCCTTATGCACCTGCACATGAATTTGGTCTAAATGGAGCTTTGGGTGTTAAAGCACACCTTAGGACGATTAAACAGGCTTTTGGCCGACCTATTTCACCTGTTCAGGTCAATATTAAGGCCCATTCTAGGAATGTTCGGTTTAGAGAATTGCGGTTCATGCGTGATTCACTGGATATCGTGGCCAAGATTGTGCCGAAAAATATTGATGCAGCAATTGAGCGAGGTATAGCAGGTGGATAGCGAAGCAATCTATCAGGCGTTGTTTGAAAGGTTAAGCACAAGGGTAGAAGGATTGATTACGGTAAGTCGCCGTTTACGTCACTTTAACCATGTAACACCAGAACAGCGCCCAGCCATGTTTATTACACAAGGCAATCAGCAAGAAGTCCCGGTACATGGTTTAGATTCAAAAGTTGAACTTGCTGCTGAGGTTTATCTCTATATCCATGAGGCTGATAGAGCAAAGCCCCCATCATCACAGATGAATATTTTCATCGATCGTGTACGTGAAGCTATTCAGCCAGATCATCCAGATTTTAATGAGTGTCAGACCTTAGGAGGTTTGGTTGAGCACTGCTGGATCGAGGGCACCGTAGAAGTATATGAAGCAGTAGAAAACATGCTGGATGATCAGGCGATTGCCATTATCCCTATTCGGATCCTTACAACCAATTAACAAAACATTCATTTTATGACCGCCTCGATGGCGGTTTTGTCATTTTAGAGAGGTCAAAATAAATGGCTCAGTATTTATTTGGTGCCGGCAAGATCTTTGCTACACCGATTCAAGATGTTTATGGGCAACCGATTAGTAATCCCACACCAGTTGAAGTAGGGGTGATGCAATCCGTTGGTGTAGATATTAGCTATGACTTAAAAGAGCTTTTTGGTCGTGGTCAATTCGCTGTAGATGCAGCACGCGGTAAAGGTACCATTAAATGTAAAGCTTCTTTCGGGCGGATTAACGGCACCTTATTAAATTCCATTTTCTTTGGTGGCGTTGTTGCAGAAGGTGGAATCGAAACCGTTTCCCAAACCATTAATGGTGAGGTTATTCCGGCTGGTGGTTCAGTTACTCCGGTTGTTCCTAACAGTGGTACGTTTGTAAAGGATCTAGGCGTAACGGATGCGAAAGCAATCCCACTTAAACGTGTAGCTTCGGCACCAGCAACAGGACAATACAGTGTAGATGCGGCAACCGGTGCTTATACATTTGCTGCTGCAGATGCAGGGAAAACGGTATTTATTAACTTCCGTTATTCAGCAATGGTAGCGGGTGCTAAATCAATCACTGTATCTAACCTAGATATGGGTTATACGCCAGAGTTTGCCGTTGACCTGCAACGTGACTACAAAGGCAAGTTCATGCACATGAATTTCTTCCGTTGTACCAGTAACAAACTTGGATTCAGTTCAAAACAGGACGATTACGATATTCCTGAGTTTGAATTCCAGCCTATGGCTGATGATCTTAACCGTGTTTTCAAAATCGATTTATCGGAGTAATGCCAAATGCAATTTAAGCAAGTTGATAACCCACGTGGTAATAGTAAAGAGATTGCTGGTCAGACATGGATTTTTGCTCCGGCACCATTGGGTACACTTGAGCGTTTCCAAGAACAGTTAAGCTCAAATGATGTGCCTGTTTCCGTCATTGTGGATATGGCTCATATTTGTTTAAAACGGAATTACCCGGATATTACCCGTGAATATGTTTCGGATGAGCTTTTAGACATGGCAAACATGGAAGAAGTTTTAGCCCTAGTAACTAAAACATCTGGCTTGGAATATACAGGTAAACCCGCAGGTGAAAGCTCGGGGGAATAAACTGGGAGGAGCTGTACACGCATTTAGTGTTAACGATGGGTAAAGATTACGACTATGTGCGTAATGAAATGGACCTGCCTAGATTAAGAGCATTAAGTGCGTATCAGCAAAGTAACCCTCCCGCGCATATTGGGATACAACGGCTTTGCTGTATTTTGGAAGCATTTATGGGAATTGATGAAACTCCGCAAGCTATCACCGTTTCAGATGATGACGAGGATGATATGCTGGAAGTTTTGTCGAATTTTCCACAGGGTGGTTGAGGCTGCCCTGTTTGCATTATTTGTAAGCGTTGGTTAAAGTTTGTTGATTAAACTTTATAAGGATAAATCAATGGCTTTAACAAATTGTAAAGAGTGTGGGGCACAAGTTAGTACTCAAGCTAAAAATTGTCCAAGTTGTGGAGCAAAAGTTAAAAAACGCTCCTTATTAAAATGGATCTTTCTAGGATTTGTTATTCTATTTATTATTGGCATTATTGCTGGTGGTGGAGAGGGATCTTCTTCATCAAGTAGCACTAGGGAATTGTCACCTAAAGAAGATGCATTAAAAAATACTGTACTTGATTATGATTGGTCAAAAGGTGGTTTTGATAGTGTCATGTTGGTTGATTTTAAAATCAAAAATAATAGTAAATATGACATTAAAGATATCACTGTAGAGTGTGAGCACTATTCTAATAGTAAAACAAAGATCGACAGCAATAGCCGAGTAATTTATGAGATTGTTAAAGCTGGTGAAACTAAAACAGTCAAACAATTTAATATGGGATTTATACATTCTCAAGCTGCATCGTCAGGTTGTGGAATAACTGACTTAGTTGTAATTCAATAAATTTTCTTTAGAAAATAACCCCGTTCACACGGGGTTTTTTATTTTTCAAATTTACCTTGCATCGGCAAGGTTTTTTTATGCCTATGAGGTGTGTATGGCAAATAATAACCGTGTCGAAGTGCATGTTGGTGCTAAAACTTCCGAGTTAAAGGAAGGTATGCAAGATGCAGAAAAAATAGTTTCAGATTCCGCCAAGAAAATTGAAAATACTACTAAAGGTGTGAACTTTAAGTTTAATCTTTCGGGCATTAAACGCCAATTTGATGAAGTTTCAAAATCAATTGCAGACGAGTTTAATAAACAGATTGGGGATGCTTTAAGTGGGTCACGATTAGGTTCTGCTTTTGATGGTATTACTTCCAAATTAGGAGCTCTGCGTGGTGGTGCATTAGTTGCGGCTGGAGCAGTTGCAGGACTGGCAGTGGGTGGGACCATAGCAGCTACTGCAGGCTTAGCAACATTAGCAATTGAAGTGGCTAATAACAATGTTGAACTTGCGAGATTCTCAGCCTTAGCAAATACCTCGATACAGTCATTTCAGGGATTATCTGGCGCGGCACAAACATTAGGTTTTTCACAAGAAAAACTCTCAGACATGATGAAAGACTTCAACGAAAAGATCGGTGAGTTTGCATCAGTAGGTTCTGGTGGTGCTAAAGATTTTTTTGAGCAAATCGCCGTTAAAACGGAGTCTGGTGCTGAGGGGGCAAAAAAGCTCGCCGAAGAAATGTCCAAGATGGATGGGGTAGAAGCCTTACAAACCTATGTAGATAAGCTGGAAGAAGCTGGAGTCAACCAGCAACAAATGTCGTTCTACCTTGAAAGTATGGGCTCTGATCTCACTGGTTTAATTCCAATATTGCAAGATGGCGGTAAGCTTTGGAAAGAATATCAGTCTGCTATGGAAGAAGCAGGGATTATTACTGGTGAAGAGGCAATTCAAAAATCTATTGAATTAAAGGCTCAAACTGAAGTACTTCAAATGCAGTACACCGGCTTAAAAAATCAATTGGCTCAAGCAGTGATGCCAGCTTTAAGCGGTGTTATTAGTCATTTTATGAATGGCACCACAAAAGGTGGAGCATTTACCGGAGTTATTCAGACATTAGGCTCGGTTGCCAAGGGCGTGGCAGTCGTTATTGTTGGGCTTGGAGCTGGATTACAAAATCTTGTGCGATTAATGTCTGGTGTTATGAGTAACCTAAGGACTATTGGAAGTACTGCCGTAAACTTTGTAAATGCGGATGGGATCTTGGCTAAAGGTAAGGCTCTGGCTGGTGGCGTTAAGGCAATCTGGACTGAAACCAAAGATACTGTGGTTGATATTGCTGGTACCACCAAAGCCGCAATTAATTCAGCTTCTAATATCTTTAGTGGAACACCTTCTTTTGATCGTTTAACTCAGGCAAAGATTGACATACAGAATGCACAATTAGGTGCTAGAGGTGGCAGTAAAGGGGTTACTTCTGGTATCGGACAAAATAAGGCACTCAATCCTGATGGTGGTAAATCAGAGAAGGCAAAGCAGGGTAAGTCCGATGCTGTACGACAAGCAGAGCAGGCAGCTAAAGCACTTGCGGATATTCGGTATAAATATGCATCCGAAGAAAAGAAGGTCGCTTTAGATCTGCAAAAGGCACTAGATGAAATTGAAAAATCTAAGATGACTGCCGATGAAAAAGCTGCTGCAAAAGTCAAAGCTGAAAAAGATGCATCCGACAAGATTATTGCTATCCGTTTAAAAGAGTTTGAGGAATACAAAAAAGCTCGTGAAGAACAGATCGACAATTATCAACAGCAAGCACAACGACTTTATGAAATCGAAGCTGCACGGATCCAAGCTGAATTTGATGCCAAGAAAATTTCAAATGTCCGTAAAGTTCAATTGGAAAAACAGCTAGAAGATCAGTTACGCGAAATTAAGCGGCAAGGTCTTTTAGAGCGTTTGGCTTTGGAAAATGAGCAGACCAACATTATTGGCAAACAAGGTAATCAAAACCAAATCACTAATAATATTTCTGATTTAGAGACTGATCAGAAAGTTGCTGACACTAAGTCTATGGGCTTAATCAGTGATGCGGAAATGAAAGACTTTGAAGCTAAGTTCGGTGGGTTTACTTCTCGACTTTCTAACCTTTGGGATCAGGGCATTCAGTCTCTTATGAATGGTACCTTGACTTGGAGTAATGCAACTAAAGCAGTTCTGGCTGACATGGGGCAATTTGCCTTGCAAACAGCTACTAAAGAGTTGCAAGGATGGCTAAGAATCCAAGCCATTAAGTTGGCTCGTAAACTTGGTTTCGTTGGTGCTGAAACAGCGGCCGAGGCTTCCGGCCAAGCGGCTCAAACGGGAGCAACGATCGCAGGTGAGGCAACACGTACCAGTGTTACAGCTGCGGGTGGTTTAGCTCGATTGGGATTAAAAGCAGCTGAAGCTATCAAAGGCATCATGATGTCCGCTTGGGAAGCAATGGCCGGAGCTTTTAAAGCGATGGTCGCAATTCCGTATGTCGGTCCAATTTTAGCCGTTGGTGCTGGTGCGGCTGCTTTTGGTTTGGTTGCTGGTCTTGCGGGCAAGATCAAATCTGCTCGAGGCGGTTACGACATTCCATCTGGTGTAAACCCTATGACGCAATTGCACGAAGAAGAAATGGTATTGCCGAAACAGCATGCCAATACCATTCGTGCCTTAGGTAAATCTATGGCCAATGCTGGGTTTGCTGATCCTGCTTCTGCATCTGGTGGTGATTCGTATCACTTTAATCTTGGATTTGTAGACACCAAAGGTGCTGATCGATGGCTGAAGAAAAACGGTAAAGCTGTAGCAAACAGCTTGAAAGGCTATAACCGCAATTTTGGTAAATAAGGAGGATTCATGTCAGACGTATTGTTTCCTGAACTGCCGGGTTTAGAGTGGGATCTCACCAAAACCCCGATGTTCAATACCAAGATCATGCAGTCCGTAAACGGCCGCGAGCTACGGGCCAGTTATCAGGCGGTACCCAAGTATCAAATCAGCATGTCCTTTGCCTTTCTTCGTGAAAGCAAAGGACGCAAGGAATTACAGCAGCTTGAGGGGTTTTTTCTTGAACGCCGTGGCTCATTTGATTCATTTCTTTTCAAGATGCCTGAGGATAATGAATTTCAGTGCACATTCATTGGCGATGGTGTTCAAACGTCATTCCAGCTTTATAAGCAGATCAATACCACTCAGATCCCTTTACAACATACCCAAGCGGAACAGAGTGAAGATCCGTTGATGTGGAGTGAGAATGCATCAAAACCGATGTGGTCAGATCCTGAAAGTCAAATGTGGTTACTTCAATTCGGTATTACTACAAATGGTTTGCTGCAGATGCCTATTCCATTGGCCGCGGGTGAATCCATTACGATCAGTGGCACCTATTATTATCGCTGCCGCTTTGCAGATGATGAACAGCAGTACACCAATTTTATGAGCAAACTCTGGAAAGCTGGAAAAGTTGAAATGGTAGGCTCACTGGGGAATAAAGTATGAGAGCAGCTTCGGAAAAACTGATCGCGTTACTTGATGCAAATCAGTTCGTGATGGCGGATCTATATACGATCACGACGATCCAGAATGATATCTATAGATACACCAATTATGACTTTGATCTCATTGTTGCGGGTGAACTTTATCATTCTGATGGTCCCATCATTAGTCGGGATGGCATCACATTATCATTGGGTGTAGAAGTGGATAATTTATCTATAACAATTGATGTTACAGATAAACAAACTTTTGAAAGTTTGCGTATTGTCCAAGCCTTTCACAATGGTCAGATGGACGGTGCACGTTTCAAGCTTGAACGTATTTTCATGGATGCCAATACACCTACCGATACCAGCGCGGGAACCATTAAGCTGTTTGAAGGCCGGATTATTGAACCTGAGTTTGATCGCAATACGATACAGGCCAGTGTCGCATCAGATCTGGATGAACTGAATGTGCAGATGCCACGTAATTTATACCAACCGAGCTGCAGCAATACACTGTTTGATCACGCCTGTGGTTTGAATCGTGAAAATTATGCGCTTGAAACTACGATTGCTGCTGGCAGTACTGCATCGCGGATCCTGTGTGATATCAACCAGCCGCAGGGCTGGTTCACGCAAGGGGTGATTGAGTTTTTAGAAGGTGGAAACAAAGGGCTTAAACGCACGATTCGTTTGCATGAGCTTGATGTGCTGCTTCTTACATTGCCATTACTTGAAAATCCTGAGGTGGGGCAGAGAATCAAGGTGTATCCGGGTTGCGACAAGCGTCTGGAAACTTGCCAGAACCGCTTAAATAACTTTTCCCGTTTCCGCGGCGCGCCTTTTATACCAATCCCTGAAACATCCGTTTAATCAAATTTAACTTTCTAAGCCTCGCATTCGCGGGGTTTTTTGTTCTTGAGGGTAACCCAATGACTGTACCGAGCGATTACGATTTTATCGGGAACACTATCACCGAATCACAGTTTAAAAATGCATTAACCGTTTTGCTCAATCATATTCGTCAAATGTCACTTGATTTAGTCGAGGCGCAAGGTGGCAACTATAGCTATGCAACAATGGCCTTATTTGATGCAGATAAAATAAATGTACCTGCTAATTCTACCGTACGTATTGCTCGGGGAGACGATGCAGGGCTTTATGTTTGGGATGGCGCAAATTTAACAAAAGTAGAAACCTCGAATAATCCTTATACAATTTCCTCAACCCCAGATGACTTATTCATCATTTCAGATGCTTTGGATAATGTTTTATTCTCAATTGGAAGAGATGGAACGGTAAGAGGTTCATTTGATCTTTCAAATATTGATTTGAATATCGAATCTACAAGTGAGGTTGGTGGAGACACGGTTCTTGCAGTTTCCGATAATACAGGAAACATGCTTGCCTCTTTGAATTCTAAAGGTGAGTGGTATTTCACAAAAATCATAGCAGATGAAGTAGTTACTCCTTTCGGTAGCAGCTCGGAATCATCAGACGAAGTGATCGAGCAAACCGAAATCGCCATCCCTGAATTGAGTTTTTACAGGATCGATTTCACTATGGTGGGCCAGCCGCCTACCGATTTAGGCGAGACAACTGTATCGGGTGTGTGTTCGTTTAGTGACCCATCTAACTCTCAGACATTTTTCAAATCAAACATGGAAGTAACGGTCCAAGGTCAAGGGTCAGCATACGACTATAAGAAAAACTACACATTGGATCTTTTTAATTCAGATATGGAATCGCTCAAGGTCAAAGTAGGTAGCATGATCGCCACTGACTCTTTTCACTTAAAGGGATTCTACAGGGACCCTACCCATTTCCGCGACCAAGGTGGCTACAGATTTTGGAATAGCCTTGTAAGAAAACTGGATTATCCTTACTGCAAAGTAAATAATATTATTTATCAAGCAAATACTGATAGGAAAGTAGATGCAGAATACACAGCTGATGCAAAGTACTATCCTCACGGAATACCTTGTGTTGTCTATTTAAATAATCAGTTTTATGGTCTATATACCTTAAGATTAAAGAAAACTAGACAAAATTACGCACTTAACAATGCTGATTTGAACCATATCTTTTTAGATAGTGCAACATATGATGCACACTTGAGTCAAAGTTTTGATCCACATGACTGGGAAATAAAGTCTCCTAAAATGTCAGGATATGAAGACCAAGGGCCTGTACCCAGTAAATTTGCTGCGGTACAAACCTCGATCGAAAGACTTTTCAACTTTACTAAGGACTTAGATAGTAATTATCAAAACCACGCTTCTGTTTTGGTTTTACCTCACTGGTTGATATTTTACATCTTTGCTGAATTAGTTGGGCATTGGGATATCAATGGCAATAACTACAATATCATGACATGGGACAATATCCACTGGTCTATTCTGCCTTACGATTTGGACTGGACTTTAAACTGGTTTACTGGCGAAAACGCGGGAGCCACTCAAACAGGTTTCATTGTCAGTGGTGATATCTGGCCTAGATTTAGACAAGTATATCTGCCTCAAATCCGTGAGCTTTACACAAAGTTAAGAAAAAGCGGAGACATATCTACATATGCGGTAGTTAAGCATTATGTGGAAGTAGCCCGAAATATCCCCAGAAACATCTATTCGAAAGATAAAGCCAAATGGGGGGTAACACCGATCTTCGGCAATAGTAATTATCCAGATCTAGAGCAGGCATATAGGTATATCGATGCCAGAATCAACTACCTAGATACGGTATGGTTAATCAATTAATCAGGTGAGATATGTCAAATACTCTTTTACTTAAAACAGACGGATCTATCAATACTAGATCTAAAGTATTCCCTAAATTAGGCAAGTGCAATATTGCGATTTATCGCAGAACTAACGGAGCCGACGAGGTTGAACTCTGGACATGGGGCCTTTCACATGCTGAAAACCCTATCACCATAAACGGAGGCAAATTCGTCGCATGGGCCGCAAATGTTCCAGATAGACTGGTAGTTCCAGAGAACCCTATCGCGATTGATACTACTGAGTTAACTTTACCTAGACAAATAGTATGTTATTTTAAAATAAAAATCGATGATGGTCTGAAAAGTTGTCAGTTGATGTTCAACAATTATCTTACCGATACATCTCTCTGTGGCGGAAACAAACCAGATCAGATGAAGATCGATTACTCTAGAAGACCGTATACTATTAACAGTATGGCTAAGATGTTTTGGAACCAATTTGTGGCATATGATTTATCAGACTGGGACATGTCTGACGTAGTATATGCCGTAAGTATGTTTCATAATTCCCCTAATTTCAATCAGGATTTGAGCTTGTGGGATGTTAGGAAAATAACTGAGTTTTCTTCTATGTTTCAAGGGACTCCATTCAATCAGCCCCTAAATTCATGGGTAACGGAATCAGCCGTTGCATTTGCAGGGATGTTCGCGAATTGTGTTGATTTCAACCAGCCTTTGGATAAATGGAATACCTCTAAGGTATCTGATTTTTCATCTATGTTCGGCTGGGCCAAGTCTTTTAATCAGCCTATTGGCAACTGGGACACGTCTTCTGCCACAAATATATCGTATATGTTCGAAAACGCCCATGCGTTTAATCAGGACCTGAACGACTGGAATGTTCAAAAGGTCGAATACATGGATGGCTTATTCAAGTACGCTAAGTCGTTTAATCAGCCACTAAGTAACTGGGATACAAGATCTGTTGTGACGGCTAGTCAAATGTTCATGGGGGCTGAATCCTTCAATCAGACCATCGAGAACCTCAACTTCTCTAAATGCACAGCATTAAGGATGTTCATGCACCAAGCCAAGTCGTTCAATAAGCCAGTGGCAGCTTTGGATGTATCTGTGTGTACGGATCTTGCGCAGTTCTTTGAAGAAGCTTTGTCATTTAATCAGCCTGTGGAATCATGGAACGTGTCTGCGTGTTTGGACATGTGGAGAATGTTTGCATATGCAACGGCGTTTGATCAGCCACTAGCAGCATGGTGTCCTAAGTTCAACGTAGAGGTATCTTTGGATTCTTTCATGGAGGGTAAGGCATATAGAACATCCTATTATGATGATTTCTTGAACGCTTTATGGCTAGATGTAAATACGACAAGAAGAAACCAGTGGGCATCAAGAATTAAACCTAGATTATTGGGCATGGGTTTATCAAAATATTCTTCTGTATCTTCGAGTGCTAGAGCAAATTTAGTAAGTGCAGGTTGGACAATTACAGATGGAGGACAAGCATAATGACTGATTATACAATTACAGATGGGCAGTTCTACAAAGTTATAGATAAAGACACTGGTGCTGTCATCACAATGGGTGAGCTATCTGACACAAATACACTTTCGACAATTCACAACGTCGAGTTCATTTCAGAAGAGCAGTACGAAGCTGAGCGCCCGAAGCCTGAAGCGTTGTCTGAAACCAAGATGATATAAAAGGCCGCATTTAGCGGTTTTTTTATTACCAAAATTTAGGGGAGTCTATGCAGAAAAACCAGCTCGCTGTTCAAGAAGCACTGACTTGGCTCGGCACCCCATATCACCACCAAGGCCGTGTCAAAGGCGTGGGTGTGGATTGCGGTACGCTGATCTGTGAGGTCTATGAAAAAGTTGGACTCATGGACCATTTAGATCCGCGTCCGTATCCGCCAGACTGGCATATGCATCAGATGGGTGAGCGCTATCTTGAGCATATCAGGAGTGTCTGCTTTGAAGTGGACGGGCCACCAGAGCCGGGGGATATTGTGCTTTATAAAATTGGCAAATGTGTCAGCCATGGCGCAATTGTCGTTGAATGGCCAACAATCATTCATTCATATATCCATCTGGGAGTCATTCTTCAAGATGGTACCAAAGGAAGTTTAGCCCGGCGAATCGCCGGGTTTTTTCGTATGAAGAGGCTGAAAAAATAATGGGTGGAATCTTTGGTAGTACAACAATCAGTACATCAGACAACCGCATCAACTCTATGCGTGTTCAGCAATCTGCATATGGACTATGCCAGCCACTGGTCTACGGCAAAAACCGGTTGGCTGCGAATATGTTCTGGTATGGCGATTTCTCATCGACTGCGCATACTACGACAACCAAGTCGGGAGGTAAGGGCGGTAAAACGAAAACAAGCAATACAACGTATACATACAGCGCATCGTTAATGCTGGGTTTATGCGAAACCAAAATACGCGATATTGGCAATATCTGGCGAGATAAGGAGCAGATTGTTCCAAAAACTGAAGGCGGTGTGCAGCTCAAGCCAATTGATCAACTCGGATTTGAACTCTTCGACGGTGATCATAACCCAGTGTGGGGTTATCTGGCGTCAATGCATCCTGATCAGGCAGTACACTATCCATTTCTCGGCTATATCGCGTGTGCAAATTATGACTTAGGTGGTAGTGCATCATTATCGAATCATAACTTTGAAGTGATTAGCGACATTACGTTTTCAGATACGATTCATGATGCTAATCCGGCCGACGTTGTTGAGGATCTAATTAGTCATCCACGCTACGGTGCTGCACCTAACTTAAACATGGCAGATCTGTCAGAGTTTCGACGTTACTGTACAGCAACCGGCTTATTTATCAGCCCTGCACTGACAGAACAACGTGCCGCTCATGAAATCATTAATGAAATTGTTGAGGCGGTAAATTGTGCAATCGTACCCAGCCCGGATGGTTTAAAAATTCGCTCATATGGTGACACTGCGGTATCTGGAAATGGAGTCACGTTTACACCGGATCTGACACCAGCCTATCATTTAACAGATGATGACTTCATTGGTGATGATCAGCCCGTTCGCGTGAAGCGTAGCCGTGATACAGATGCGTTTAATCATTGTCAGATTGAGTACGTGAATCGCTTCAATCAGTACAACACTGAAACCGTTGAGGCCAAGGATCAGGCCAATATTGAAATGTTTGGACTACGCACTCAGGATCCAGTGAAGTACGACTTTTTCTGTGAGCCGAAGATTGCCCGACATGCTGTGCAATTATTGCTACAGCGCAAACTTTACGTGCGCAATGAATATGAGTTTGATCTGGGCTGGAAGTACTGCCGACTCGAGCCGATGGATATCGTGACGCTCACAGATGAGTCTTTGGGTTTAGATCGCTTCCCAGTGCGTATCACGCGTATCGAGGAGGATCAGGACGGATTACTCACAGTGACTGCAGAAGAACTGGCCTTAGGTTCACGCTCAGCCGTTGAATACGACTTACAGGCATCAAACGGATATCAGGGGGGTAACGAGGAACCAGGTAATGTTAATGCGCCGGTAATCTTTGAACCGCCGCTCGATCTGACGGATGGTAAAAATCAGGTATGGGTAGCAGCATCAGGCGGAAGTAACTGGGGCGGCTGTAATGTCTGGGCGAGTCTAGACAATACAACGTATGAAATGATTGGAACAATTTACGGATCTGCGCGCTATGGCCAGTTGGTTACTGCAATTAATGCCAGCACCTCATCTATGCAAGTGCAGCTAAATACATCAAGTCAGATTTTTAGTGGGACGTCTGAAGATGCTCAGGTGAATACAACGCTCTGTAGAGTCGGTGATGAATATGTCAGCTATGTCGAAGCAACCTTAAACGGATCTGGCTTGTATACGCTTGGTGGTGTGTTACGTGGACGGTTTGATGATGCTTTAGCGCATAATGCCGGTGAATCCTTTGTTCGAATAGATAAAGCGATCTTTCAGCATGAATTCAATTCGAATCTGATTGATAAAACCATCTATCTCAAATTCACCAGCTTCAATGGTCTGCAGCAGAAAGAACAAACTTTAGATGAAGTCACAGCTTATAGCCATACTTTAAATGGTGGGCGTCCATCTGGTGTGAAGGGTTTATCACTGCAGTCGCCATTTGTTGGAATGTCATTTAAAGTGCAGTGGCAACCTGCATATGGTGCGGAAAGTTATGTGGTGCAAATCTTATCTGGTAGTCAATTACTCAGAACTGTTGAAACACCCAGTACTGATTATAGTTATTCCATGGACGAGGCTAAGGTAGATGGAATACAGAGAAACTATACCGTTCGTGTTGCCAGTAAAACAGCCAACAGTACAAGTACTTTTACAGATCTGAATATCAGCAACCCAGTGCCACCGATCTTGACTAACGTCTATACATCAACTACATCCAACTCAATCACGGTGACATGGATACTAAGTGAAGTACCAGACTTGAAAGATTACCAAGTGTGGATCAGTAAAAATGCCAGCTTTGATCCGGAAACGCTGGCAGCGAGTTGGACCGGTACCGAGAATGCCTGCACAATTGGAAATCTGGATTCGACCACAACCTATTACATTCGGGTTGCGGCGCGTGATGTCTGGAAACCTACATCATGGAACTACTCGGCGAGAGTGACACAGGCGACTTTAGAAGTTTGATTTTAACTAAAACACGGCACCCAAATGGGTGCTTTTTTATTGCCTAATTCTGGAGTAAAAGGCATGGAACCAGTTTCTACAAGCGGTTTTACAGCACTTTTAAAATTATATGGGGTTGCAATCATGGTGACTTTAGCAGTCGGCTTGGTTGCAGCAGTTGTATTAATGACTCGTATGCCACGCTCACCACAAGAGTGGGCAGTTGGTTTGATCTGTACGGTTGTATCAAGTTTGGCTGGCGGCTCATTCATTATTGTGAAGTGGGGACTTCATGAATGGGTTACTGATGTATGGGGGATGATTGCTCTAGGTGGGTTCTTCTTTGTTTGTGGTTTACCCGGTTGGGCTTTAGTCCGTTGGATTTTTAATTTTATAGATAAACAGGAAGGTAAAACGATCGTTGAAGTGATCAAAGAGTTTAAGAATGCCAGAAAAGACATTGAAAACAGTTAATACCGCCTTCGGGCGGTTTTTTTATATCTGAAGGAAACCGAAATGAATATTGAAAAATATCTTGATGAATTAATTAAGCGTGAAGGCGGGTATGTAAATAACCCAGCTGATCGGGGCGGTGCAACTAAGTATGGAATTACTGAAGCAGTTGCTCGAGCAAATGGATTCAAAGGCAATATGCGAGATTTACCTCTGGATGTGGCCAAAGCAATTTATCGCAAAAACTATTGGACTGCTCCACGTTTTGATCAGGTTAATGCAATTTCCTCTGCTGTAGCTGAAGAACTTTTAGATACTGGTGTGAATTGCGGTACCGGCTTTGCAAAACCACTTTTACAACGAGCTTTGAACTTGCTTAATAACCAAGGTAAAGCAGGGTTCCCCGACTTAGAAGTAGACGGTGTTTATGGTTCAGAAACGCTAGGTGCTCTTAAAACATACTTGTCAAAACGCGGGAAAGAAGGCGAAAAAGTTTTAGTTCGAGTTCTGAACATTATGCAAGGACAACGCTACATTGAAATCTGTGAGCGTAATCCAAAGCAGGAACAGTTTTTCTATGGTTGGATTGCCAATCGGGTTGTTATATGACTTTCTTTCAATACAGACGTTCAAAGATAGCTTTCACAATCACACTGCTGTGCATTCTATTTTCAGGATGCACAGCTCATACTATCAACAACTATGTGAATGTGGGTATTTGTGTGAAAGCCCTCTGAGGAGAGCTTTTACAATTTATGCATTTTTTACATTACCTAACTGATTATTTTTACTAAAATAAATACATATTAAAATAGCAACTAATATTACTCCTGATGCTGCAAAACGGCTTAAGTCTAAACCTCCAGCGGAAAGGGGCTTATCTAGAAAGTCTCCAACTACAGCACCCAAAGGACGAGTTAAAATAAAAGTGCTCCAGAATAAAAATGTTCGTGAAACAGAAGTGAATTTATACAAAAACACCATCAATAAAATGAGTGCTGAGAAAAGAGCAATCCCGCCACTATAGCCTAATCCAATCGTATCTGCTGACCAGTCACCAAGAGCTGTACCCAAAGTTTGGCTAAAGGTAATTGTTAACCAATAAAAGACTTCTGATTTAGGTTTATTAACGGTATGAGGGGAGACGCTGCCTTCAACTTTATACCAACCCAATAATGAGAAGATGACTAAGCCGAGGAGTAAGCTACTTCCTCCACTATAACCAATACCTAAAGATCGAGTGACAAAGTCTGCTAATGTTGTACCAACAGTTGTACTCGCAATAATGGTAAACCAATATAAATATGGTTTATAACTTTTTGCCTTAATTTGACAGATCAATAAGATAATAAAAACTATGGCAAAAATAAAAGTACTAGTTAAATACCCAAGTTTCAATGACATTGAAAAACTATCTCCGCCAGTTTCACCAAAAGTAGTTGCGAAGATTTTAGTAATCCAGAATAGAAGGGTAACTTGGGGGACTTTAGTTATATACTCACTCATTTCATGACTTGAATTATTCATCTAAGAGTCTCAAATGATAAATTTATCAAACAATAAATTTTTAAAATTAAGATGAGCTTAATGATTTGTTTTTAATAATATAGCTTTGTATTCTTATTGGTTACTAAGCTCATTTTTTAATTTCTATTTAAGTTTTACTAGCTAAGATTTCGAGTTTTTAATGTTTAGTGGTTTTTAAATGCTAGTAAATTTTTTAAAATTCAAAGAGATATGTAATAATATTACACTATTAAATTTTAATTTGCTTTTATCTATCTGGCTAGGTTTATTTCTGAATATAGGTTTTTTTAAAAAAATCCATCAACTTACACCTTATAATGGTATTAAGTCAGTTCTTTTCTTAGGGGCGACATTAGTTATTTTAATAGCGGCATATAATTTAATTTTTCAATTAATAAATTGGAAATGGACTGCCAAAATCTTTGCAATTTTATTGATATTTATTGGTGGTTTTAGCTCTTATTTTGTAAATACATTGGGTGTCATTATTTCACCCGACCAAATTCAAAATATGGTCCAGACCGATGTGTCGGAAGTTACCGATTTAATCTCTTTGCGCTTTGTTTTATGGACAGTTTTTTTTGTTATTTTGCCCATTTTTTTAATTTCTCAAGTTAAATTTAAACAAGAAAAAGCATCACGGTTGTTATTGAAGAAAGTATTCTCACTGGTAGCTTCATTTGCAGTGGTCTGTGTTTTACTTTTTACTTACTATGTCGATTTCGCTGCAATATTTCGTGAGCATCGTGATTTAAAAGGGATGATTTCACCGCAAAATAGTATTTCATCGCTTATGTCTTACTATCATAAGAAGGCTCCGAAGAAAAATCTGCCTCTTGTGATATATGGACAAGATGCTCATCAAGTTCAGCAAGTACAAAAGAACCTCCCTAAGTTAATGATACTTGTTGTAGGTGAAACGGCACGTGCCGAAAGTTTCTCTCTAAATGGGTATGCAAAAAATACGAATCCGGAGCTTTCTAAACAAGATATTTTCAACTTTTCGCAAGTGAGCTCATGCGGTACGGCAACAGCGGTTTCTGTGCCATGTATGTTCTCGGGTATGCCACGTGTAGATTATGATGAGCAATTAGCTAGTCACCGCGAAGGTTTACTAGATATTGCAAAACGTGCGGGTTACCAAGTGACTTGGATTGATAATAACTCGGGTTGTAAAGGTGCATGTGATCGCGTTGAGCAATACCAAATTCCTGAAAACTTAAAGAAAAAATGGTGTAAAGATGGCGAATGTTATGATGACATTCTCATTGACAGCTTAAAGCAGTATTTGGGTACTATTGCCAAAGATGATGATCGTCCGCGTTTGATTGTCCTGCATCAGGTGGGTAGTCACGGGCCTGCATATTACAAGCGTGCACCTGAGGCATATCAACCCTTTAAACCGACTTGTGATACGAATGCGATACAGGGCTGTTCGCAAACCGAATTGCTAAATAGTTATGATAATACAATTGTATATACAGACCATGTATTAAGCCAAATGATTAATACTCTAAAAGAAATATCAAAATATCAGACAGGTTTATGGTATTTATCTGATCATGGCGAATCAACCGGAGAACATGGTTTATATTTACATGGTTCACCTTATGCAATCGCACCGAGCCAACAAACACATGTACCAATGATTATGTGGTTCTCTGAAAGTTGGAAACAACATAATCTTGCTCAAGTGAATTGTTTAAGCCAACAAACTAAACAAAAGTTAAGTCAGGATAATTTATTCCCAAGTTTGTTAAGTTTGCTGGATGTAAAAACTAAGGTAGTAAATAACAAACTTGATATGTTGAGCCAATGTAAATAAATATATTTTTAATTTATATAAAACGAAGCAAAATAGACTTGTTTCGTTTTATAAAATGTATTGGTTCGTAATTAGCACACATTTTAAGATCCCTCTAAAATTATTTAATAAACCTTCGTCAGCTATGCATCAAACTTACAACAATATAATTATTCTTAAAACCCAAAGACCACCCAGATTCTTTATAGAAAGGTTCACCATATTTAATTGTATGCTCGATATAAAAGTAAACCCAATATTTCATTTCTTAATTCTCAATTATTTAGTAAGTGATTTAATTTTTTCTAACCATTTTGCATATGCTTCAGTTTGCTGGGGTAGGTACTCATAATAATCATACGTGCCTTGTTCGCCAGACATTACATGGCCAATCATGAGTTGAGCCACATCACGCGATGTAAATGCACTGAAGTTAGTTCGTGCTGTTCTTCGTAGGTCATGAAGGGACCAATGCTTCATAAAATAGTCATGATGTCTTCTTAGGCGCTCCATTAAGTAAGCTGGCAATGAATTAGAAGAACCATGGCTCATAGGGGTATCTTCATTATCATTTGTCAGGAAATACTCAGAATCGTTGTATTCGAATGCTTCCAGAATCAAATCTTCCATTTCTGGGAGGATAGGTCGAATAATTTCACGGCCTGTTTTCTTACCAGTCTTGTTATTGAATACCGGAACTATCCAGACCTTCCTTTTTAAATCGAAATCAGTCTTTTTTGCTTTTCTGAGTTCGCCATTACGACACCCAAACATTAAACATAACTTCAAGAAAATTTTGTTTTTAGGCAAAATGTTTGATTCTTCAATAGCCAGCCATACCATTTTTATTTCATCATCAGATAGAAATCTGGTTCCTCTATTTCGCTCAATTCCCAAATCTTCCTTGGCATAGATGTCAGATAAAACATTTACCTCAAGTAATTGTCTCTTTTTAGCCCACTTAAGGACCTGTTTTGCATTCGTTAAAACTCGATCTGCAATAGAAGGTACATCATCTGCTAATTCTTCAAGTAAGGCTAACCATTGTTGCAGAGTAATGCGCTCAACTGGTAAATCACCGATTTCAGGTATTACATGCTGCTCAAAAGTATTCTTAATTTGCTGGGCAGATGTTTTCTTCTTTAGACAATAACTTTCATACCAATCATTAAAGACATCTTCAAATGTGCTTGCATCGATGTATTTTTGCTGCTGTACACGAACCTCAACTTTAGGATTCATTCCTTTATCTAAAAGCGACCGCATTTCACCAGCTTTAATGCGTGCATCTTTGAGTGACATATGAGGGTAGGTGCCCAAGTCTAAGCGTTCAGCTTTTCCAGCAAAACGATATCTAAGCTGAAAAACAATTTTACCTTTAGGTGAGATTCTGACACTCATTGAATCCCGATCTGCTATTTCTTCAACCTTATCACGTGCCTTGCCGTTATTAGCTTTTAGCCACACTTCAGTTAAAGCCATAGTCCACCTGTGTACATAATTTTGGTCAAGTAAGAGATAAGTGCGAATATGTACACGTATGTGTACATAATTGATAGGGCTTATTCTGTCCTAAAATGTCTTAGTGTGTCTATATTAAAAATGGGGGAAATATTGAGAAATAAGGCTTTTATTGTTGTTTTTGTCTTAGTGTGTCTTAGAGTGGCTAAATGGCATTAATTCTTTTGAACGATTAATGCCATAGTTGTTCCATATAAGCCATGACCCTGAGAGGCTTGTCAGGGTCAGTTACACAAAAAGTGAAGTCTTATTTTTGTTCAAGCCAAGCAGGTAATGCTGCCATAACTTGTCCAAACTTCTCGTTAAGTGGCGCGCCACCTTGTGCTAAGTCAGGTTTACCACCACCTTTACCACCTAACTCGGTCGCTAAATGTTTGATGATGTCACCTGCTTTTAGATTTGCAGTGTATTGCGACGCGACTGATGCAAGCAGGCTGACTTTGTCACCCTCTACACCTGCTAACACAATCACTGCGTTCTCTAATTTTGATTTTACACTGTCATGTAAGTTGCGAAGCGCTTTGGCATCAACACCCTGAACAGTAGTAATAAGCGTTTGACGACCAGCAATAGTTTGAACTTGGTCAATCAAATCAGCCGCTTGGAAGTTTGCCAATTTTTGGTTGAGTTGTTCAATCTGCTTTTGTAATGCAGAAACCAATTCTACATTGGCTTGTACACGCTCAACCGTTTGGTCTTTCTGTGCTTTTAATAAGCTATTAATGTGCTGGATATCATGATCAGCTTTTTGTACTACTTCTAATGCTTTAGTACCGGTCACTGCTTCAATACGACGTACGCCGGCAGCTACACCACCTTCAGAAGTGATTTTGAATAAACCAATATCACCTGTACGTTTTACGTGAATACCGCCACAAAGTTCGATTGAGAAGTTTTTCTCGTCAATGACTGAGCCCATAGAGAGCACACGAACTTCATCACCGTATTTTTCACCGAACAACATCATTGCGCCTTTTGCTTTCGCAGTTTCAATGTCGAGTAGTTCAGTTGTTACGGCAGTATTTGCAATGATTTCAGCATTTACGAGACGTTCAACTTGTTGTAGTTGTTCAAATGACACAGGTTGGTCATTTGCAAAGTCAAAACGTAAGATATCACTTGCAACCAAAGAGCCTTTTTGTTGTACATGCGAACCTAAAATTTGACGAAGGGCAGCATGCAACAAGTGAGTTGCTGAGTGGTTACGCGCAGTAGCTTCACGAATGTCTGCTTTAACAATCGCTTCTACATTTTGATTGGTTTTAAGGTTACCAACAGTCACAATACCTTGATGAACAAAGGCACCACCAGACTTTTTCGTGTCCTGAACTTCAAAAATACCTGTTTCGTTTTTGAAGATACCAGTATCACCAATCTGACCACCGCTTTCAGCATAGAAAGGAGTTTGGTTTAAAACGATAAGTGCTTCGTCGCCTTCAGAAACTTCATCAACTTGTACGCCATCTTTATAGATCGCTACAATCTGGCCTTGACCGGTTGTGTTGGTATAACCGTCGAACTGAGTTTCGCCTTCAACTTTTACAATGTTGTTATAGTCAACAGCAAATTTACCAGCATCACGCGCACGTTGACGCTGTGCAGCCATTTCAACTTCAAAACCTGCTTCATCAATAATAAAGCCACGTTCACGTGCAATATCAGCAGTTAAATCTGTTGGGAAACCGTAAGTGTCGTAAAGTTTAAATACAGTCGCACCCGGAATAGTTTTATCTTTTAACTGAGCAAGTTCACCTTCAAGGAGTTTTAAACCTTGCTCTAAGGTTTTAGCAAACTGTTCTTCTTCACGAATTAATGTTGCTTCAATGACTTCACGGCGAGCTTCTAACTCAGGATAAGCCTGTCCCATTACTTCAATTAATGGTTGCAACATTTTGTAGAAGAACGTACCTGTTGCGCCAAGCTTGTTACCGTGACGGACAGCACGGCGGATAATACGACGTAATACATAACCACGTCCTTCATTACTTGGGTTTACACCATCAGCAATTAAGAAGCAGCAAGAACGGGCATGGTCCGCAACTACACGTAAAGAAGGCTGACCTTCATCTTCAATACCAATGATGTTTGCAGCAGCTTTTAATAAGTGTTGGAACAGGTCAATGTCATAGTTTGAATTAACATGTTGCAGTACGGCAGAAATACGCTCTAAGCCCATACCTGTATCTACAGATGGAGCAGGGAGTGGGTGAAGTACGCCATCAGCAGTACGGTTAAACTGCATGAAAACGTTGTTCCAGATTTCAATGAAACGGTCACCGTCTTCTTCAGGTGAACCAGGTAAACCACCCCATATGTGTTCACCGTGGTCAAAGAAAATTTCTGAACATGGACCGCAAGGACCTGTATCACCCATTGCCCAGAAGTTATCTGATGCGTATTTTTCACCTTTGTTATCACCAATACGGATAATACGTTCTGGTGCTAGGCCGATTTCTTTATTCCAGATGTCATAAGCTTCGTCATCAGTATGGTAAACCGTGACATAAAGTTTATCTTTCGGTAAAGCAAGCCATTGTTCGCTAGTTAAAAATTCCCATGCGAACTTGAGAGCATCACGTTTGAAATAGTCACCAAATGAGAAGTTACCCAACATTTCAAAGAATGTATGGTGACGAGCTGTATAACCAACATTATCTAAATCGTTATGTTTACCGCCTGCGCGTACACATTTTTGTGAGGTTGTTGCACGTACATAATCACGTTTTTCAAGACCTAAAAAACAGTCTTTAAACTGGTTCATCCCAGCATTTGTAAATAATAAAGTTGGGTCGTTGGCAGGAACAAGAGAACTCGATGCAACACGTGTATGCCCTTGCGTTTCAAAGTAGCGCAAAAATGCTTCACGAATTTCAGCAGATGTCATTAAACGAGTACTCACAACCAAGTCACTCCATATTTTCGAATTTGGCTAAAAGCATCACCACAAGTTTATTTGTTCACAAAACTCGCATGTGATACGGGGCTTATTTTTAAAAAACGCTAAATTGTAACGGAAAAACCCCACCGAACCAACGATTTTAGAGGGAATATCTTACAAAACTGTGATTTGGCTAAAAATCTATATTCAATTAGCCATGACGTGTTTTACTATATGCCTTCTTTCGCTTCTCGATTTGTAGATAAGGATAGGTCATGCAACGTATCGCCATTAATGGGTTTGGCCGGATTGGACGTAATGTTTTACGTGCCTGGTTTGAGAGCCCGAAACAATTTCATTTTGAAATCGTGGCGATTAACGATATAGCAGATGTACATACACTGGTACATTTATTCAAATATGACTCAACGCATGGTCGTTTTAATGGCAAAGTTGATATCACCATTGAAAATGAAAAGATTTATTTAAATATTCAATCTAACCAGAGACTCTTAAAGGTTGAAGTTTTGCAGCAAAAACAGCCGGAACTTTTACCGTGGGCAAGTTTAAAAATTGATGTTGTACTTGAGTGTACAGGTTTATTCCGCTCCCATGCTGATGCTACCCGCCATTTAGAAGCAGGGGCTAAAAGGGTTATTATTGGCGCTGCGCCTTTTGATCATGTTGATGCTGCAATTGTTTATGGTGTTAACCATGCTGATGTGAAAGCGACTGATCAGATTATATCGAGTGTGTCATGTACGACACAGGCTTTAGTTCCACTGGTTAAAATCATTGATGATGCATTTGGCATAGAAACAGCGCTTATGACCGAAATTCATGCGGTAACAGCAGATCAGTCTGTGCTTGATCATGCGCATCGTGATTTGCGTCGTGCTAGAGCTTCTGGACAAAACATTATCCCGACTACTTCTAGTGCGCTTGGTGCTTTAAAGCGTGTGATGCCAAAAATGGAAGACCGTATTGATGGTTACTCAATTCGGGTACCTACCATTAATGTAGCGGCAATTGATTTAACGTTTATCGCGCAATCTCCAATTACGGTCCATCATATTAATGAATTGCTGATTAAAGCATCTCAAACAGATTATGCAGAAATTATGGCTGTAACAGATGAACCATTAGTTTCAAGTGATTTTAATCATTCACCCTATTCACTTATTGTTGATTTAACTCAGACCATGGTTGTTGGACATCAAGCCAAAGTATTTGCTTGGTATGATAATGAATGGGGCTATGCAAATCGTTTATTGGATTTGTGCGATTCTTTCAAAAGTTAAATTTGGTTAATTGGAAACCGGGTGATAGTTCAGTTATTCCCCCATTCTTTGGTCTAAGAACTTTTATTGATAATAGAAGTCAAAAACAATAAGTCTTTGAATATTATTTTTAATTCATAGAGTCTACTTTTTGACTTTAGAGTTTATTAAGAAAGATTTATGCAAATTGTCAGGTGCATGGCACAAAGTATCATGCTACACTAAGAGAAATCGGGTGTGTTCCCGATTTTTTTATGTGGGGTCGTTCCACGTTGATCAGATTTTAGGCTTGAAATATGACCATTTCAGAGACATGGTTGCTGCCTGACGGGGTAGCAGATGTATTGCCGGAACAGGCGCAAGTCATTGAAAAACTTCGCCGTGAAGCTATAGATTTCCTCGCAGTACGAGGTTATCAACTGGTATATACACCATTTATCGAATACATCGAATCGTTGTCTTCATTATCAGAATCAAATCAAGACCTGGATTTAGTAACTTTTAAGGTGATTGACCAGCTTTCAGGCCGTTTACTCGGTATCCGTGCTGATATGACACCGCAAGTTGCACGTATTGATGCACATGTAAGACCTGTTGAAGGTGTTGCACGTTACTGTTACGCAGGGACTGTATTACATACAAAACCACAAAATTTCAATGCGACTCGCGCACCTTTACAATTAGGGGCAGAGTTATATGGGCACGATAGTATTGAAGCTGATGTCGAAATGGTCGACGTAATGCTTGGTCTAATTGAAAATGCCTATACTTTGCAAGGCGCACATTTAGACTTAGGGCATGTAGGTCTATTTCGTAGCTTAGTAAAATATGCTGGTCTTTCTAAAAATGAAGAGCATGAGTTATCTGATCTTTATCAAAGAAAAGCATTACCTGAGTTAGCTGAATTTACCCAAAATTTAAATATGGGTTCAGATTTCTATGCACTTGGCCGTTATGCAAGTGATTTAGATGCCTTACAAGCGCATTTAAGTGCAGATATTTTAAAAGATACTGAATTTGATGCTGCATTAAATGCACTTAAAACCACTCTCGAACAGATTAAAAACCGTTGGCCAGCACTTAATGTTGGAATTGACGTGGTTGAACTTCGCAGTTACCACTACCACACTGGTTTGATGTATGCAGTTTATGCACCAAATCGTGCCGCACCTTTAGCGCAAGGCGGCCGTTATGATGGTATTGGGGAACACTTCGGTCGTGCACGTCCGGCTACCGGTTTTAGTTGTGATTTATATGCTTTAGGTGCGAACCAGTTTGCCGAAATCGAAACTGTAGTGGCACCTAAAGGTACAGAAGCTGATTTACTTAAAGCAATTGCGAATGCGCGTTCAGAGGGTTTACGTGTAGTTCAATTGTTAGGTAATGATGATTTAAGTTCTATTCCTTATGCAACACATCAATTGGTATTGCAAAACGGACAATGGAATATTGAAAAGATTTAAACGCCAGCAGTAAGTTTTTTACTGATGGTTTCCAATTTTAACAGCATGATGTAATGAGGCTATTATGGGCAAAAATGTTGTGGTACTTGGTACCCAATGGGGCGACGAAGGTAAAGGTAAAATCGTCGACCTGCTCACAGATCAGGCGGCTGCGGTAGTACGTTATCAAGGCGGACATAACGCAGGTCATACTCTTGTCGTAGGTGGTAAAAAGACTGTATTACACCTCATTCCATCAGGCATTTTACGTGAAAACGTATTGTGCTTAATTGGCAATGGCGTGGTGCTTTCACCAGCAGCATTAATTGAAGAAATGGGAATTTTGGAAGCTGAAGGTGTTCCGGTTAAGGAGCGTCTACGCATTTCTCCAAACTGTCCACTTATTTTGCCTAACCACATTGCTCTTGATCAGGCACGTGAGAAGAAACGTGGTAACGCTAAAATCGGTACTACAGGTCGTGGTATCGGCCCTGCGTACGAAGATAAAGTTGCGCGCCGTGCAGTGCGTGTTGCTGACCTTGTTCGTGGTGGTGCAGCGTTAGAAGAAAAACTAACCGAAATGCTAGAGTTACATAACTTTCAATTGACTCAGTTCTACGGTGTAGAAGCGGTTAAATTTGAAGACGTATTGGCTCTTTGCAACCAATGGCGTGAAGTTCTTGCTCCATTAGTGATTGACGTAACTAAAGTATTACATGACTACCGCAAAGAAGGTAAGGCTGTAATGTTTGAAGGCGCTCAAGGTTCACTTCTAGACATCGACCACGGTACTTATCCGTATGTTACCAGCTCAAATACAACTGCTGGTGGTGTAAGTTCTGGTTCAGGTATGGGTCCTTTACATCTTGATTATGTATTAGGTATTACGAAAGCTTATACAACACGTGTAGGTGCTGGTCCGTTCCCAACTGAATTGGTTTACGATGCTGCGAGTGATTCTGGTGACCCAATTGGTAAACATTTGGGTACTGTGGGTCATGAGTTCGGTGCTTCTACTGGTCGTCAACGTCGTTGTGGTTGGTTTGATGCTGAAATCTTACGCCGTTCTGTAGATGTAAACTCACTTTCAGGTATTTGCTTAACTAAACTTGACGTTTTAGATGGTTTAGAAGAAGTGAAAATCTGTGTGGGTTATGAAAATACAGATTCAGGTTGTGTAGGTTCTTCTGATGCGGTTTCTTTCGAATGCTTGAAACCAATTTATGAAACTATGCCAGGTTGGAGCGAGTCAACTGTTGGTTTAACGAGCATTGACCAATTACCTGCAAATGCTTTGGCTTATGTAAAACGTATTGAACAATTAATCGAATGTCCGATTGATATCGTTTCAACTGGTCCAGACCGTGCAGAAACAATCATTTTACGTCATCCATTCTCTGCGTAATTCGCAAAGATAAAAATAGCCTCCTAAAAGGGGGCTTTTTTTATACCCTACTAAAGTGCAGTTTTGGTTTGGTTCGATTCAGATTAAAACATGATATATAGTTCAGGAATCATAGGCTCAGGATGAAGCTGCAACCCACTATTTCAAAAACCATTTTTTATTCTTTTTTATTTGCTATAGGTGGTTCACCCACATTAGCAATGCTGATTATTTATGGTCAAAATTATAATCCGGACTTCTTCATGACGGCATTTATGAGTCTTTCTGTCCTGATTGCTTGTGTCCTCATTCCTGTTGTTCTCATACAAAACAGTTATTTACTCTGGAAGAGGAAAAATCCTAATCTTGAAGAGAAAGTTAAGACTTTAAGTCATGTTTATCTTGGTTTAAACATAATATGTTTAATATTCTGGATTTATTTGATGACTTTATCTAATTGACCGTTACATAAATACTATGATCGTGAAGAAATGAGAGATTTAAAGCGTGAGTGGTATTTCTTATAATAAGTGCAAAAGAATAAACAGTTTTTTAACGATTTAGGTGACCCATGTTAATGAATAAAAAGTTCGTTCTAAGCTTGTGTGCAGCAGGTGCAGTAACAATTTCTGGTTGTGCCACAATGGCTGATATGGCAGGTGCAGATACCGCAACCTTAAATGCTCAATCTGCGCAAAGTTTCAATAAAATGGTGCAGGAAGCGCGTGGTAAAGGTGCTTTAGATACAAGTTCAAGTACCTATAACCGTATTAATGCGGTTTTTAACCGTTTAAAACCTTATGCGAATCAAATGAATCAGACAGGCCAGCCATTTAGTTGGCAATTGGCTGTATTGAAGTCAGATACGATTAACGCTTACGTTGCACCTGGTGGTAAGGTCGTGTTCTACACAGGTATTGTAAATAAACTGAACTTGACTGATGCTGAAATTGCAGCAGTTATGGGCCATGAAATGACTCACGCCTTGGAAGAGCATGCAAAAAGTAAAATTGGCGCACAAGCTTTAACTGATTTAGCGTTAAATATTGGCTTAAGTCAGATTAATGGTGGTAATGTGAGTCAACTAGGCGCGGCTGCGGCTCAGTTAGGCACGCAAGTAGGTGTGGGTCTGCCATATTCTCGTAGTTTGGAAAGCCGTGCTGACCAAGGTGGTTTAATGCTAATGGCGCGTGCAGGTTATAACCCGAATGCAGCGATTACGCTTTGGGAAAAAATGAACAAGCTTGAAGGCAGTGGATCATCTTTCTTGTCTACTCACCCATCAAACGCTCAACGTATTAATGACATGCGTAAGAATTTACCTGCGGCATTAGCTATTTATAATGGTCGTAAGTAAGTTTTAACATTTATAGAACTGATGTTAAAAACGGATGCTTGAGCATCCGTTTTTGTTTTTAAGGAGCAGGATTAGGCTGTTGTATATGAATAGCCTCAATGCCTTGTAAAATCTCTGGTGAAAGCTCGATTTCAAAAGCTTGGATATTTTCTTTGAGCTGATCTAAATTGGTTGCACCAATAATTGTACTCGTCACAAAAAATTGCTGCTTAATAAAAGCTAGAGCCAATTGAGTCAGGCTTAAACCATGCTTTTCAGCAAGCTGTGCATATTGTTCAGTTGCCCATTCACTTTGCGGGTTGCTGTATCTGCTAAAGCGAGGGAAGAGTGTAACGCGGGCATTGGCTGGTCGAGCCCCATTTCTAAATTTGCCAGTTAAATAACCAAAAGCAAGAGGAGAGTATGCAAGTAAACCTACACCCTCATATTTGGCAATTTCTGACATACCGATTTCATAGGTGCGATTAAGCAGACTATACGGATTTTGCACACTCACAAATTTACTCACACCTAAATTTTCAGCAAGCTGAAGAAACTTCATGGTGCCCCACGGTGTTTCATTAGATAAGCCGATGTAACGAATGCGGCCTCGATTAATCTCTTTTTGGAGAGCGAGTAATGTTTCTTCTAAGGGAGTAGTATCGTAATCATTTTGGGCTTGTTGATTACCATAAGCGAGTGTTCCAAAGAAGTTGGTATGGCGTTCAGGCCAATGTAATTGATAAAGATCAATATAATCAGTTTGTAAGCGTTTGAGAGAGCCATCAATCGCTTGCGAAATATGTTCACTATTAAACTTGGTATGGCCTTCTCGAATATGTGTTCCACCAAAACCAGGACCTGCAATTTTTGAAGCAAGGAATACTTTATCGCGCTGACCATGCTGTGCAAACCAATTGCCTAAGATGGTTTCGGTTGCTCCATATGTTTCTGGTTTAGGAGGCACAGAATACATCTCTGCCGTATCCCAAAAATATAAACCGTGTTCTAAAGCGTAATTGAGTTGTTCGAAAGCTTCTTGTTGAGTATTTTGCTCACCAAATGTCATGGTACCTAAGCAAATTTCAGGAAGGTTAATGCCAGTGTGACCAAGTGGTTTAAATTGCATACTGCGAAATCCTTAAGAAATTTTAAGTTAGCCTAACGGAGAATATGTATTCAACTTAAATCATAAAAACAGAATAGTTTGTAAGCTTTGTGTATTAACTCATTGTTGCATATAAAAAAAGCAAACCGAAGTTTGCTCTTTATTCAATAATTACGAGTAATTATTCTTCGTCATCATAGTCTTCGTCAGTGACTGGGGTTTCTTCTAATGAAGTATCAAAAATCAAAATAGCTTTACCGTCAGTTTGAATCATACCTTGATCTTCTAAGGTCTTTAATACACGGCCAACCATTTCTCGTGAACACCCGACAATGCGTCCAATCTCTTGTCGAGTAATACGAATTTGACGGCCATTCGGCAAGATCATTGCTTCTGGTTGTGAAGATAGGTCGATTAAGCAACGCGCAATACGACCTGACACATCAATAAATGCAAGATCGGTCATTTTACGAGTTGTATTTTTTAAACGACGAACGAGTTGCGCGAAAACGGCATAGCTGAGATCTGGATACTGTTTGCTCAGTTCGTGGAAGTTGTCATATGAAATTTCTGCAATTTCACAGACATCACGGGTACGAACTTCAGCTGTACGTTGAGGGTTCGGTTCGAAAAGCCCCATTTCCCCAAAGAAGTCACCAGGATTCAAATATGCCACAACAATTTCACGTTCATCGTCTTCACGTAAAATAATTGAAACTGAGCCTTTTAAAATTAAATATAAAGATTTTGACTCTGTTCCGGCATCAACAATTGTGGTTCGTTTTGGATATCTGTTGATGTGAGCACGTTTTAACAATGCTTTAACGGATTCAGGTAGTTGCCCCGGAGATAAAGCATCTGTGCTGAGTTGTGAAAAATTTGAAGTCATGCTTGATATGTTCCGAATAGGGTAAACAATTCACACAAGCTCGAGATGAGCTATTACACAGAAGAGATGAAATTCCTTATCAACTCATTTTATGTTAGTGTACAAAACAAGGGTCTGTTGACATTTCACAGATGGTTGCGACATAAGACAATTTTTCTGGACGTTACGAAGCAAGAACTATGGAATTTAGTCATTCTAAATCAATAGAGCTTAACAACGAAACGAACAAAAATCTGGCCTTGCGCTGCATCAAAGATGCTTTAATTGCACCTCAGATTCCGGCTGAAATTTAACAAACTTTATTACAAAACTGGACAAAGGATTGCCCTTGTCTGTGTTTTGCGTTTTATTTGGATTAATTTTTAGCTATTACGCAATCCATAGATGAAATGTCAACAGACCCTGCTTAAATTTATAATTTTTTTTGGGTAGTTGCAATGCAAACAAGTGTACATTGGCTAGAGAATGTTGCTTTTGAAGCGAAATCAGAGAGCGGTCATAGTGTAGTGATGGATGGCTCACCTGAGTACGGTGGTGAAAACCGTGGACCACGTCCTATGGAGTTGATATTAATGGGACTTGGTGGGTGTGCTTCGTTTGATATTGTGACTATTTTAAAGAAATCCCGTCAAGATGTGACGAATGTCGTATGTCAGCTTAAAGCTGAGAGAGCAGATGCAATTCCGGCAGTTTTCACCAAGATCCATTTACACTTTGTAGTGACAGGTAAAGCTGTAAAAGAAAAACAGGTCGCAAAAGCAGTAGAGCTATCAGCTGAGAAATATTGTTCAGCAAGTAAAATGCTTTCAGATGGTGGCGTAGAAATTACTCACGATTTTGAAATTATTGAAGCAGCGTAATTTTATTTGTGAATGCCTAAAAAATAAAAAGCTAACAGTCATGTTGGCTTTTTTTATGATAAGAATAATTAAAAAAATAAAAGGAGAGAGTTAAGTGAATATCCGTTTAGCACAATGGGAAGATACCGAAACCATATGTTATTTACTTAAACAAATGGGATATTCACAGCCTTTAAAAGTAGTTCAGGAACAATTTCAAATACTAAGTAAAGATCCTAATGCGATTACGTTGGTCGCAGCTGACGATTTAAAAGTGTATGGAGTTTTATCGCTTTATTTTATTCCACAAATTGCCTTACAAGGTGAGTTTGCCAAAATATGTTATCTGTGTGTTGACGAGAAGATGCGTAGTAAAGGAGTGGGACATTTGCTTGTGCAAGAAGCAGAACGGTTAGCAAAGCAACGTGGTTGTGACCGAATGGAACTTCATTCGGGGATACAAAGACCTTTGGCACATCAATTTTACCTAAGAGAAGGCTATGTCGAAGCGCCAAAGTACTTTCGTAAAGCTTTAAATTAATGAGTCGTAGTTAGAAAAAGTTGAGGGTCTACCCGTGCATTGTTAAGGCTCATTCCCCAATGTAAATGAGGGCCTGTGACACGTCCTGTTTTACCGACTAGACCTAAAGTTTCCCCTTGACGAATATGCTGGCCTTTTTCTACTTTTATCTCGCTTAAATGGCAAAACATACTAATTAAGCCTTGGCCGTGATCGATTAATACAGTTTGTCCATTAAAAAAATAATGACCTGTTTGAACGACTACACCGTCTGCTGGAGCAACTACTTTTTGGCCTATTGGTGCTGGGATGTCTAGACCTGAGTGTGGAGCACGTTCTTCACCATTAAAAAAGCGTTTTCTTCCAAAAGAATTGGTAAATTTACCCGAAGTTGGGCGTATAAATTTTGGTAAGGCTTGCCACGAACTTTGCGTAAATGAACTATATACATCATTTTGTTCTTTAGCTTCTTGAGCGTAACGATCTAATTGACTTTGATTGGGATTTACATAGTCTTGATTGGTAACTTTAAGGCGTTGCTCAGCATATGGATAAGATTTAACTTCTATTTGAATAGGGGCTTTATTGGTATCGAGTTGAACACTACCAAGTGGAGTAGATAACGGAATGCCGAAAACAGCATAACGCTGCTGTCCTTCTTGGCTAATTAAAACCGGTTTGTGTTGAAAAGTGACCTGAGTAATATCCGAAGTTAAAGGAATAACTGCAATACCACCGGGTCTTCTTGAATCTTGGGGTAACTCCGCCATTGCTAGAGTCGAGCTGAAAAGACAAGTTGTTAATACAATATGTTTTAAGCGCATTTTTAATTTCAAAAACAGGATGGAATTGGAAAGATAAATTAATTCTTAATTCGCGAACTCTCAATGAAGTCTTTGTGAAGACTATAAAATAGATGAGAGTAAATATAAATATTCAAGATATTTAATAAAATGTAGCCGAAGTGTACTTGAAATATATACAAAACAAACCCATATTATAATCGAGTTTTACTCGCAGTATTTTTTATAAATTAATGAAAAATATATAAAAATTTATTTGAAATCCGAAAAAGTGTTCCCATCTATTACACAAGTACGAATTTGTTGTGAGGAATAACAAGAATGCGATTTGAAAAATTTACGAACCGCTTGCAGCAAGCCCTCTCAGATGCTCAATCCTTAGCGATGGGTAAAGACCATACAGCTATAGCAGGTATTCATATTTTGAGTACTTTATTGGAAGAGCCGTCCAATATTAGTTTGTTGCAACAAGCAGGTGCACGGTTACCTGAACTTAAACAAAAGCTAGAGCAGGCTTTAAAAGATGCTCCGACTATTGCTAACCCGACGGGCGATGTCAATTTAAACCCAGAAGCAGTTAAAGCACTCAACTTGGCAGATCGATACGCGCAAAAAGCTGGCGATGAATTTTTGTCAACTGACTGGGTTTTATTGGGCTTGGCGGAAACTGGTGAAACAAAAAATATTTTAAGTGCCGTAGGTGTAACTCCCGACAGCTTACGCAAAGTAATTGAAAATATTCGAGGTAGTGACAAAGTCATGAGTAATAATCACGAAGACCAACGTGACTCACTTAATAAATATACGATTGATTTAACCGAGCGGGCTTTATCGGGGAAACTTGATCCGGTGATTGGGCGTGATGATGAGATCCGCCGTACCATTCAGGTCTTGTCACGCCGTACTAAGAATAACCCAGTACTCATTGGTGAACCTGGGGTAGGTAAAACCGCTATTGTTGAAGGTTTGGCACAACGTATTGTCAATGGTGAAGTACCAGAAGGCTTAAAGAATAAACGTGTTTTATCGTTAGATTTAGGTTCATTGCTTGCTGGTGCTAAGTATCGTGGTGAGTTTGAAGAACGTTTAAAAGCTGTTTTAAAAGATTTGGCGAAACACGAAGGCGAAATCATCTTATTCATTGACGAGTTACATACACTCGTTGGTGCTGGTAAAGGTGACGGCGCGATGGATGCAGGTAATATGTTAAAACCTGCGTTGGCTCGTGGTGAGTTGCGCTGTGTGGGGGCAACAACCTTAGATGAATATCGCCAATACATTGAAAAAGACGCAGCCTTGGAGCGTCGTTTCCAAAAAGTGCTGGTCGATGAACCAAGTGTAGAAGATACCATTGCGATTTTACGTGGTCTGAAAGAAAAGTATGCGACTCACCATGGCGTACAGATTTTAGACTCAGCGATTATTGCTGCGGCGAAAATGTCTCATCGTTATATTACAGACCGTCAATTACCAGACAAGGCGATTGACCTGATTGATGAGGCAGCTTCTCGTATTAAGATGGAAATCGATTCTAAGCCAGAAGCACTTGATAAACTTGACCGCCGTTTAATCCAGTTGAAAATGCAATTGGAAGCGGTGAAAAAAGATGAAGACGCAGGCAGTAAGGCCGAAGTTACTCATCTTGAAAAACAGATCGCTGAAGTAGAGAAAGAATACAACGATCTGGAAGAAGTGTGGAAAGCTGAGAAAACACTGGTAGAAGGCACTAAACAAGCTCAGGTTGAACTTGATAAAGCACGTATTGCTTTTGAAAAAGCTCAGCGTGAAGGCGATTTGGCAGAAGCAGCACGTTTGCAATATGGCGTAATCCCAGAGCTTCAAAAACAATTGGAGCAAGACGAAGTTGCTGAAGAAAACGAAGAGCCAAAACTCATTCGTACAAAAGTAACTGAAAATGAAATTGCCGAAGTCGTTAGTGCTGCAACAGGTATTCCGGTTGCTAAAATGATGCAAGGCGAGCGTGAAAAACTCCTTCATATGGAAGAGTTCTTGCATGACCGTGTTGTAGGGCAAGATGAAGCAGTCGTTGCGGTATCGAATGCTGTTCGCCGTTCACGTGCCGGTTTGTCTGACCCGAATCGTCCTAGTGGATCATTCTTGTTCTTAGGACCAACAGGTGTTGGTAAAACTGAGTTGACTAAAGCTTTAGCTAACTTCTTGTTTGACAGTGATGATGCCATGATTCGTATCGATATGAGTGAATTCATGGAGAAACATTCTGTCAGCCGTTTAGTTGGTGCGCCTCCGGGTTACGTAGGTTACGAAGAGGGCGGCGTTTTAACCGAAGCTGTTCGCCGTAAACCATATAGCGTAGTGTTGTTTGATGAGGTTGAAAAAGCGCATCCAGATGTCTTCAATATCTTGCTACAAGTGTTAGATGATGGACGCTTAACCGACTCACAAGGTCGTGTAGTGGACTTTAAAAATACGGTTATTGTGATGACATCGAACTTGGGTTCACAAGATGTACGTGAACTTGGTGAAGGTGCAACTGATGATGAAGTGCGTACTATTGTAATGAATGCGGTAAGTCAGCATTTCCGTCCGGAGTTTATTAACCGGATTGATGAGCTGGTGATTTTCCATTCACTCAAAAAAGCACAGATTCGTGGCATTGCCGATATTCAGTTAGACCGTTTACGCTCACGACTTGTTGATCGTGATATGAGTTTAACTGTAGATGACAGTGCATTTGACTTATTGATTGACGCTGGTTTTGACCCTGTATACGGAGCGCGTCCATTGAAACGTGCAATTCAACAACAGGTTGAAAATACACTAGCTCAAAAAATCTTGTCAGGTGACTTTGTTGCGGGTGATACCATTTTAGTTAAAGGCGAAAATGGTCACTTAGTGTTTGATAAGCTGAAACTCAGCTAAGTTTTTTCTGCTAAAACCGAAAAGAGAATATGGAAACATATTCTCTTTTTTTATATTTAACTTTTATGCTGATTTGAAGATATAAGCGCAATAATTGAGTCTGCTACTTTCTGTGTGAGAGTTTTAAGTTTTTGTTCGGCATGACCTGATAAAAAATAATGGTAATGATAAATACATCCTAGATAAGAAATACAAATAAAGAAAGTACCTACAGGTTTTTCCGTAGTTTCACTTCCGCCAGGTTTTAATAAACCTGTGCAGCTCACAACAATGTCAGCTTGTTGAAATAGGGTTTGACCAAGCCTGCACATTTCTTCAGTTACTTGTGGCGATTCTGCTGTGTAGGTTTCAATTAACTTTGGATCAACTTTTAAAACACTGATTTTAATACTGGGGTCATAACTGACTAACCCACCCAGTAAAATATCAGCACCACTATTTTTATGAATCGAAAACTGACTGGTTAAGTAACCTGAACTGGCACTTTCAATAAACGCGACTTTAAGTAAACGGTCTTCTAATAACTGACAGCATTGCTGAAGCATTATTCCACCTCGTATGGTGTTTATTTATGAATAAATCTAACTACAAATAAATTATAAAATCACGTTAAGTGATCTAAGGGTATGGTTCAAGTCTAAGATAAAAATCTATAAAACTATTTGAATATTCACAAAAAGCCTGTGAAGAATTTCAGGTTTTAAAATGATCAATGCTAATTATCGGGAAGTTTCTTTATAACATTGCGACAAGGTTAAAAACTTGTTAGTTTGATTCGATATAACAAACAATAACAATTTTAGGATGAACATGATGAACAATAAGCAAGGGTGTGTGCTGGGAATTTTAAGTTGTATAGCGGTATTACCGACGAATCTATGGGCTGCGCAGCCTATGAATGAAAGTGCGCTTGCAACTCAAACAGGAGCAGTAACGGCAGCTCTACCCGTAATTATTGCAAAAGCTCAAGATGATGCGAAGAAGCCAGAAATAGAGCAACGTCAAGTTCGGCAAACACTAGGGGATAACTATTTACAGCAGGTTCGATGGAATTCACTGCGCACAAGTGTGTTATCACCTTATCAAGAACAAAAGCAAAATCAGGTCATTGATGGAAAAGAGAAGAAAAAGTTAGAAATGGTTGCTCTGCCAGAAAGAGCTGATCGATTTACGCGTTATGATTTTGAGTCAAAGAATGTACATGGTGAAGTTATCATTACCGTGAAGTAATGATAACTTCCTTTTCAAATTCAGATTAATTTAATCCAGGATGCTGAATTTTCCATGCACGGTGGATTTTTTGATTACGTTTAAAATCGGGTCCAATCGTTTCAGAAGTAATTTCTTCAACGTTATATAAAGCCTCGATCTCTTCATCCATCTCAAAACCACGATAGTTATTTGAGAAGTAAAGTGTACCTTCACTTGTTAAGCGGTTCATTGCACGTTTAATTAAAGAGACGTGATCGCGCTGCACATCAAAAGTACCGTGGAACTTTTTAGAATTAGAGAATGTTGGCGGGTCAATAAAAATAAGATCATATTGTTCATGACCTTCTTTTAACCATTCAAAACAGTCACTTGCAAAGAACATATGCTGTTCGTCTGCATGATCTACCGTTAAACCGTTTAAAACGAAGTTTTCTTTTGACCAGCTCAAGTAAGTATTAGATAAATCTACACTGGTTGTACTTGCAGCGCCGCCTAAGGCCGCGTGTAAGCTGGCTGTCGAGGTATAACTATAAAGATTTAAGAAGTGCTTACCACGTGCTTCTTTAGCAATACGTAAACGCATTTGACGGTGGTCAAGGAACAAACCTGTATCGAGGTAGTCAGTCAGGTTCACTAAAATTTTAGCTTTACCTTCTTGCACGATGAAACGTTTATTGGCTGTACTTTGTTTGGTGTACTGATTGGTACCAGTTTGACGCGCACGTGTTTTAATAAAGATTGCATCACGATTTAATCCTGTCACCGCACGAATAGCAGCAAGCGCTAAGTTAAAACGTTTTTTTGCTTTTTCAGGATCAATCTTTTTAGGTGGTGCATATTCCTGAACATGTAAACGGTCGCCATATAAGTCTACAGCAAGGTTAAAGTCAGGGAGGTCTGCATCGTATAAACGTAAGCAATAGATATTTTCTTTGGTTGCCCATTTTTTCAAGGCAGTCATGTTCTTTTGCAAACGGTTAGCAAAGTCTTGAGCTTCTTCCATTTCAACAGGTTGAGCTTGCCAGTTTGCCAAGAATGGTTGAGTGACTTTTTCAGGTTTAACTGTACCGAAACGAACATAAATCGGTAATTTACCATTCATTAAGCGTAATGTTTCTGGTGCTTCAAATGCTAAAACATCCGCTTGTTCAATTTGTGCGGCAATAATTGCTGCATATTGATTTGGGAAGTTCTTTTGTAAGAGGGCAGATAAACCTAAGTAAAGAGAACGGTTAGAAGCTTTGTCACCTAAGCGCTCACCATATGGGGGGTTGGTAACGATAAAAGCAGTTTTATTTTCAGCACCGAAATCTGGCCAGTCTGCTAAAGTACGCTCTTCAATTTGAATATCGCCTAGTAGCTTTTCAAAACCTGCTGCAATAATGTTTTCGCGTGTTGCTTTTACAGCTTCCCAGTCAGCATCGTATGCATAAAACTTAGGTAACGGTTGTTCAAGTGCTTTTTCATGACGCTCTGCTGCTTCCGCTTTGAGTGAAAGCCAAAGTTCACGGTCATGACCATGCCAGCCATTAAAACCAAAACGACGTACAAGACCCGGCGCACGATCAGTTAAAATCATTAACGCTTCAATAATAAATGTGCCTGAACCACACATTGGGTCAAGTACGATTTCCGGGTTACGTTCCTGAAGCTTGGCTTTTTGTAAAATTGCTGCTGCGAGGTTTTCTTTAATTGGTGCATCTGTCATGAAACGACGGTAGCCGCGTTTATGTAATGAATCACCAGATAAATCTAGGCAATATGTATGCTCGGTTTTGCCCGCAAGCACATATAATGTAATTTCCGGTTGTTTGGTATCAATACTTGGGCGGCGACCTACAGCTTCCATAAAGGAATCAACAACACCGTCTTTTACACGAAGGGTTGCAAACTGCGTATTTACCTTAATTTCACGCTCTGCGTGTAAGCGAATTGCAAAGGTACTTTGTGGTGCAAAAATAAGTGACCAATCAAAACTAATTGCACCTTCATAAAGCTCTTCAGCTACATCACGTGCATCGTGGGTACGTTCAAGTTCATAAGTATGAATTGGAAGTAAAACACGTGAAGCAAGACGTGACCACATGCAAATACGGTAAGCATGTTCAAGCGTTCCTTCAATGATTAAACGTCCTGCTTTACGTTCTGTCACTTTGGTGCCAAGCTGTTCTATTTCTTCTTGTAAGAGGGTTTCTAAACCATCAGCACAAGTAATCCAATAGTGGTTTAAACGTAAAGAGGTATTCATAAACTCGATTGACCAAAACATATAAATATTAACGATGCAAAGTTTAACGTATTTTGGTGTCTAAAAGTTTTTAAATTATTGCAACCTATCACTTGGCAACCAATAAATTGATTTTTAAAGTTTAAAATATAAAAACTGGTATGTATTTTGCTAAATCTTTCGAAATAAAACTTATTTAATTAATCATTATTAATGGTTTTTAACCAATTTTTATGATTTGAATACATAGGGGAATATAAATGAAAGATGTGATGGGGAATGGTTTTATAGCGAATGCAGAAGCTTTCACACTAGCTACTCAAATTTATGTGCGTATGCGCAGAGTAACGGGACGGGTGATAGATGCAATGTATGTTGTTCAAAATAAAGACTATGCGAAATATGTAATTGCACTGGCACTAGAAGCAGAAGATGACGAATTAAAACGCTGTGTTGAACGATTAATGGTATTGACTGATTCAATACCAGAGCAGTCTCAAAAAGAAATGACAGTAAGTATTCAAACTAGTGAAGAATCAGAAATCACAGCCGAAGACATTTATCGGGCACAAGTTCCACATCATTATATTGGTGCTTTAAGGTAATCTGAGCACGGCTCTAAATTTTCTGGTCAATTTAGGGCCTTATTCTGTAAAGTTCTTCTGCGAAAAGAACGGAATTCAGCTACACTATGCACGTTTTCGCGATTCGACCCATAGGAATCCATTATGCATATTGCAGCGTTGCATCAACCGAGCCAGGTTCAGCTCAATCAAGACGGAAATTTAAAACATTTTTTAACGATTGAGGGCCTTTCAAAAGAAAACCTCACTAAGATTTTAGATACCGCGCAAAGCTTTTTAGATGATAATAATAATTTAATTAACCGCCCGCTTTTAGAAGGTCGGACGGTTATGAATCTCTTCTTTGAAAACTCCACCCGTACTCGTACTACTTTTGAAGCAGCAGCAAAACGTTTGTCTGCCAATGTATTGAACATTGATATTGCACGTTCAAGCACGTCAAAAGGTGAGACTTTACGAGATACGCTTTGGAACCTCGAAGCAATGGCTGCCGATATTTTTGTTGTACGTCATTCATCTTCAGGTGCTGCACATTTCATTGCTAAAGATGTATGTCCGAAAGTCGCAATTATTAATGCCGGAGATGGACGTCATGCCCATCCAACGCAAGCGATGCTCGATATGCTCACTATTCGCCGTGAGACGAAAAAACCATTTGAAGAATTGAGTGTTGCCATTATTGGTGACATTAAACACTCTCGCGTTGCGCGTTCAGATGTAGCTGCACTTCAAACACTCGGATGTAAAGATATCCGTGTGATTGCGCCGAACACCTTATTACCGGTTGGTTTTTCAGAATATGGCGACCATGTTCGTTTGTTCAATAACATGGATGAAGGCATTACCGGTTGTGATGTGATTATTGCTTTACGTATTCAAAATGAACGTATCGATTCACCAGCATTATCTTCGCAATCTGAATTTTACAGAATGTACGGTTTAAACAAAGAGCGCCTTAGCTTGGCTAAACCGGACTGTATTGTTATGCATCCGGGACCAATGAACCGTGGTGTAGAAATTGATTCGAGTATTGCTGATGGCGAACAGTCAGTGATTTTAAAACAGGTCACTAACGGTATTGCAGTTCGTATGGCTGTGCTGGCGTTGTCTATGCAAGGGCAACTCCAAGAACAAGGTTTAATTGAAGCGATTGCGTTGTAAGGAATGGATCACATGAGTATTGTAAAAATTGAAAATGTACGTGTGTTAGACCCAATCCAAAAAACAGACAGCGTACAAACTGTATATCTTCAAGACGGTAAGCTCATTGCTCCAGTCGACCAAGTTGAACAAACTATTGATGGTCAGGGTAAATGGTTAATGCCAACTATGGTTGATTTGTGTGCACGTTTGCGTGAACCAGGTCAGCAGCAGCATGGAACGTTGAAATCAGAAGGTAAAGCTGCACGTGCTAACGGTATTTTGCACGTCATTACGCCGCCAGACTCAAAGCCGATTGTACAAGACAACGGTGCGCTCATTCACGGCTTAATTGAAAAAGCTTGGCATGATGGTGGTATTCACATGCATATCATCGGTGCCCAGACTCAAGGCCTAAATGGTAAGCAACCAGCAAATATGGCCGGCCTTAAAAAGGGTGGTTGTACTGCTGTTTCAAATGCCAATGCTGCTTTTGAAAATGACGATGTCGTTGTTCGTACATTAGAGTACGCTGCGGGTCTTGGTTTAACCGTCGTTTTCTATGCTGAAGAGCCACAACTTGCTAAAGATGGCTGTGCTCATGAAGGTTTTATTGCATCACGTCAAGGTTTACCAATGATTCCTGCAATTGCAGAAACCGTAGCGATTGCAAAATATCTACTTATGATTGAAGCGACAGGTGTTAAAGCTCACTTTGGTTTATTGTCTTGTGGCGCTTCGGTCGAATTAATTCGTGCTGCAAAAGCAAAAGGTTTACCGGTTACTGCCGATGTAGCAATGCATCAGTTACATTTAACTGAGCAACTAATTGATGGCTTCAATTCACTTGCACATGTTCGTCCACCATTACGTTCTGAGCAAGATAAAGAGCTTTTACGCCAAGGTTTAAAACAAGGTGTAATTGATGCAATCTGTACCCACCATGAGCCTTTAAGCAGTTCAGCCAAAATGGCTCCATTTGCAGAGACCCAACCGGGTATTACTGCATTTGATACTTATGTGGCTTTAGGTATTCAGCTCATTAATGAAGGTCTATTTGAACCTTTAGAATGGGTAACTAAAGTGACAAGTGCTCCTGCACAGGTAGCAAACATGACAGCTCGTTGGCAAGCTGAAGCAGGATGGGTGTTGGTAGATCCTGAGTTAAGGTGGACTGTAAGTAAAGACACTATTTTATCTCAAGGGAAAAACACCCCTTTACTGGGTCAAAAGCTTACAGGTAAAGTCTTACAAACTTTTGCTGTTTAATTTTAAGCAGAAAAATGCCGATATAAAATATAAACAGGTAGATCATAAAGATCTGCCTGTTTTGTAAATACTAGATGGAAAATTGTATATAAATTATTTAAAAAACAACAAAAGATTTCGAGCGCATTAGAATAAAAAACTATCAGCAAAGAGAAGTATTTGAATAATCAAAAAGTTGCTGGTTACGACGTATAAGATTCGGGAGAATAACCAATGTCGATAAACCCTATAGAACTGCTTAAAGAAAAAGTATCTTCAACAATATTAAATAATCAGGATGGATACCTCGGCGAAAAAACAAACGCTTTATCTAAGTTTTATCCAATTCTACTTTCATTATTAGCTGCTAAACCTGATCTTATAGGACAATTGAAAAACAGTTTGGCTCCGTCATTATCCGATCTTTTTTCTCATAATGAGCAAATTAAGAATACTGTGCTTACCCATTTAAGCGGTACAGCACCAAATAATGAAATCGAAAATACCCTCAATAGCGCATTAAAACCGAGCCTTAATGCAATTTCTGACGTTGCCGGAAATGATCAACAAAGTATTGTGAACTATTTACGTCAGCATGCTGAAACGATCCGTTCATATTTACCAGGATGGGCCGTGGGCTTATTAGCTCCATTAGGTATTGGAGCTGGTTTATCTTCTGTAACTTCATCGACAGCACCGCCACTTGCAGCAGCAACAGAGACTACGGGCAAATCTCGTGGTTTTTTACCCATTATTGCGCTCATTATTCTTGGGTTATTAATTGCTTGGTTGTGGCGCTCTTGCCAGCATAAAGAAGCTACACCTGCACCAGAAACTAAAGCTGCAAGCGGTGTAGAGGCCGCGGCTGCTCCAGCTACTTTAACTTTAAGCACCGATGATAAAGGTGCCGTGAGCCAGTGTCAGGCTGGAATTGGCGATCAAGGTTTCTTGGCGACTTTACAAACTCAAGTTAAACAAGTCTTTTCAGCTACTAAAGATTGTGATGTTGATACAAGTCAAACTTATGCGGCTGCTTTTACCGATAAGGATGCTTTGGCAGGAGTGCTAGGTGCATTAAAAGGTATTCCAAACGCTTCTTTAGAATGGGTGGGTGACAAGATTACATTGAAAGCAGGTGATGCTGCAGCGTTAGAAGCGTTAACTGCTAAAGTAAAAGCACTTGTTCCACATACTGAAGTTGTTGCCTCAGCACCAGAAACAGCTGAACAGTCTGTAAGCAACAGTTTAAGTGCTTCACAAACAGCCTTAACTGCAATTGACCCGAATAATGTAGATGTAAACGCACTAGTTAAAGCACTTAATTTACAAATTATTAACTTTGCGAGTGGCTCAAGTGACATTCCTGCAGATAACAAAGCTATTCTTGATCAAGCAGCAACCCTTTTAAATAAAGTGTCTGGTGTTAAATTAGATGTAGGCGGTCACACCGACTCAACAGGGAATGCCGCTGCTAATAAAGCGCTTTCTCAACGACGTGCTCAAGCAGTAGTAGATTATTTAGTTTCTAAAGGAGTGGATGCTTCTAAACTGGTTGCTAAAGGCCATGGTTCAGAACAGCCAGTTGCAGACAATACGACCGAAGAAGGACGCTTTAAAAACCGTCGTATTGAGTTTTCAGTAGCTCAATAAAAAACAGATTTTATTGAATTCTAATTTGAAAAAAGCTTCTCATTTTGAGAAGCTTTTTTTATAGAAATAAATATTGTTAGGTTGGCATGAAAATTAGTTTGTTAGGGAGTGGGCGTGTTGCCTTTCATTTGGCAAAGGCACTGTTGGCTCAAGGTCATCACATCGCACAAGTCTATGCACGTGATTTTGAGAAAACCAAGAAGTTTGCAGAGCAAATTCAAGCGAAAGCATGTCAGTCTCTTCAAGAGTTTCAACCAAGCGATTTAATTATTCTAGCTGTTTCAGACAGTGCTATTGCTGAACTTGCAACGCAGGTACACGAGTTATTTCCCGAAACGCTTATGGTTCATACTTCGGGGAGTACAGACATTCAAGTCATCAGTCAGGTACATGAAAAAGCAGGGGTGTTTTACCCTTTGCAAACGTTCAGTCTTGAAAGAGACGTTGATTGGCAAGCCACACCATTATTTGTAGAGGTGACCAATAAAGACGATTTAGTCATACTTTCTGATTTAGCAAATAGCCTAAGTAAGCGAGTATATCAATACACCTCCAAACAACGTTTAACTTTGCATTTGGCAGCCGTGTTTGCCTGTAATTTTAGTAATTATTGTTTTGATATAGCAAAGCAAGTCGTAGACGCGGAACAGGTCGACTTTGGCTTGCTTTATCCATTAATTCTGGAAACAGCAAAAAAAGCTACTGAAAATGATCCAAAGCAAATGCAAACAGGACCTGCAATGCGAGGAGATCAGAATATCTTGGCAATGCATCAAAGCTTATTAGCCCAAGCAAATCGAGATGATTTAAAACAGGTTTATCAACTTTTAAGTGATGGCATCGTAAATCGCCATCACTCATCTTAATTTTAAGAGGTTAAGGTTGACCGTTATTGCCCCATTTTAAAAAGCCTTTACGCTGATTTAAACGTTCAAAATATTGGTCGACATGTTTAAGCGCTGGATGGTCAAAAGGAGTTGCTTTCCAGCGTTGCACAGACAGCCCAATTGGTATATCGGCTAGGGTAAACTCAGTACCTGCAACATAGGCTTGAGTTTTTGCAAGTTGTTGATCGAGAATCTGCATTTGTTTATTCCACTGATCAATACCTTGTTGTAACAAATTCGGATCTTGATGAAGGGCTGAATGTCGAATGAGCGACATAAATGCATAAGTCCAACTGTTATTCAGTTCTATAGCTTGCCAATCAATCCACTGGTCAATAATAGCTCTTTGCTTAGCTTGAGTTGGGTAGAGTATATGGTCTTTATCATAAGCATTTGCTAGATAACGTATAATGCTATTCGACTGCCAAAGGACTAAGTCGCCATCTAAAATCACTGGAATTTGACCATTAGGATTTAATTGCAAAAATTCAGGAGATTGAGCGGAGCGAAAACCTATGCCCCAATCTTCTCTCTCATATGTAAGATTTAATTCGTCACATAGCCATAAGACTTTGCGAACATTAATAGAATTATCACGCCCTAAGATTTTTAACATGTGTTGTCCTTAGTATTTTTAGTATGGCAAGTACCTTTTCTATAAATAACGAGATTGAGTTCAATTGGCAATCTTTAATTAGCCAGAAAAATGGACAAGATAAGTTATAGGTTTATTTAATTTTTAATATTGAAATGAAAAGGGCCTAGTTTGTTACTAAGCCCTGTTTCTTACTTAATCTTCTTAAAGATAAAATCATTAATCTTATGACCTGACTCAATGCCACGGCGTTCAAACTTAGTCACTGGGCGCCATTCTGGTCGAGGATAACTGTTGCCTTTACCAGCCAAGTTTTCAAGGTTTGGACGGTTGTCTAAAACATCTAACATCCACTCAGCATACGGCTCCCAGTCTGTTGCAGCGTGGAATGTGCCACCAAGCTCAAGTTTTTGTTCAACCAATTGCATACGTTCATGAATAACGAAGCGGCGTTTGAAATGACGTTTCTTTTGCCAAGGGTCCGGGAAGTAAAGTTGTACGCAGTTGATACTGTTGTCAGGCATTTCACGTAGTACTTGAATTGCGTCAGCATCGAGTACACGTAAATTTTTAAGCTCTGCCATACCTGCTTCATAGACACATTGAGCAATGCCCGGTACATGGACTTCAATACCCACATAGTTACGTTCAGGGTTCGCTTTAGCCATAAGCACTAAAGAACGGCCCATACCGAAACCGATTTCAACAGTTAAAGGGCGCTCTGGATGCTCGAAGTGCTGACGTAAGTCACCCACGGGATATTCCAAAATTAAATCGCGATGTTGTTCTAAAGCCGTGCGTTGAGACGTATTGAGTGGGGCTGAACGACGCATAAACGTCACAATTTCACGGTGTTCAGGCAAATTGTCCAATTCTGCAATTTGCGTTTCTAACTGATCGATCGACATAACCTTGGCAATATTGAAATTCAAATGCGGTATTTTAAGTCTTCAGGTGGTCAAGTCAAATGTTTCGGTGTTTTTCTTCATGTAGATGTCATGATTAATATTTAATCTAAGAGGCTAATTAAAACTCACATGAATATTTTTACTCATGAAAACTTTTCAATTAAAAACACTTTCGATTTTTTTAAGTGCATTAGGTGCATTTTCATATAGTTCTGTTGCTCAGGCACAGCTCATGTTTAGCCAGTATGTTGATGGTAGCAGTAATAAAAAAGGGTTAGAAATTTATAACCCGGATGGGACTACAGTTAATTTAGCCGACTATGAGATTCAACAATTTAATAATGGCGGTACAGCAAAAACAGCAACTTTCCGTTTACAAGGATCGTTAACCAGTAAGCAGAAGTTTTTGGTAGGTCGTTCTGAGTTACAGGCTGAACTTGGTAGTAAAGTAAATCAGGTCGCTGCATTATCTTTTAATGGTGATGATGCCGTTGTACTCGTTTATAAAGGCACACCTGTAGACCGTTTTGGGCGTATTGGTGAGCGACCAGAAGCAGGATGGGGAACAGCCGTTTCGAGCTTGGGAAATAGTTTTAAGCGTAATGAAACTGAGAACCCAGCTTTAAGTATTGATGCAACCGCTACATTTGATTTGGACCGTTCATGGTCGGCTTGGACAAACCGAAATGACTTTTCAAATTTATCTGGCTCAATAACACAGCCACCTGTTGAAACAGTAAGTTGTTCAAGTTCCGATACACCAATTGCTGATTTAGCAACCGCAGCACAAAACCAGATTTATACCGTACGTGGGGTGATTACTGCCGACTATCGTTATGCCAATGGTTTCTCTGGTTTTTATGTTCAAACACCTGATACGAAAGCACGTGCAAATGTGAGCAATGCCATTTTTGTTTATATTCCGAATAGTAGTACGGTGAAAGGTGGACAAATTGGTGATGAGGTTATTTTACGTGGTCGTTTAACGAGCTATCAAAATCAGCTACAGATTGACCAATTACAACAAGATATTCAAACCTGTAATAGCAATATGGTAAATCAGGTTCAGCCAATTAGCCTTGAATTACCATTTTCGAGCTTAACAGCCGGTTCAACCCATTCTCCGCAGCGTTATCAAGGCATGTTGGTGAAATTGCCTCAGACTTTAACGGTGAGTGAGAATTATAATTATGGTCGTTATGGTGAACTATCTTTAAGTTTAGGTCGCTTATATATTCCAACCAATTTATATCCAGCACTATCTCCTGAAGCTAAAGCTCTAGCTCAGAAAAATTTATTATCTAAAATTATTTTTGATGATGGTTATAACAATCAAAACCGTACACCATGGTTACCTACAAATTTTAGTGCTGCCAATACATTGCGTTCAGGCTATCAGCTTAAAAATGTCGAAGGGATTTTAGAATATCGTTTTAACGGTTGGCGCGTACAACCAGTGCTTGGACGTACGCAACCAGAAGTTATTGCTCAAACCAACTCTCGTCAAAATGTTATTGCGAAAAATGCCAATCATATTCGTGTAGCTTCATTTAACGTCTTGAACTATGACAATGGTGCAACAGGTTTCCCAACAGAGCGTGGCGCAAACACACAAGCAGAGTTTGATAAACAGCACCGTAAAATTGTGAGTGCATTAAAAGCGATTGATGCTGACGTATACGGTTTAATGGAAATTGCCAACAATGGCTATGGCCCAAACAGCGCGATTGCTCATTTAACGAGTGCACTAGGTCCAGACTGGAAATATGTTATTCCTGAAAATCTGGATCGTTTAGGTAGCGATGTTATTGCTGTTGCGATTATTTATAACAGCAAGCGTGTGAAGCCTTTAAATAAAGCTGTTGTGCTTGATTTAGGTGATAAAAACAGAACGACCTTAGCTCAAACGTTCCAAGCTGTCCGTGGTAATAAAACATTTACCGTTATTCCAAACCATTTGAAATCAAAAGGATGTAGTGGAGTAGATGCCAACTCTTCTGATGCAGATCAAAATGATGGTCAGGGATGCTGGAATCCAACCCGCGTAAAAGCAGTTGATCAAATTGTGCAGTGGCTAGCAAAAAATCCAACGCAAGTGCCTAAGCAAAATGCTTTACTCGTTGGAGACATGAACAGTTATGCAAAAGAGGCGCCGATTTTGGCATTTGAAAAAGCCAATTATAAAGTCTTACTCAATGACGCTAAAGTTGGGCAAGGCGCTCAGGCGTACAGTTATGTTTTTGGTGTGGCAAGTGATGCAAATGGTAATGGTGGAGCGGGTAACTTAGACCATGCTATTGCTGATGCAGATTTATATCCAAAAGTAGTTCGTACTTTTGCTTGGCATATTAATGCTGACGAGCCGACGGTTCTAGATTACAACGAAGAATATAAAACTGATGAGCAAAAAGCTTTGTTCTATGGTGAAGATGCCTATCGTTCTTCGGATCATGACCCTGTGATTGTCGATCTAGATTTAAATGGCAAAGACTCGAATCAGCCAAATGATGACCAGAAAAGTCCAATTTTCGATTTCTTATCTCAATTAATGGAATGGATTAGCCAGCTTTTTAAACGTAGTTAACGGTAAAAATGCGTGATGTGAATGTGTTTTATCATATTTTAAACAATCGTCACGCAAGACAACTTGCAAGGGAAAACTTTTTCAAGAATATTAGGTAGTGTAAGTAATTTATAAATTTACGCTTTTTTACAATTAAGGAATTGTACAAACCTTGCAGGTTTTTTAGAACCAATTTAAAACGTTAATGTGAGATAACAAGGATCAGATATGAAATTATATTATTCGCCAGGCGCATGTTCTTTAGCTGCACATATTATTTTAAATGAAATTAATGTTGATTTTGATTTAGAACGAGTAAATTTAAAAACACATAAAACAGAAAAAGGTGCAGATTATTATGAAATTAACCCAAAGGGATATGTACCAGCTTTAGAAATTAATCCGGGTTTAATTTTAACTGAAAACGTAGCGATTTTACCTTTCCTTGCTCAGCATGACCCTAAACAAGATTTGATTCCTCCTTCGGGCTTAGGCCGTGCGAAAGTGTTGGAATGGTTGGGCTATTTAAATTCTGAACTGCATGATGCATACGCGGTATTTTTTGGGGCGCCGTTAACAAATGATGAAAAAACCAAAGCTTATGCTGAAATCGACCGTCTTTTAAAATATATCGATAATTATTTGGCTGAGTCGGATTATGACTATTTGGTAAATGATAATTTTGGTCCAGCAGATGCGTATTTATTTGTTTTAACAAATTGGTCAAACTCAATTGAGCATGATTTAACGCCATATAAACATATTATTGCCTTACGTAATAAAGTTGCAGAACGTCAGTCAGTACAAATTGCAATGCGTGATGAAGGTTTAATTTCATAAGCAATTTTCAAAAGTATTAAAAAAGCCCCTAAGAAATAGGGGCTTTTTTAATGCTAAAGCGAATTAGTGTTGAGCATCTTTTTTCACATCAGCAGCTGCATTTTCAACAGCTTGAGCTGTATCAGCAGTCGCTTTACGTGCAGTAGCTTCTGTTTCAGCTGCAGCTTTAGCAGTCGCATCAGCAGCGTGGTCGGTTGCAGCATCAATTTTAGCTGAAGCGTTGTCTGTTGCAGTTGCAATATCGCTCGCAGCTTGATCACCAGCAGATTTGATATCAGCACTTGCTTGTTGAGCAGCATTTTCTAAGTGTTCACCTGTAGTCGCGCCAGTTTCTGGAGCTTTATCTTTATTACAACCAACAAGGGCAACAGTCGCAGCAAGACCTAAAGCAACAAGTAATTTATTCATTGTGTTTTTCCTTCTAATTCATAGCATCCAAAATTATGGATGTCTAAAATATAAACATAAAGTAACTGATTAATAAAGATCGAAAATTGTTAAAAAGTTGTAACTCTAGTATTAAAAAAGCCTAGCATTTTGTAATGCTAGGCTTGAACTAAATGATAGTGATTTGACCGATTTTACTGCCCAGAACGAATGATGTAATCAAACGCAGAGAGTGATGCTTTAGCGCCTTCACCTGTAGCAATAATGATCTGCTTGTACGGTACAGTGGTACAGTCACCTGCAGCAAATACACCTTTTACATTGGTTTCGTTGCGGTCATTGACAATGATCTCTCCACGGTTGGTTAACTCAACCTCACTGTCTTTTAAGAAGTCAGTGTTTGGAAGTAAACCAATCTGTACAAAGATCCCTGCAAGCTCGACCACATGCTCTTCATCAGTCGCACGGTCTTTATATTTAAGACCGGTTACTTGTGAACCGTCACCCAATACTTCTGTGCTTAATGCATTCATAATCACAGTGGTGTTTGGCAAGCTGTTTAACTTGTTTTGCAAGACTTGGTCAGCACGAAGTTTAGTGTCAAACTCAACTAAAGTCACATGCTCAACAATACCTGCAAGGTCAATTGCCGCTTCTACACCTGAGTTACCGCCACCAATCACGGCAACACGTTTGCCTTTGAACAATGGACCATCACAGTGTGGACAGTACGCTACACCACGGGTACGGTATTCAGCTTCACCCGGTACATTCATTTCTCTCCAACGTGCACCTGTAGAAAGGATCACAGTTTTCGATTCAAGTTTTGCACCGTTTTCAAGTTCAATTTCAACCAAGCCATTTGCTGTTTGGTCTGCACCAGTGATTTTGCTGACACGTTGCAGGTTCATGATATCGACTTCGTATTCACGAACATGGGCTTCCATCTCAGCAGCAAACTTAGGACCTTGGGTCTTTTGCACAGAAGTGAAGTTTTCAATGTCCATGGTATCCATGACCTGACCACCAAAGCGTTCAGCCACGATACCTGTGTTAATGCCTTTACGTGCCGCATAGATTGCAGCTGTTGCACCCGCAGGTCCACCACCAATCACCAATACATCAAACGCATCTTTGGCATTGAGTGCTGCTGCGTCTTTTTCAGCCGAGTTGGTATCAAGTTTTGCCACAATCTCTTCAAGGGTCATACGACCTTGACCAATGTGCTCATTGTCCTGGAATACCATCGGTACAGCCATGATTTTGCGTTGTTCCACTTCGTCTTGGAAGAATGCACCATCAATCATGGTTGCCGTGGTGTTCGGGTTATAAATGGCAATCAGGTTAAGCGCCTGTACCACATCCGGACAGTTATGACAGCTTAATGATACGAATACATCAAAGTTGGCTTTGAGGTTTAAGCCTTTAATCTGATTTAAAACTTCATCCGACACTTTAGGTGCATAGCCAGACACTTGTAACAAAGCCAAGATCAAAGAGGTAAACTCATGGCCCATTGGTAAGCCTGCAAAGAATACACGAGGCTGTTCACCTGCTTTAGCCACACCAAAGCTTGGACGACGTGTATTGTTACCATCAAAACGGGCTGTTACCTTGTCAGAAAGCTCAGCGATTTCAGTTACTAATTCTTTAATTTGAGCAGCTTTATCTGATTCATCTAAAGCAGCAACTAATTCGATTGGACTTTCTAAACGTTCTAGGTAAGCTTTTAATTGAGTTTTAATGTTTTGATCTAACATCTGTTTTT